>JBLGAR010000017.1:0-47880 GCA_047612385.1 Cryomorphaceae bacterium | reverse complement strand
CATCGATTTTATCCAGAACCGTACCAACATTTTTATCATGGTCGATCATTACGTCATGATAGGTACTTTGCCATTGGCCTGCTTGGCCGTCGCTTTCGGGCTTGGCGTAGGTGCGAAAATGCATATGAGTGAAATTAACCCAGGCAAAAAATGGCTTGCCCGCTTTGGCTTGTTCTTCAATCCACTTGGCGGAGCGAGCGGCTATGTCATCATCGATAATTTCCATACGCTTTTTGGTCAGCGGGCCGGTATCTTCAATACGTCCATCGGCATAGCTGTGAATAACACCGCGTGGGCCAAAGTTTTTACGAAAATTGGGGTCTTTTGGGTAGTCTTTATGCTCGGGTTCTTCCTCAGCATTTAAGTGGTATAGATTGCCGTAAAATTCATCAAAGCCATGGTTGGTAGGCAACATCTCATCTTTGTCGCCAAGATGGTTCTTGCCGAACTGACCCGTCGCATAGCCTTGACCTTTTAGCATTTCCGCAATAGTAGGATCTTTTTCATGCATACCAATTTCAGCGCCAGGCATACCCACTTTACTCAAGCCGGTGCGGTAAACATTTTGCCCGGTAACAAAGGCTGAACGGCCTGCGGTGCAGCTTTGCTCGGCATAATAATCAGTAAACAACATGCCTTCTGTGGCAATGCTGTCGATATTGGGAGTTGTGTAGCCCATTACACCACGTGTGTAAGCGCTAATATTGGATTGACCAATGTCATCTCCCCAAATGACAACAATATTGGGTTTTGTAGAATCATCTGCCCCGTGGGTCATGCCTGCTGCTAACAGACAAGCCGCTGCAGTGACAAGTGCGCTGCGTTTCAGCTTCATGGTAAATCTCCCTATTTATCAATTGCTTAATGGATTTTCTATTTTTAAAGTGTACTTGGGTAGCCACCCTGCTAATTCTGTCTAACATCCATTAGCAGCTAGTTACCTCTGAGTTGTAATTGATTCCTGCGTTATACGTTTTGAAAAAATGGCGTATCCGGCTCACTTGCAGTTAACACGACTTCAAAGCAAGCAAAAAAAACCGCTAGTGAGAATACCGCTATTAAGCCAGCAGGTCGAGGTGAAGGTGGAGATCTATCAACGCACATATTCAAACAGATGCTTCAGCAAGCAGGTGAACATCGTGTCACACCAAAGCTCAAGCAGGCATAACGGCCCCTCAGACAGGGAGCCATCGGCAAATATCTTATCGATAAAACCGAAGCCCGAGCACACTATATTCGAATTGTCTGCAGCAGTGGGCGCAATACACTGGCCGATTTCACTGGCCCATCTAGATGACTCGAACCCTACCCTTCGCCCTGATTGCACTATTCCCACTGGCTGCCACTGCCAACACGAGCTCGGTGTTTAGCCCCGAAGTCACGGCCGGCACACAGGGCCTCGAATACCGCTCCAGCTACGCTGGAGAAGATGGCTCAGTCGAAAGTCAGTTTTCCCAACGACTGCATTTCCAGCATGCCTTTAACGACAGCCACCGGTTGCGCATTATTGCTGCGGGTTCACGGAGCGGTGATGACGACATAAGTTACAACTACACTCGACTAGAGCTACAGCAGCAGTATCTCGAGAGCGAAGTGCACGGCTGGGATGCGGCTATGCGATATGAACTCCAGATTTCTGATCGACCAGGCCGGCCTGATCGAATCAGGGTGGCCTGGACCGGCAAGACGGACGACACCAATTTCAGGGTGCATCTAACCTGGGGGCTTTAGCAACTCCACTGAGAGTAAGCATCTACTTCGGTGGAAAGCCATCAAGCAATTCGCGCGTAACTACCGCCGCCGTTTTATTTCGCACTGCGCGATCCATCTTTTTCGGCAACCTACCCTCGGCAATTCCACGCCAGACAATTTTACTGCTCTGGGCGTCAATGATATCGATTACCACCGTACCTTCCTTGTACTTTTTTACAGACGGCCCACTACTGTAGCCCACTGCTACGGCTGAACCATAAGAGCCCGCAGATACGGCGCCATGCGCGCCGGCAGAGGGGTAACCGCTAAAATTGCTTATATTCATGTGGCTCTGTTTGGAAATATGATAATTAACCCAGAAATCACCGGCGCCCGAACGCAGCAGCTTAAAACCCTTTTCTAGCAAATAAGTATCTACGTGATCACGTACGCGCGCGTCCGAACTGTTGTATTGCCGGTAATCGGCTTCTTTTGAGGGATGGACATCGTCGTACCAGCGAAAACTTTTATAGCTAGAAAAGTCCCGGTATTCATCAAAATCAACCTCGAACGTTGCCTTAGTTGCACAGCCGCCCACTAGCGTGGTGAAAACAATCAATGCGGTGAAAGCTAAAGAGCGTTGTGTTGTCTTTTTCATAAAAATTCGCGGTCCGGAGTTTTTGGGGATCGTTACATGAACATTTAATTCGGAAGTCGCATGGTCAGTGATGAGTCGGCCGGTGTCAATGGATCGGGGGCGCCTAGCTGGGGGCGCCTAGCTGGGGGCGCCTAGCCGGGGGCGCCTAGCCGGGGGCGCCTAGCCGGGGGCGCCTAGCCGGGGGCGCCTAGCCGGGGCGACCTCGTGCTTGCTTTAATTCGCCTTGGCCAGCGAGAAACCGGCCATCAGCTCACGGTTGGCCGCCTCACGTTGTTCGATGCGATCTATCTCAGACTGTGCAACGCCCAACTCCCGCAGTATTTCTCCCGAGTGCTGTCCCAATGTGGCCGCGTGCATCTTGGGTAATTCGTCCTGGCTTTCAAATTGAAAAGGCGTATTGGCAATCCGCATGACTCCTGCTACCGGGTGATCAACGCTAATGATGGCGTCTTGCTCGATGACCTGGGGATCATCAAACACTCCATCCAGCGTGTTGGCTCTCGCTACGGGTATGCCGTGTTGATCGAGATGACGGCAAATATTGTCGACGTCAAACGCTGACAGGGCTTGATCCAGTTCCGATTGCAGGGCCGCGCCATTCTGCAGCCGAGCCGCGAAAGTGGCAAAGCGGGGGTCCAGGTGTAACTCACTGCCGGCGAACTCGCTGAGATGCGCGAAAGCATCGTCGCTCACCAGGATAATCGCTAAAAAGCCATCGCGGGCCTTGAAAACTCTGAAGTAGTCGGCCAGCTCACCAAAATGGGATATGCCATCTCCGCGCAGCGTGCGCGACCACATGACGTCAGGCCACTGGTAATAAAGTGCAGATTTGAGCATGGAGATAGGCAGGTATTGGCCGCGGCCCGTTTTACTGCGCTGCAACAGTGCCGCCGTTGCAGCCTGTGCGGCGGTATAGCCGGTCACCTTATCAAAAATCACGGTGCGGACATTACTTGGCGCGTTACCGCCCTGTTCATCGCTGGTACCCGTCGTTGCCTGGATCAGCGGGTCGTAAACCCGCCGGTTTTGGTAGGGTCCGGACTCGCCGTAGCCAGTGATGGAAACGTAGACAAGGCCTGGGTTAATCGCTTTGAGTTTTTCGTAATCGATACCCAGCTTCTCTACGATACCCGGGCGATAATTCTCAATCACAACATCAGTATCGGGTATCAGCTTGAGGAAAATCTCCATATCCTCGGCTTGTTTGAGATCCAGTACTAAAGAGCGTTTATTGCGATTCAAGGTGCAGTACATGGCGGCCATGCCGTTGCGCGAAGACCCCATGACACGACCCAAATCGCCGATAAGGGGCGGTTCGATCTTAATAATGTCTGCACCCTGGTCAGCCAATATCATCCCGGCCATTGGGCCCGAGACAGTAGAAGTCAGTTCCAGTATACGAAAGCCTGCCAGTGGTCCGCCCATTGCCTTATCCTGTTGTTTTTATTTTGGGTACAGATCATCGCCTTTAGACGAGGGCTTGGCAAGATATTGGCGCTCATGATTTGTCGATGACGTGTCAATTATTCCGCGAAGGCCGGCTTTACCTCAGCCTGTGCACGCCAGCCATCGCCATACAGCTTACGAAACATCTCCGGTCTGTCCACAGAACCTTTAGCAACACCACCTGCCCATAAGTCGTATTCCGTTTTCGAATATTGAGCAAAGAAGTCAGTCAACTTTTTATCGAGTTCAGAAATGGTTGCCGCGTAGTGAGGGTCCTCGTAAACGTTAGTGTATTGCTGCGGATCACGTTTCATATCATACAATTCGTGTTCGCCTGTCGTACGCAGGCGTTTCCAGTAGGAGTAATGCGCCGTACGAATGACCCGGGTTTCTTCCTGCTCAAAGAACACCGCATCTTGCCATTGCACTTTCTTCCCCTGTAACAGAGGTAGGAAACTCGTGCCAGGACTGTCTTCGAAATCAACATCAGTAAAACCAAGGTAGTCGAGTAATGTCACCGGCAGATCATACTGAGC
Source organism: Cryomorphaceae bacterium (assembly GCA_047612385.1). Lineage (GTDB taxonomy): Bacteria > Pseudomonadota > Gammaproteobacteria > Pseudomonadales > Halieaceae > JBALVT01. The sequence goes on along the minus strand of JBLGAR010000017.1, from coordinate 43,548 downwards.
AATTAGGGCCTGGCTTTCCTGCCCGGGGGCGATGTGCCCAGGATGTCGAATAATTAATGGCACATTCATGGCTGTCTCATACATACTCGCCGGTTTTGTGACAATGGTGTGCTGCCACAGGCCATGCTGGCCATAGAAATTCCCTTGATCGGAGGAAAAAATGACCAGTGTGTTGTTATCCAGACCCTTTCTCGCTAACGCGGCTAGCACTTTGCCGACACCATCATCCACCAGTGTGTTTTGAGAGGCGACGTTGGCCATCGTTTCAGGGTCGTTGTGCATGGCCGCACCCTGACGTAATTTGTCAATGAAAAACGGGCTGGTATTCTCTGAGTCGATGAGTTGCGCCACCAGATTTTTGTTATAGGCAACGCGTGGAAACGAAGGAAATTCTTTACCCACATATTGTTCATAAAATCGATTGCGAGCCGGCCCCATATTAGTGGGCGGGTTAGTGTAAGGGCCGTCGTAGTTCAACTGTAGATAAAACGGCTTTTGGCCATCGTATTGCTCGATATACTCCACCGCTTTATCGGTAAAAAAATCAACGATGTGTTGATCCTCTACTTTATAAGTTTGTTCATTCTCTATGACCGTGTTATTCCAGAAGTCGACGGTGTGGCCATCTGTGAAGGTAATCCAGTGTTCATAGCCAATTGAGGATTGCCAGGGTTGCCCCAAATGCCACTTGCCGATCATCGCTGTTTGGAAACCGCGATTCTTGAGCGTCAAAGGCAGGGTTCTAAACTCGGCGACGGCCGACCAGGTTTTCGGCCATTCATTCAACATCGCATCATCTAACCAGCTATGAATGCCATGCTGTGAGGGCATCAACCCAGTCATCAAGGTCGCCCTGGTGGGTGAGCACATGCCATTGACGGCAAAGGCTTGATTAAACTTAATTCCTTCCTTCGCCAACTGATCAATATGCGGTGTTTTTATGTCCGGGTTGCCATAGGTGCCGAGTAAGGAGGCAGCCTGGTTGTCCGATAAAATAAAGAGGATGTTGGGAGGCTTAGCCGCAAAAACTGATGGTGAGACAACGAATAAGCTGATTAGCATTGATAGCAGTTGAGCATATAAGCAAAGCCGGGTTTTTTTGGACACTGTATTCACCGATTTATTTAGGGTCTATTGGCGTAAAGGACATCAGCTGTCTTTCGATTGCTTCGGCTGCATCCAGGCAATCCATTTCAGTGAACGGTGCGCCTATTATTTGCACGGCCTGCGGCATATTTTCACTGATTCCCACCGGAACGACTGCAGCGGGAAGGCTTAAAGCACTTATAGCCACCGTCATGCGGTGAGAATGAACAATCTCCACGGCGCTTTCAGCCGATACAAGATCTGCGTCCGTTGCCAGTGGTGTTTCTGTACAGATAGGCGCGACGATAAGATCATAAGTTTCAAAAAATGCCAGCCAATCTCGCAGTACCTTGCGTCGTCGGCCGAACGCGTTCATATACAGCTCCATAGAAAAATCCGGCACCATATCTTTGTAGTATTCCAACGCCGTGCGCAAGCGATCGCCGCAGAATCCCCCGACAGCCGGTGCCAATTGGCTGGTAAGTTCGCCAATACAAATAATACGCCAAATCTCTGCTGCTTCCTCAACACCAGGTGGTTCGACGACTTCAACTTTGTAGCCTGCAGCCTCAAGCAGTTGGCCGGCACGTTCAACGCCAGAAGCTACCTGTGGATCAATTCCCTGACCAGCAGGGTTGGTAACCAGGGCGATGGTCCTCTTCTCCGCTTTACTCACTAAAGGCGCTGGCACCCACCATGGGTCGTGGTAATTTCGTGCCGACATGGCCTTCAAGCCCAACCGCACATCACGCACATGGCGTGCCATCGGGCCGTCCGTATTCATTAATTGGTAGCCGATAGCCGGGTCGCTGTGATCACTGGGATGCCAGTCGGCGACTCTTCCAAAACTTGGTTTAATAGAAGTAATACCACAGGCCTGGGCCGGATGTCGCAGTGAGCCACCGAGATCGGTACCGTGTGCCAGCGGAGTCATGCCCACTGCCAGTGAGGCAGCAGCACCACCGCTGGAGCCTCCGGGTGTACGCGCACGGTCCCAGGGGTTATGGGTAACACCAAAAACTTCGTTGCTGGTTTCCCATCGACAACAAAATTCAGGGTTGTTGGTTCGCCCTATGATAATCGCTCCGGCATCAAGCCAGTTTTGAACACAATCGGAATTTCCCGGCGCAATATTGTCTTTCATGGCCTCACTGCCATGCACAGTAGCCCAACCCTCTACATCAACATTATGCTTGATCGTTACCGGCAGCCCGTGGAGTAAACCCTGGTGATTTTTTCCAGCAGCGAGAGCCTTATCGGCTGCGTCTGCCTGCGCGAGCGCGGAATCCGCACGTGTTTCGGTGATGGCGTTAATCAGCGGGTTAACATCATCAATTCGGCTTAAACATGCGCTAACCAACTCTCTTGAGCTGAAGTCACGTTTGGCAATTCCTGCAGCCATTTCACAGGCATCAAGCTGCCATAAGGTATTTGACGAATAGTCATTCATAATCTTAATGTCTAGTTGGAGTGAATCAAAACAATAACAGTCATGCCGGCCGAACTACAGAGTAATTCCTGAGTCTAAAACCGGTTATTTAACTGCGCAAAGCTCTGTCTAATCAACGACGGTTTTTCATCCCCAATGGGAAAATAGTTCCAGCTTCATGACCTGCACACATCAGTAAAATTGTAAATTTTCAGTTTATTGGCGGCGCTTCCCCAACGCCTCAAGTTTTCAACGTCAGGCCGAAAGCTTTTCCCTCCACGACCGGTCATAGATAAAATAGTAATTATAGGGGGCGACACCGTGTCTGACATAAAAGTATCAGCTTCAGCCAATTCCCGCTTCAAGTTAAGTCCAAAAGACACCGTTAGAGTGCTCTGGCCTTAATGATAGGCACAGGTATTTTTATGGAGAGTCTACGTCTCGGGCTGATGCCACTGGGAGAGAATATTGGCAGCGTGCTGCCGAAACACTCGCGCATGCCAGTGATTCTCATCTTTTCCTTTCTCTTGGGTGTGGGCGCAACTTTTGCGGAGCCTGCAATTGCCGTGCTAAAGAGCGCAGGTGCCGGTGTGAAACCTGATCAAGCGCCTTTGCTATATTCCCTGCTAAATGACTTTTCGGGTTAACTGGTTGCCTGTGTCGGAATCGGCGTTGGTTTCGCCGTCGTTACGGGCGTAACGCTGGCACTGTCCTTCTTTTTCAGCACTGTACCTATACTCAATGATGTTCTTGGTCTTGCCTGGGATTACGGTGCAGTAACCACTACCAGTTACCGTACCGCTCTTACTTGCGCTGGGTATCGGAGTGTGCGGTGTGGTGAGTTCAAATAACTCGGATTCCGGATTTGGCATCGTAACGCTGGCGTCGCTATTACCCATAGTCGCCGTTCTCATGTTGTCTTGGTATCACTACAGTGCAGAAGACTATTGCGGCGCCGAAAATTACCAGGGTAAGCCGCTTGTCGTAGCGCAGGAAAGCGAAGCAACCTCGCTGCATGCTCTCGAAAAATCGCTCGTACCCGTTCGTGAACGGGAGTTTAACGCTTATTTGCGTCAGGGTGAGTTACCCGATGGCTATCAATTCGCGTTTACCGGTGGGGATGCAAGCCTGGTGGATGGAAAAATCCAGCTTGCGGCACCAACGGTTCTTATAGAAAAAATACTCTCGCCCCTTTTCACTGGTTGGAGAAGCGCACTGGCATGATAGCGCCACAATGGGTGAACGATGGAAGACTGCAACTTTAGAAGCGCTGCGCGCCATAATTCCCCTCTGTATCTTCCTGTACTTGGTATTGCGATCGGCCTCACACCATTGGGTGCACAGCTTGGCCGCAACGTGCCTATCGCCTTCGCCGAAATCGTGCCATGGGATTTGAGTCATATCGATGGCCCTCTGTTTATAAATCACTGCGGCGAACTACTGGCTGTGGGCCTTACCGTGGGTGCTTTCCCAAAAAAATTACTGAGACAAAGTGTGGCGCTCGGTGTGACTATGGGTATGGGTATCGCCACTGGTATTTTCAAGATCGCTTACAACCTGCCATTGTTTTGGCTACTGCTACCGCCCTATCTGCTAGTCATGCTGCTCACCATTAAGTCTCCACATCAATTCGTGAATTTTAGCTGGGACAGCGCCGGAGTCACCACAGGTCCATCACCGTACCGCTGGTTTTAGCGAAAACTTCAACGCATAGTAGGTCGAGCGGCTAATGTCGCAGGAAAACAATGTAAGCTCGCTCAACGAAAACCTGAGTGCCAAGCCGTGAGCGAGACTCGTGACGAACCATGCGTTTGATGGCATTATGTCTACACTGCGTAAGAGGTATGACATGGCAAAGTCTCCATACAAGCCCTACACACCCAAACCTGAGCAAATGGCTTTGGTCCCCAAGACGTCTGGAAATACCATCAACGGCCTGGGTGAAACTGAATTCCGCAAGCCCCAACATGTTTACTGGAGCGAACCGGACGACATAGCGCATGGCGAGTTGCAAAAATTTTTCTTTGAACAGAACCCAGATAACCCAGCGATTGTCGAAGCACGCGCCGCACGAGACAAGCTCACCGCACCAGACGTTCCTCCTGTTACCACCACTCCTTTGCAGCAATCTGCAAAGGAGTGGTCGGAACAATTGGCTCAATATACGCAAACCATTGAACTCGAGCTTTTTGGGATTACAGCTTTCAATCCAGACTGGGCCTTCGAAGGGGTCGAGCTGGATTATAAATGGGTCATCATGCTGGGTGTGGCGCATGACTACGAGAAGATCAAAACCGCACCTGAAGTTATCGCAGGTGCCGAGGTTATACGCCAATACGGAAGAGCCAAGAAAGCTAGCAAAGACGTTACTACCTGGATAAGAAATCGAGGGTGGGACGCGTTCGCAAATACCGGCCCCATGGCGGGCACTATGGTGATGATTCCCCCGGCTATTGAGTGCGGTTTTGGCGAACTGGGCAAGCATGGCTCTATCATTAACAACAAATACGGTTCGTCGTTCAGGCTTTCCTGCGTGCTCACTAACGTGCCGTTGATCTCGACACCTCGCCAGAGTTATGGCGTGGATGATTTTTGCAGCCGATGCCAGGTCTGTGACAATGCTTGTCCACCCGAGGCTATTAGTCCCGAAAAAGTCTCAGTTCGAGGGCAGGAAAAATGGTACGTGGACTTCGACAAATGCATCCCGTTTTTTAACGAAAATTACGGCTGCTCTATCTGTATTTCTGTATGCCCCTGGAGCATTCCTGGTCGGGGCCCCAGAATTGTAGAGCAACTCCTGCGACGACAAGAAAAATCGAAAAATTAGAATAAAAGTTCTCTCTTACTCGTGTGTTGAATAACTATAATGAATAATCAATCACCCCCTCTTTTCCACGGTGTAGTACTGGTCACCAGCGCTACCATTGGTGCTGGTATTTTTTCCCTACCGATTGTCTCGGCGGGCATGTGGTTTCCTTGGGCCGTTGCCTCTCTATTTGCGGTATGGCTGCTCAGCTACCTTGGTGCCTTATTTTTATTGGAAGCAACCCTGGTTTATCCTCGAGGAGCCAGCTTTTACACCATTGTTAAAGGAACACTGGGAGCCAAATGGAACCTGGCAAATTCTATCGGCCAGGCTTTTCTGATGTACATCCTGCTCTATGCGTATATCAGTGCAGGCGGTAATATTGTCAATCACACTCTGGCTTCTATTGTGGGTGGCGAAAGCCCAATACCACAAAATATTACAAGTCTATTATTTGCTAGTTTTTTTGCCACACTTACCTGGTTTGGCACGACCTTGGTGAGCCGTATTTGTACTGTACTGATGATAGGAATGGCCGCGAGCTACCTGATGTTCAATTCCGGTTTGGTGCTGCATATTGAATATTCCAAGCTGTTAAATACACAAGCGCAGAACGAAAACTATAACCAGTATATCTGGGCCGCCTTGCCTTATTTTCTTACCTCGTTTGGATTTGCCGGGCTCGTCCCCTCCCTGGTGAAGTATTACGGACGAGAGCCCAAGACCGTCCATCGCTGTGTGCTCTATGGAACTGGGATTACACTTGGACTTTATTTAATCTGGATTCTGGTGGCCTTTGGTACGCTGTCACGCAACTCGCTGGTACCGGTTATTGCTGCAGGCGGCAATATTGGAGATCTGATTGTCGGCTTTCAGGGCGTGGCTAAAGCCAACAGCCAAAACATGAGTGTGTTATTGAACTTGTTTTCCAATTTCGCCGTGACTTCTTCCATCTCGGCGATCGGCCTGTGTATGTTTGATTATATCGCCGATGCTTTTGGCTTTGACGATGACGCGAGGGGACGGCTGAAAGGCGTGTTGATTTCATTCGGACCACCGGCACTGTTCTGCCTGTTCTTCCCACACGGATTCATTGTGGCCATTGGCTACGCGGGCCTGGTCATGATATTCGGCTATTTTGTTGTACCCGTGCGGCTCGTGCTTAAGGTGCGTTCGGACCGGCTTAAAACCCCGTTCCGCGTTTGGGGAGGCAAACCGGTTGTCTATGGAGTACTAATCTTCAGCCTTCTTATCGGTGTCTTCGAAGTGATGTCGATATTTAACGCGCTTCCTGTTTTTGGATAGCTAAGCGACGCAGGGTTACTTTTAACCCTGGTCGGCGTCCCTAGCTGCGAAATTGAACTTTCTTTGACATTCGATATACTCAGCTTGAAAAGACTAACGACCAAAGAGCTTTAACAAATGCACCTTAGAAACATACTTGCTTATCTTTTTACTGGCATGACGCTCGCTTTGCACGGAGCCTCCATCTGTGCAGAAAATATAGTAATTACGAATGCCAGATTAATTGATGGAACAGGTACAGCACCGGTCATTGGCGCCAATATCGTTATCAAAGGCGAGCACATCGTTTCAGTCGGTAATACGCTTAACGAAACCGGAGTGTTTACGGTTATCGATGCGAGCGGTCTTACCGTGATGCCGGGCCTAATCGACATGCAAAGGATCTAGCCGGCCCGCGTCTACTCGTAGCGAGTCCGATCTTCACAGCACCCGGCGGCCACCCCGCCTCCGGGATTTGCAGTGGCGAGCGCTGGTGCGCAGAAAAACTAAGTTTCGAAGTTGCTGATGCTGCCGGCGCCCGCGCCGGCGTAAGGCATTTCGCTGCAGAAGGTGCGCAGGGAATAAAACTTGTCTACGACAGTTTCGATAAAACCTACTTTGGTGGACCCGACTTTGACTTTCCGCGACTTGATAAGGATGTCATGGCAGCTATCGTAGCCGAAGCAAAAGTCATTGGCTTACCGGTTCTCGCACACACCAAAACAGTGGCCGAAACAGTGGATGCCGCAAAAGCCGGGGTGGATGCTCTGGTGCATAGCGCACTAATGAAAAATGCTGAGTTTACCAGCGCCGACGGCGAGTATTTACCGAAGCTGGTGCATGATCATGGCTTGTCGGTCACCACCACTACACGATCGTTTCACGAGCGGCTTATGCGTGCTCCGGCCGCAGCCCAGAAGCAAATGCAGCGTGATTTTGACCTGATTGGGCCGAGTTTGCGGGCTTATGCCGATGCCGGTGTAAGTTTAATGTTTGGCACTGACTTTGATGGTGCCGGTCTAGATCCGGATCCAGCGGATGCCGTACGCAGTGAAGCGAGTGCTCTGGTTGCCGCAGGATTCAGCGAGCTCGAAGTCACTACGATGGCGACCGGCAATGCCTCGAAGCACCCGATGGTTCCAACAGCTCTGGGCTCTATTAAGGCTGGCAAAGTCGCCGACCTTCTTATCCTTACTGCGGATCCACTTGAGGATATAACGGCTATGAACCGACCCTTGCTTGTCATTAAAGGGGGCGCATTGTCATCGATAAACGGCAAATAGAGTAAATAAACGCAGAATCTTTTTGTTGAATGTCTGCGGCATTAACTTTCGGGCACACGACCAAAGGAGCCGATCACGCGGATCACCCAGCCTGAATCATCCGTCTGGACGACATCAAAACCCGGAACTATGAGTTCGCCCTCCTGGTGAATAGCCCAGTGGTACCGGTGGGATCCGTGCTGAGAGTCCACGCCAGTAGTTCGGGAGTAGACCGCCCCTGGAAGTTTGCCTTGCACGTCATGAACCTTCGATTCGAAACTATCAATGCCGGTTACATCGATAGAGGGGTCCACGAACCGGATACCAGGGCTTAGTGCCCGCTCGAGACGCTCGCGCACTAAGGTGGCATCCGACTCGTTCCACGCGATAAGCATGTGATCGTAAGACTGGGGGTAGTTCGACATAGAGTAGATCCACAAGCATCAAGAAACCGACACTGTATCGGCAGCACCTCGCTAGATTAACAAACCAACTCGTTGAATCGAGCGCAATAGATCAATACGGCACCGGCTTGCGCAATCGATCAGCTCGACACTAGTTGCCGAAGATGCTTTGTTGTTATCCTGTGAACAAGCTGCTCATACTCTTGAGATATAGTGAATGATTCGGGAAGATCACCCCGAAACATGAACCCAATTAGACCCGTTATAGGCTCTCGACCAAACATTCGATTCAATCCAACAATCAACCGATAGGAAAGCTTTGAGCTCAAGGTTCGATCATCGACAAAGTAGGCGTAGAAAATGTGATGTGCGTTGTTTGTGCCTTTTTGACTGAAGGTTTTATGCACAAAACTGACACAGCTCATATTCGCACACTCCTGATACTGATCAGTATCTGAGTGGCGCCAAACGGCCCCGCTATCAGGGCGTAGGCTTTCCAGATTCAATCGCGCAGAGCGTGCACCTGGCGTAATTAACACGACATCCAGATAGTCATCGAGCGCAATGACAAGAGTTTGTTGATCGCCCTCCCCGCTTTCAAGCCATTGGCTGTTGGGGTAAAGCGCCGCTATTTGAGTCAAAGAATCAGCGCCCTTGCCCGAAGTAGACGATGGTAATCCCTGCGTGAGAGCTATACTCAGCATGATAATGATACCGCCCATTACGGGTGCAAAGTTTCCTAGGGCCATAGATGAAGACATCGCTTTTGACGTTGTATCTGTGGCAGCTGGCAGCCAGGAATCATGTCTAAGCTTGCTGGCCATATACAATAAACTCACCAGCGCAGCGATCATTACAAACCATTGAATATCCTGATGAGCACCCAGATCCATTTGCGAACCGTTCATCCAGTCGACCCCCACTATCAGGCAGACGCGCGCAGCATTGGTCAAAACGCCTAAAAGCGCTCCAAGCGCTGCTAACGCCAATACCTTTGGTAGCGAACGGAAAAGTAGTAGGCCATAGCTATAGCCTAAAAATGCTGCGAGGGTAAAAAACGTGAGGCCGGAGCAGGCGTCAACTACCACATAGCGATGCGTGCCAATGTAGACAACATAGCCCTCAATAACGTGTGGCAAGCCCACTAGCTGCGCAAACCATCCTACCCACTTTACCGTCAAATCCCGCAGCATCGGCTGCAGAATATCGCCATAGGGCACCATAAGAAACAACAATAAAAAACACGGCAAAAGCGCCCTGTAACTCTGCCAACCCAGAGCGCACAATGCGATGCCTTGTACACTCAGCACCAGTGCAAAGTGCTGAGCAAATTTAATATCAATAACATCGCCCGCAACCCACAGCACGGCCGCCACAGTCACCACTACCAGACCAGCGTAGGTAGGCCGAGGCGTTAATGCAAGAATAGTATCGCGGTGATACCAGCCAACCACGTAGATAAACGTCGGCAGCACAAGCCAGGCATATTGGTAGGGTTCTGAGTTCATCCACACTCGGGCCAAATCCAAGACCGTAGGCCAAAGAGCAATAAGCGCAAGTAAGAGCCCGGCGGCGAAATAACTTAACGCCAACAGCCAACTGCGACTAAGCGGCGTCGCTACAGACGTGGGCGATGGTTGTGCATCTGCGCGATACGCCGCTCTTTGGCTATCGCGCCGGTATTCAAGGGGCTGCAGGAGCACCGACGCCAAAGCGGTATCTTCTTGCCCGCGAAAATACTTAAGCCCAAATTCTTGCACCTGTGTCGTCGAAGGGTCCCGATAAGTTCCAAACAAGCGGTCCCAGACGGTAAGCACACTGCTGTAATTACTGTCCGTTTGAGGCTGAAAACTGGAGTGATGGATCGCATGAACGCTGGGCGTTACCAAAAGCCATCGTATCGGTTTATCAATAGATTCTGGAAGCACAATATTGGCGTGAGTGTACACCGACGACCATGTAGCCAACAGAAGATAAAGCGCCAGCGCTGGTGCAGAAAACCCAAGGGCGAAAACGAAAATTAACGCCAAAAAAGTTGTGGCGAGGCCTTCGAACGGATGGTGACGCTGAGAGGTCGTTACATCTAACTGCGTATCGCTGTGATGCACCAGATGCATTCGCCACAGCACAGGCACTTCGTGAAACAAACGGTGCTCCCAATAACGCCAGAGATCGAGGATCAGAAACACGAGCGCAGCTTCAAGTAAGAAGGGCAGCTCAAGATCGCGGATGAGGCCGCTTTGCAACTGCGCGGCAATCACAGTGGTCGACTCTGAATAGATTGCTGCAGCCAGGATTCCACCCAACAACCACAAACCCAGATTGGTCAGCCAACGCTGGGGCATAGAGGCAGTTGTCCGTCCTATGCCCGGGAGCCGCTCTAACAAAAGTAGCGCTAGCGCAAGACAGAAAAAGCTAACGCCCGTAAGCGTTTCAAGATCCATAGAAAGATAATTTACGCCACCAGCAGTCTACGGGGGGCGCGCATCCTGAAGTCGACTATTTTTTACGTTTGATGAGCTGGATACCAAGGATAAGACTGACCGCAGCTATCGCCGCAACGCCACCTATACCAAAGGGCAGAGCTGCTCCGAGAATATCTGTACCAAGCACACCACCAAGGGGAGTACCCGCTATACCGCCCGCAAAACTAGATTGCGGCACTAACAAAAAGCCCGCTACAGCAAACGTAATATTTGTTTTCATCATTGTGACATCTACCCCAAATTGTTGGCGCTAAGCACGCTAGTGCTTCACCGATGCACTTATCAGGCCATCTACGATATAAGTCAAATAAAACATAGGCTTAAGAAAATTTAAATCAAACTGTTAGAAAAAACCCGGAATTTTGTAAAAATTTCCGACACCGATTCGCCAACATATTTAACGCGACAACATTCATATAAATCGATTACCCGGCTTTTGCTAGCTTCCCCTGCGGCAACCCAGCAACCTTTGAATTTCCCAAGATGCGCTGATACGCCTGCTCCATCTTTTCACAAGCCTGACGCACTCCACCGAGTTCGCCAGGATACATAGGAGGCAACACGGTAACTCGGACAGTCGTGGGTCGTATCAACAACGCTCCTTTGGGCAGAGCGTCCTTCACGTTGTGAAGTACAATGGGCACAACCGGTACCTTGGCTTTCTTAGCGAGAAAGAAGGCGCCGTGTTTAAAGGGTTGAATATCGCCAAGCGTACTGCGCGTGCCCTCTGGCGCGATGACCAGTGATCGTCCACTGGCAAGCACTCCCAGTGCCTGCTTGAGAACCTTTGATTGATCCTGGCCCTCACGCTCGACGAAGATCGTATCGATCTGCCGCAGTAACGGGCCCACCAGAGGATTGTCTCCCATTTCCTTTTTGCAAAGTCCTACCACATCTTTTTGCAGCAGATGGGCCACAACCATAGAATCCAACAGGCTCTGGTGATTAAAAATATAGACAGCTGGGCTTTGTAAGGTCAGGTTCTCTGCGCCTTCAATCTCTAAGTCCAAGCCCGCAAAGCCGCTGCCAAGATCGCCCACCAGCTGGGTCATTCGATTAGCGCTGGCGAAACTGTCCAGCTTAAGGCGTTTGCTCACCGCACCGAACGCTGTAGCCGCCAAAATGGTTTGTAGCGTCAGTCCAGTGCGGACCACGCTCTCCAATCCAGGTAATCCGCGGCTATTAAAGCTCAATTGCGGCCAGTTGTTTTTCTGGGCGTGTACAAGCAACTTTTCTGAGGCATTAACCGCTACCGGATGTCCCACTTTCCGCAGCAGCGGCAAATCATCGCTGGAATCGGAATAAAACCAGCAGTTTTTCAGCGGTGCTTTAACACGTCGGCAGACTCGCCTGGCCGCCATGGTTTTCCCCTCGCCAAAACACAGTGGGGCCAGTGCTTTGCCGGTGAACTTGCCGTCAACTACTTCCAGCTTGGTGCAACAGATATCTTCAATACCCAACACTCGAGCGATGGGCTCAACCTGATAGCGGCTGGCTGCGGTCACAATTACCAAATGATGACCTGCTGCCCGATGAGCTTGAACCAAAGCAATAGCCTCTGGGTAGAGACTGCGAGCGATCGTATTGTGATAGGCACGCTCTCCCAAATCTGACAATGTTTCCTCAGAAATACCGGCCAAAGATTTTGACAAGCGCCGCACGAGGCGCTGGTAACTACTGCCTGTTTTACCTCCCTTGGGGTCGTTTTTCTGCCTGATAGCGTCTTGCAATATTTTGACAGATTGGCGGAATTCACCGCGCTCGAATCCATGCCGGGCCCGTTCCCAGGCCAGCGCGACGATGGAATAACCCGATATTAATGTTCTATCAAGATCAAAGAATGCCACCGTGGGACCTGAAGGAAGATCCGCCTCCACAAAGGTCAGATGGCGCTGTAACAGAGCATTGGACACCCAGGACTCCTCCGAGATTATCGGTGATTTGCAGGTTGATAGAAGCTATACCAGCAAGAAGCTTGCCAGATTACGAAGAAATGCTAACAGCTGGTTCTTACGCGTAGATTACAAGAACCAATTCTGGTGAACAGAGGTATTTGTGGACTTATTGCACTAAGACAGTGCGCTCCTGCCCTACCTCCAAGCACGTTTTCGACAAAAGGCCCCGAGGGCAGAAAGCCGCTAGAGACATGCTTAACCTATACTCGATTCAAATCAGTTTGCTTGTAAAAGTCTCGCCAAATGAACCAGAAGATTTTGCTTTTCAATGTTTCGACTCGCTGCAGCACTCCCTTGTCGCTTTCACCGAACAGGTCCACCTTCAAAACATCGCTACCCGATGGGTTATAAAATGCCACCAGAGAGTCGTACTCCGAATCGCTGTAAATCACAATTGGCCTGCTGCCAATGGAGACATTGATAATACCGCCCTGCTCACGGACAAACTCCTGTGTATAGGCCACATGATCATCGTCAACATTGATGCCGTAAACCAGCGCTTTAACAGGTAGGCGATCATCAAATTCCTTGACTGTTGGAAAGGCTGGTTTGTCGCTTTGCCACTGGAGAGTTCTTACTGCGTGCAACATCATCCCGTCGCGAACCAGGTAGTCAAAAAGCCTTACCAGAAAATTGTCACTTTGCTGATCAATCCCATTTACATAAACCCTGCCATTTGGGTAGAGCTTCCTAAAAGAACCAAAGGGCATTCGCAGGGTCGGCCATTCTTTCATTGAGGGACCATGCTCTCCATCCTTCTCCATAGCGCCCCACATTTGCTGTATGGGCTCGCCACTGTTCATGTCCAGCATCACCAAGTTATTGCGAAGCTGGGTCATCACACGTAAATCAACTTTTTGCTCTCCAATAGTAGGAGAATAGGCCACACCCATATTAGTAAGACCGCAATAAGTCATGATGACTTCTTCGCCATCGATTAAGCCAGCGCTCACCACATGTGGCTGCAAAAGGTAATAGTCGGTATAAGCAATTGCGCCTTCGTCAGTCTCCAGAACAATCACGTTTATTTCATCTGGAGTTTCATACTTTTCCGATTCGTAACTGGCGTGGCTCATCTGCGACAAGTACCCAGGTGCATCACCAACGGATACAAACTTTGCCTGCCCCCCATGCATTTGCGGGCGAAACATCAATTTGGTATTGATCATGCCGGCGTACAAATTAAAGAAGCATAATACGACGAGAGCGATCATGGCGCCGCGCCCAACAGGTTGGCTCTGCCACCAAATGACAGTAGACACGCCCAGAGCTACCAGCGTCACTATGGTTATAGCCCAGCGGTTATACCAAACCGACATAGTGAACTTGCGACTGGACTGGATAAGCCACTGGCTAATGTCAGCAAGATCTTTGAAAATCAGAAACGCCCCGACTTGGGCTATAACCATCGACAACCAAAAGATTATTTCGTGGGGCGTGGATGTATCTACGGGCATAGTATTGTCTTTCTTGAATTAGTCATGGGATGGCTACTTTGTGGCGTTCAACTTGGTCTCGGAGGGAAGCTCACCATAGACACTTCGGTAGATAGCAGAAAAGCGACCCAACTGACTAAACCCATTTTTGACAGCAATTTCGGTAACACTAAAACGGGAGCTGGTATTTGGGCTCAATAATTGCTGTCGCGCGTTGGCAAGCCTTGTCTTCTGCAAAAACTGCATTGGAGTGATCTGCAGGCATTTTTTAAACCCGTTAAATAGGCTACGCTCGCTGACCCCAGTCATCGCAACCAGCTCTTCAATTGATAGCTTATCACCGGCATGTTCTCGAATGTAGTCGGTAGCCTGGCGAACATGCTTAGGCAGTACCGAACGGTCATCCACTTGTAATTTTTCACTGTGATTATGCTCAAGGGAATAAAGCAGCCCTTTTACGATGTTATTCAACTCATTCGAGAGCATATCGTCTGTTCTATAAAAACTATGCGGCTGGTTGCAGTCATTAATAAACGAAATTATATGCCGCCACCAAGATGCATGTTGCCCGTTGCTAGTTTCCATATAAGGAGAAAAGGTTAGATCTCCAGAAACCTGGTGCCCCAGACAGCCACTCAGAGCTGAATGAACTTTGTCTTTCGATATCTGCAGCATGAGCTGTTCGCAGCCGTCACTCCAGGTCATTTTTGTATAGGCGCTCGGGTTCAGAACGCTGGCTTTACCATCATTCGACTCGATAATTTCGCCGTCGGCTTGAATCGTCGCAGAACCCTTTACTGGCAACTGGATCAGATAGAAATCACCCAGAAACCCTGGCTCTATCTCGCTCTTTGGACCGTAGCCCATGTAATTAAAACTGATGCCATCGAAGGGCATATGATAGTGGAATGCGTCGAGTGCACCAGACTCTAAAGAGAGGCTATGGTCGCAGTAAACTTCGCTGACACGCGAGCGCGCATAGTCAACATCGCTGGTTCTAAAGCGTTTATAGGACTCATTGGTTAGTGACTTTGGCAGCGAGTTTACGGGCACACAAAAGCCTCCGCATATTTTTTGCTATGCAAATAATATACTCTGTTATTGCCGGATAACAATAGAAAGGCCAGGGGCTCCAAACATATAAGTGCAGTATATGAATACGCCTTTCAAGATACGAATAGCATGGTTGTAGCTTATGCGTCTCTAATAGACACTCAAATCAGCATCATTCAATGCCCCGGGATCAAAATGAGAGATACATGATAAACACTGTTTGCATAGTAGGTGCCGGCTTCGCAGGATTAACTGCTGCTCGAGTATTTAAAGCGCTAAAATACGATGTCACATTATTTGAGAAAGAGGCCGATGTTGGTGGCGTTTGGTCGGCCTCCAGGCGTTATCCGGGCCTGACAACTCAGAACCCCAGGGAGACTTACGAGCTTTCCGACTTCCCCATGCCCTCGGATTATCCCGAATGGCCTTCTGGGGATCAGGTGCAGCGCTATATGCACGCTTACATGACACACTATGATTTTCAGGATCATGTACATCTCAATAGCGAAGTCACCTGGGCTGCCTTCGACGAAAGCTCTGAAAAATGGACCGTTGATGTCAAGTCAAATTCTGAGGATGGATCATACGCAGAGCAAAAGAATGACTATGACTATTTGATCGTTGGCAACGGCATTTTTTCTATCCCATCAGTTCCTCAATACCCCGGTGCCGAAGAATATTTGGCCGCTGGCGGGCGAATTTGCCACACCAGTCAATTTACTGACAAAGAAGATGCGATAGACAAGAACGTTCTAATTGTTGGTTATGGTAAATCTTCCTGCGACGTCGCCAACGCTATTTCAGACATCTCAACCAGTACGACAGTTGCTGCGCGACACCTAATTTGGAAACTCCCCAAGCTGATTGCGAATAAACTGAATTACAAGCATTTATTTTTAACACGCTTGAGCGAAGCACTGTTTCGCTACATCCATTTGCGAGGAATGGACAAGTTTTTTCATACCGTGGGAAACCCTATTCGCCTGCTCATGCTTAATACCGTGGAAAAAATTATTGAAAAGCAATTGGGGCTTCGACGCCTTGGACTGCACCCCAATAAACCTTTGGAGACCATCGCCAGGAGTACAGTGAGCCTGGTCTCTGATGGGTTCTACGAATCGATTGATAAAGGCGACATCACACTCCATAAGAATACCGAGATCGTGAAGTTAGCCGCGGGGGAAGCAGAACTCTCCAACGGCGAAACAATCGCTACTGATATCATAGTTTGCGGTACCGGTTGGCACCAGCGCTGTAGCTTTTTGGAAGATAGCGTCATGGACAGAGTCACCGACGAGCAGGGTAACTTCCGCTTGTATCGGTCAATGCTTCCAGTCGACGTTCCTCGACTGGCGTTCAACGGCTATAATTCATCATTCTTTAGTCAACTGAATTGTGAAGTTGGATCTCTATGGCTTGTGGACTATTTAAATGGAGGCTTTAAACTGCCCTCCGACTCGCTGCAAAATAAAGACATAGATGAAAGGCTCGCCTGGATGGAGGCTCGCACAGATGGCAAGCACTCAAAAGGGACTAATATCATCCCTTTCTCTATTCATCACATCGACGAGCTGGTAACAGATATGAATATGAACGTCGGACGCTTCACTCGGTTTAAACAGTGGTTTGGGGCTTTGCAGCCTAAAGTCTATGGAGATATATTACCTAGGTTGCAAAAAAAGTATCCTCGCTGATACAGGAGCCAGAAGGTATGAGTAGCACATTTGATTACGTCATCGTCGGCAGCGGAGTTAATTCTCTGTGCTGCGCTGCATTACTGTCGAAGAAGGGACACTCAGTTTGCGTTTTGGAACGCAACAAATACTTTGGAGGGTGCATAAGAACCGACGAAATCACGCTCCCGGGTTTTCGCCATGACGTATTGTCGGGCTTCCACCCGCTCTTTGTTACCTCACCAAGCTATGCGGAACTTGCAGAGGACCTGCACCGGCATGGCTTGGAGTATGTCAACACGCACAAACCCACTGCCGCAATAACCTCAACAAAAAAAGCCATTATTTTAACGGCGTCCCGGCAAGAAAATATCGACAGCTTTAACAAGTTGCATGAGGGTGATGGGGACCGATATTCAAAAACAATGAGTGAAATGGAATCTGACGCTGAGTTTACATTCTCGCTATTGGGAAGCGAACTTGTTCGGGTAAAGACGCTATGGCTCTTTTTTAAGGAGCTGAGAAAGAGAAAACTGGGGGGCTTACTGGGATTTTTTGGTGAGTCTATGGACTCCAGCCGAGACTGGCTAACACAACATTTTAAATCAAAAGATATCCATGCTCTTCTCGCCCCATGGATATTACATACCGGGCTGGCACCTGAAGCCACCTTTTCCGGCGCAATGAACCGTGTCATCGCCTTTAGCCTCGAAGCGGCTGGAATGCCGATAGTGAAAGGAGGCAGTGATAACCTGGTCAGAGCGTTTGTTGCCCTTATTGAGGAGAACAACGGCAAGCTCATGAGCAACGCACATGTTTCTCAAGTGATCGTGGAAGCTGGCAAAGCAAAAGGTGTTGAGCTGGCCTCAAAAAAAGAGCAGGTCTACGCCAACAAAGCCGTCATTTGTAATGTCACGCCTGGTCAACTTTACGGCGGTCTGATTGACAAGCAGTGGGTGCCTGAAGCCATTCAGGAAGAGGCTTCAAATTACAAGTACGGCCGAGCAGGTATGCAGATACATTTGGCACTTGATACGCCGCCACAATGGGTCGATAGAGCATTGGATGATGTCGGCATGATTCACCTTTGTGACGGCATAGACTCAGTTTCCAAAGCGGTGAATGAAGCGGAGAGAGGCCTACTACCGGAGCATGCAACTATAGTCGTTGCACAACCAACGGCACTTGACCCCAGTCGCGCGCCACACGGTAAAGCTATCCTGTGGATACAACTGCAGGAGTTGCCCAGCAAGATTCTGGGGGATGCAGCTAAATCTATCTCAATTCCGGACAATGGCCAGTGGACGAACGAAGTAAGAGAAGCCTATGCCGATCGAATCATCAATCGCCTAGCAGAATATATCCCTGATCTTCAGTCCAACATACTGTCACGCAAGGTAATTTCCCCGGCAGATTTAGAAGCTATGAATATCAATCTGGTTGGAGGCGACCCCTATTCGGGACACTGCGGGATGCAGCAGTTTTTTGCTTGGCGACCACTAAAATCGCTGAACAACCACGAAACAACTGTAAAGGATCTCTATCACATAGGTGCTTCTTCACACCCGGGACCAGGGTTGGGTGGTAATTCAGGGTATATGGTTGCGAAACTTTTGGGTTAAACGCGTACAGCGCGCGAGCTATCAAACCATACAACGATTCTAACAATGACTAAGAGGATACGACGATGGGAAAACTAGACAACAAGGTCGCCATTATTACAGGCGGTGCAGCTTCGATTGGTAAAAACATCACGCAGGAGTTACATGCTCAGGGAGCGAGCGTAGTCATTGCAGCTAGAACGGCCGAAAAAGGGCAAAAGCTCGCAGACGAGCTAGGCGATCGCGCCATGTACATCCAGACAGATATCACCGATGACGCTCAGCTGGAGAAACTCGTGAATGCAGCAGTGGAGCGATTTGGCTCACTGGATATCCTAGTTAACAACGCCTGTTCATACGACGACGACGGCGCTGCAACAACCCGGGAGATGTTTCTTTCTACCATCAACACTAGCGCGATATCCGCAGCGATACTGGGGGAGATTGCACGTCCTCACCTGGTAAAAAGCAGAGGCAATATCGTCAACATCGGCTCTATATCAGGTGCCTTTCCACACATTGGGCGATGGGCCTACCCAGTGGCAAAAGCCACTCTCAGACACTTGAGCAAATCCCAGGCGGTCGAATACGCGCAGGATAATGTGAGGGTCAACTTGCTGGTGCTTGGGCACATCTGGTCTGATCCCTTTGAAGGATTAACAGGCGATAACAGAGCACATGCAGATAAAGTATCCAATTCATTAAACCTCAAAGGCCGCGTGGCACATGGCGAGGAGGTCGCGAAGGTTGCAGCGTTTATCGCCTCCGAGGATGCATCCTACATGACAGGTGCTGAAGTTCCGGTTGATGGCGGCTACAGTGCGATGGGGCCAGAAGGTCATGTTCCTTTAATGCCCCAGTTAATGGATTCTCCTGTTTAGTGTTTAATGATTAGCATTCCCTACACGCTAATGCCTCCCTGGTGATCTTTCGCGTTGAGGCAATTTAAAGGTACTGGATAATCGAACACTCCAGTACCTTTAAGAAAGCTCCCCCGGGAAAGGGTCTTCCCGGGAGTTATCCAGACCGTGCCTGATAACACAGTTCAATAGACTCTCTTGGTCCAATTGTTCGCCCACGCGCGCGCCGGGCTTCTCGCTGCTCCTGTCGAAGCGCCTGATAGACGATCAAATTGCTAGTATTGGAACAGCGGCAGCTTGCTCAGTTATACAACCACACCGGCTGCACGAAGCGCTTTTACCCGACTATCACTGTACCCCAAGACCTCGGTCAGCACGCCATCGGTATGCTCGCCCAGTAAGGGAGCCGCAGAGAAACTATCTTCGCCAGTGCGTGATAATTTGATCGGATTACCCGGACCACGTGTTTTCTTACCGCCGGGATGATGCAAATCAACCACCATATTTCTCGCCAATACCTGCTCATCATTCAAAGCTTCTGAGAGGCTATTTACCCGTGCACAGGGGATTCGCTTGGCCTCGAGTTTTTGCAACCAGTAATCACAAGTGTTGGCGGCCAGAATACGCGAGAGATTTTCTTCGATGAACTCTTTGTCCGCCAACCTTCCTGGCTGAGTGTCGTACTTTGAATCACGGAAGCCTTCAAAATCTACTAATTCCACCAAGTTATCCCAGAACTTATCAAAAATCACTGCGATGATAATCTGGCCATCTGATGTTGAGAAACTATTGTAGGGAACGTGAACAAAATGACTATTACCGACGGGATGTGGATCTTCGCCCGATAAAAAATGCATGGTAGCCATATAATTTAGCATTGAGATCTGACAGTCGAGCATAGAGATATCCACATGCTGACCAATACCACTTTTTTCGCGCTCGTACAGCGCCGCCATTATCCCCATGGCTCCAAACATTCCACCGCCAAGGTCCCCGATAGGAATGCCCGCACGCACTCGTGTGGATTCATCAGGGCCCGTAATAGACATCCCACCACCTAAAGCCTGTACCACCTGATCGAAGGCCGGACGCTGAAAATTGGGGCCAGTGGAACCAAAGCCATTGACCGAGCAGGAAATAATCCTGGGATTCACCTTTGCCAGATCCGCATAAGCAATGCCCAGTTTTTCCGCCACACCTGCAGAGTAATTTTCCATAACAACATCTGACTCACGCACCAGGTCAAAGAAAATCGCCAAACCCTCTGGTGACTTTAGGTCAATGGCAATGCTGCGCTTATTGCGATTCAAGGTAATGTAGTAGGCTCCTTGACCCTCGAGCGAATTGACTGGATCGCTTGCAAGTAAACCGCGCGTCGCCTCTCCCTGAAGTGGCTCTACTTTGATGGTGTCTGCTCCAAGATCCGCAATTATCATCGCCCCATACGGCCCGGAGAGCATGTGCGTTAGATCCAACATTCGCACACCTGCTAGTGGCTTCGACATAATTTTTCTCCAACAAATGACCGGACAAAGTAGTGTAGAATCCTAGCATACTTCATCTGCTCTGAATAAGGATTGAGATGAGATTTCAGTTCAAAAACAGCATTAACAAAGCTATATTATCAATTACAGCGCACTAATTTTCCTGTAGCGCATCGAATGAGAACAGGTGAGAGACAGAACAATATGCAAGTCAATGATGCAATCGCGGGTCGCCAGTCGATTCGTGCTTTCCAAAAAGATAAGCCCGTTCCTCAAGATATTATTGAGGAAATTCTCGGCGTTGCTGGCCGGGCACCATCGGGGTCAAACATCCAACCCTGGCATGTCTGGGTCGCCACTGGGGATAAACGTAACGAAGTCGCCAAAGCCTGCCACGCGCGGCACCTGCAAGGCGATGATGGTGAACAAGAATACAGCTATTATCCCCGTCAATGGCGCGAGCCCTACATAGGACGCCGCCGCAACACCGGCTGGGGACTGTATGGTCACCTTGGCATCGAAAAAGGTGACAAACTCAATATGTCGATTCAGCACGGCAGAAATTATGATTTTTTCGACGCACCTGTGGCCTTGTTTTTCACCATAGACCGCGACTTGGAACTGGGAAGCTGGGTCGACTACGGCATGTTTTTGCAATCGATAATGCTATCAGCACGCAGCTTTGGCTTGGAGACCTGCGCGCAGGCTGCCTTTCTTAAATATCATGACACCGTAATGCGAATTATCGACGCACCGAAGGAACAAATGTTCGTCTGCGCTATGTCACTCGGCTATGCGGATCAAGATGCTCCCGTTAACCACTATCGCACACCTCGACTCGACGCCGAGGAGTTCACGGTGTTTCTTTAGTCCTACCTATTATGATGCTCGGCCTGAGCCTTTAACCGCCTGAGCGTGACACCATTTGCTTTGCAATAATTATGCGCTGAATCTCGTTTGTTCCCTCTCCGATACACAGCAGCGGCGCGTCGCGATAGAAACGCTCAATGTCATATTCGGTTGAGTAGCTGTACCCACCAAAGACTCGAAGTCCATCAAGGCTGTTTTGAACTGCAGCTTCAGAGGCAAAAAACTTTGCCTGCCCGGCCTCTAAATCACAGCGTTCACCCTGATCGTATTTTCGCGCGGCCTGTTCCACCAGTAAGCGCGCCGCTTCAGCGCGCGTAGACATCTCCGCCAGTTTAAGCTGGATCGCTTGATGTTC
Source organism: Cryomorphaceae bacterium (assembly GCA_047612385.1). Taxonomy (GTDB): domain Bacteria; phylum Pseudomonadota; class Gammaproteobacteria; order Pseudomonadales; family Halieaceae; genus JBALVT01. The sequence continues at coordinate 21,504 of JBLGAR010000017.1, read as the reverse complement.
CACAATGGGCTTGCCAAAGGTCTTGCGTTCTTTAGCGTAGGCGAGCGAAATTTTGGTCGCACCCGCCGCCATACCCGCACCCCTTGCTGCAATATTAATGCGGCCGAGTTCTAGCCCCCCCGCCACTTGCACAAAACCGCGACCCTCTTCGCCGCCAATGAGGTTGTCTGCGCTTACCCGAAAATCCTGGAAAATTAACTCGGCACTGTCGATCGCCTTATAGCCTAGCTTCTTGAGCTTTTTGCCCACCGTAAAACCTTCCCCACCCTTCTCACACAAAAACAGGCTCATGCCTTTGTGAGCAGGCGACACAGTCGGATCTGTTTTGGTCAACACAGCCAAGCAATTTCCATTAATACCATTGCTAATCCATGTTTTGGTGCCATTGAGCACATAGTCATCGCCATCTCGCTTGGCAACCATACGAATACCCTGCAGATCAGTACCCGCATCGGGCTCGGTCAAGCCAATGCCGCCACGTAGCTCACCCGTAGCGAAGCGCGGCAAAAACCGCTCCTTCTGCGCATCTGTTCCCGCACGCTGCACACAGCTGGCCATAATCAGATGAGAGTTAAAAATGCCCGAAGGGGCCATCCACACCTCACATATTCTGGACACAATTTTGGCGTAAGTACTAGCACTCAGGCCCAACCCGCCGTATTCCTGTGAAATTGTGGCACCAAACAAACCCAGCTCTTTCATTTGTTCGACTAGATCAGTCGGGTACTCGTCGGCCTGATCGAAATGACGCGCTATCGGTCTGACGTCTTTTTCCACCCATCGATCAATCGTATCGAGAATCTGCACTTCCATCTCAGCGTATTCACTAGCACTAAAATCTGTATTATTCATATCACTACTACTCATATTCAATATCTCCAGTTACTCGGCAGCGTCATCAGAGCGCTTCGGGATAAGCATCGAACGCTCAAAAATACACACCTCTTTTCCATGCTGGTTTCTACCCGTTGTTTTAACGGTGACCACACCGGCGTTGGGGCGCGACTTGGATCCTCGTTTGTCGAGTACCTCAGATTCGGCATATAGCGTATCGCCGGGAAACACTGGCGCGACCAAGGCAATTTCTTTCCACCCCAGATTGGCGATAGCTTTTCCACTCACATCATCCACGCTCATGCCTACTAAAATCGCAACGGTCAGAGGGCTACAGATCAGTGGTTTACCGAACTCGGTTCCTTTGGCATACTCTTCGTCAAAATGCAGGGGATGGGTATTCATCGTCAACAAAGTAAACCATGCATTGTCTTGCTGACTTACCGTGCGACCTGGAAAGTGCTCATACACGTCGCCAACATCAAAATCTTCATACATCCGCCCAGATACGGCCCGGTAACGATTGGGTCCTACTTGCTCGTCCTGTCTGATTCCCATATTTTTTATCCCTGCCTTGCTTTTAGAGTTAAATGTACGGACAATACTATCATAACAGCAATAGGGATCAACCATGGTCAGTACTGCAAAAGTTAAAGCCGCTACAGGGCCTCGTTATCGGGTTATTTCCGAGGAATTGTTAGAGTCTATCCGAAGCGGAAAATTCGCCGTGGGCACGCGTATGCCTGGCGAACTAGACCTGATGAAAACATATAAAGTCAGCCGGCATACCATTCGAGAAGCGCTTAGAGTACTGGAAGACATTAGACTTATCGAGCGCCGCCGCGGTATCGGTACCGTCGTCCTAGCGCGTGAGAGCGAAGAATCTTATGTACAAATGGTCAAAGAACCATCGGAGCTTTTCAGCTATCCGGAAGACAGCCGGCTGCGTGTTATCGAACGCAACGATGTAAGGCTCAATAGAGCACTCGCTCGTGAACTAAAATGCCCAACGAGCAGTAAATGGAGCTGCGTATCAGGTCTCAGGGTGTTCCTTGATTCAGGGAACCCCATTTGCTGGTCAAATGTGTACATTTTGCCAGCTTACGCCGATGCGGCCGAAAAAATTGGTGTTAATTCAACTCCCGCATACAAAGTTATCTCCGAGCAATACAACGAGATCGTTCAGAAGGTGGAGGTAGAGTTGTATGCAAGTATTCTCGATGAACGAATCGCCGGCTATCTAAACGTAGAGCCAGGAACAGCCTCGCTGAAGATATGTCGGAGGTACCACGGTAATAACGGCAGGATATTTGAAGTATCAATATCAGAGCATGCCGCAACCAATTTTCATTATTCTTTTGAGTTCACCCGTGGATGGCAGTCGCCTGGCGGTTGGGCATGGAGCTAAACGTGAGCAAAGATACAAGCAACGAAATTAAGGTCATTAGAAGTTTTCTTTTCACCCCTGGCAACCACCCCAGAAAGGTGGAAAAGGTATTTGCCGCGTCTGCCGATGCGGTAATACTCGATCTGGAGGACGCTGTCGCTATAGCAGAGAAAGTTGCCACACGCACCACCGTGGTGGCAGCGATGAAGCAACCCAGAGAGTGCCTGGGCTATATTCGTGTTAACGCTCTGGATACCGGTTATTGCGAAGAGGATATTAAAGCAGTGGTCGGGCCATGGCTCGACGGCATTGTGATACCCAAGGTGGAATCAGCAGCCACTCTTTTGGCCGTTGATGAACTTATAAGTGCTGCAGAACGCGCTGCCAATATGCCTGTTGGCAGCATCGATCTTATGCCCATTATCGAAACAGCCACAGGTGTGGAATACGCCTGCGAAATAGCCTCGGCAGGCTCTAGAGTCAGACGGCTTGCTTTTGGTGGCGGAGACTACACATTAGACCTCGATTACATCTGGAGCGCTGACGAAGAGGTATTAAGCTATGCGCGAGCGCGCATTAGCCACGCTACTCGAGTAGCCAACATAGACCCACCGATCGATACTGTTGTCCTGCAAATTAATGACGACGAACGATTTTGCGCATCGGCAGAGCGCGGCAAAAAATTCGGTTTTGCCGGCAAGCTATGCATTCACCCGAGCCAGGTACCACTGTCCAATACCGTATTTACGCCCAGCGCTGACGAAATTGCGCACGCTGAAGCCGTTGTGGCTGCCTTTGAAGCTGCTGAAGCCGCCGGTTCTGCGTCTATACAACTGGACGGATACTTCATCGACTACCCCATCGTCTACAAGTCACAGCGTATTCTTGCACTGGCCAGAAAGCTGTCGTAGTAAACTGCTGAACGCTTCTTTTTGTTATACGAGAATTTAAATTTCAACCCCCTACATCGAGGACATCACGGTAGTGACTAACGCTGCAACTAATACAGAAAAATCAGCAAATATCAGCGATACATTAGCGGAATTTGCCTTAAGCTCCCGGTTTGACGCCTTACCGGGCGAAGTCATTGACTATGCACTGCTGTGCATCGCAGATTCGGTGGGCATCGCCTTTGCGTCGCATCAGTTCTCTTTTGCGCACAGCGGAATTAACACAATGCAGTCACTGGGCTCAACGGGAACCTGCAGCGTGATCGGCGGCAAGCAATTGCTATCGTCACGAGATGCCGCCTTTTTGAATGGGCTACTGGTGCACGGGCTCGATTTCGACGACACGCACAGTGAGTCGATCATTCACTGCTCGGCAAGTGCACTCCCGACGATGCTGGCCCAGGGCCACACCCACAACGCTTCGGGTGCACAAGCGTTAAACGCATACGTTGTCGCCGTCGAAGCATCGGCCCGGCTCGGACAAGTGGCCGACGGCATGTTTCAGAAAACAGGCTTTCACCCCACCGGCCTGGTAAGTATTTTCGGCTGCGCGCTTGGCGCCGGTATGCTGGCAAAACTGACTCAATCGCAAATTGTAAAAGCGCAGGGTATCGCTCTGAGCATGGCCAGTGGCAGTATGCAATTTCTGGAAGATGGCGCTTGGACCAAACGCATGCATCCTGGCGCCTCAGCCAGCAGCGCAATACTGGCTGTAGCCTTGGCTGAGAATGAATTTCAAGGGCCAGCAGATGCGTATCAAGGGCGTTATGGCCTGTATCCGCTGTATTTATCAGGACAGGACGTGAACGTAGAACCTGTTACCCGAGAACTGGGCACCCACTGGGAACTGCTCAAAATTGCGATAAAGCCCTACCCGGTTTGCCACTTTAATCATGCCTGCATTGATTCCGTTATTACCTTAATGCAGCAGCACAATCTGCGTCCCGGCGACATACAAGAAATCACTGCTTCATTGCACGAAAATCAATTTGACGTGGTGTGCAATCCCGCCGAAGCGAAACGTGTCCCAAGCAGCGATTACGATGCGAAATTTAGCTTACAATTTTGTATTGCCGCTGCGGCTTCACGTGGCGAATTTGGCCTGGCGGAGCTAGAGCCGGACGCGCTGCAAGACAAGGAAATTTTGGCGCTCGCACAACGTGTCAATTTCAAGCATTGGGAACAATCAAAATTCCCTGAATACTTCTCGGGCGGAGTGAGTATTACAACCAATGCCGGAGAACTTTTCGAGCACCATGAAACCGTAAATAGAGGTGCCGCGGGACGGTCGCTCTCTACCGATGAAGTTCGCCAAAAGTTCAACGCCAATATGTTAACCAGCACCAACCAAGATCGTGCAGACGCAGTATGGCAGGCGATAATGGCACTACCCACCGCAACCACTTTAGAACCATTGAATCAATTATTAAGCGCAAGAGGATAACCGACCATGTTAATGACCGCCGAAGAGTACAGAGAGAGCTTACGCAGCTACGATCCCGTTGTTTATATAAACGGAGATCGAGTCACCAGCGTTGCAGATGACCCCAGGCTACTCCCTGGTATCAATGCCGTTGGTGTCACTTACGATTTTGCCCTGCGCCCCGAATACGGTGGCCTTATGCTAGAGACACAGGCATCCAGCGGCAAAACAGTCAATCGTATGATTCACATTAATCGTCACAGCGAAGACCTGCTGAGCAAGCTAGAGGCTGTACGCCTTGTATGCAGAGAAAGCGGTTGTGCCCAGCGCTATTTGAGTCACGATGCGCTGAACGCAATTCATCAAGAAACGTTCCGCGCAGATGCGGAAGATGGTACTGACTACCATGAGCGATTTATGGCTTATCTTCACGACATTCAGGATCGCGATTTAACCCTGGGCGTCGCGATGACAGATGCCAAGGGCGATAGAAAACTGCGCCCCCACAAACAGCCCGAGCCCGATACCTATGTACACATTAGTGAGCGCCGGGCTGACGGCATTGTCATCTCAGGCACCAAGGCTATCGTGACCGGTGGCCCCTATATGCATGAACTATTGGTAATGCCCTGCCGCAGTATGCTGGCGGAAGATACCGATTTTGCAGTGTGCTGCGCGGTCCCAATTGATGTCGACGGCTTGACGATTATCTCTCGACCAGCGGGCCGTGCTGGTGATCCTGCGGCCAAATTTAGTGCCAAGTATGGGCAAGCCACAGCAGTGTGCATGTTCAAAGATGTATTCGTGCCCTGGGAACGCGTTTTCATGGCAGGTGAGTACCAACACTCTGAATATCTTGTCACCAATTACGCATCGCACCACCGGCATAGCTGCATCGGCGCACGTGCCGGTTTTGGCGATCTACTGATTGGCGCAGGCGCATTGATGAGCGAGGCCAACGGGCTCGACCCGGCCAAGGTGCCGCACATCCAGGAATCTATGGTAGAGCTGATCAAAATTGTTGAAGGCTTTTTCGCCTGCGGTGTTGCAGCCTCCGTCTATGGTATAGAAGACCCTTCAGGTGCCTGGCAACCAGAGCCTGTCTTCTCCAATGTCGGTAAGCTGCTGCTCGCAACCCAGATATACGATATGCACCGCACAGCCCATGAAGTATCAGGCGGCCTGATCGTAGCCTTGCCTGGGCCCGATGAAGATCACAATCCACACACGGCGGGCGACCTCGCTACCGTCCTACGCGCCCGCGCAGACGTGCCCTATGAAAAGCGTATTGAGGTTGCCAGATTACTGGAAGATGTCACTGCGTCTAACACTGGCGGCTGGATGTCCATCATCAGCCTGCATGGAGGTGGTTCCCCACAGGCCATGAAACGCGAAATCTTTCGACGTTACCCCATTGATGAGCGCAAGGAGTTGGTAGAAAGATTGCTCGATAGAGGAGTGGCAGACCGCGGTGCAAGTGGAGCACCCAATCGACAGCGTCAGCCCGGGCAGTGTTGTGATAAGGGCTGCTAAGGCAGCCCGAGATGAGTTTAATCTCCACCACTAAAAAGGGGCGCTTATAAGCGCCCCTTTTTAGTTTCTACCTATTAGGTCCGACATGCGTTACGCAGTCTTTGATTTGCGCTTAGCGCCGGTTTTTCGCTTCACCACCTTAGGCTTTTTGGGCTCCATATCGAGCATCTTGGTCGCCCATGATTGGAACTCAGGCTGACGCGGTGGCTGCAGGCCGGTTTCCTTCAGGCAACGTGCTTTGAGCTCTTCGATACTGCCGCCCCGGTCAAACATGGCAGGCTTGCCACGTGCCTTGGACAGTTTTGCTCGCAAGCTGGTCGTGCGCTTCTCGTTTACGGTTAAGTCGCTTTTTAGAACAACCCCATAACGCTTTGCCCCTTCGGGTGACACCAGTCCGGCTTTGACATCGAATGAAACGCGCTCAGCAGGTCGCAGGAACGGATCGCCACAACCGCCTCCACCCCATGTATTAAAGTGCAGGGTGTCGCCAGCATTCACTTCGACAAGATCGCACTTGGACGGCAATTTTTCTATGGTGCCATCAACACGGTGCAACAGCTTCTCGGATCGCTGCCCTGGTAATCCGCCGTTCACACCCCATGGATAGGTTAACCAGCGATCATCGTGCACCGAAATTGTGCCGGGCTCTAAGAAGCAGTACCCCATGCGCAGACCGTTACCACCTCGATGCAAGCCAGGACCACCGCTATCTGCGATCGTTTCATAGACTTCAATACGCAGTGGAAAGTAGCTTTCCAGAAACTCGTTGGGTACATTGGTGAAACTCGGCCACAAGGAATGGCCGTCGGGGCCATCGCCAGATGGTTTACCTGGAACACCACCAAAGCCGATTGAATACAATTGATACCACTCGCCGTTCTTGTCATATCCCGAGTACATAAAGTGCGGACTGTCTGAGAAACCGGCCCCTGCGAGAAATTCAGGATCGCCTTGGCCGAGTAAGCCCCCTAGCACGTCAAAAATACGGCCTAAGGCATGCGTTCTGCATGACAACGCAGCCGGTTCTCGTGGTTTGAGTAGGGTTCCATAGGGAATTTTTACTTCCATGAGATCATAGAAACCATCATTAAACATAATTTGCGGATCAAAAATCATGATCATGTAGACACCGCAAAACATCTTGAACATTTCTTCGTTGAGCAAGAAGTTAATAGAGCTTATCGACTGCGGGTCAGTGCCCTCAAAGTCAAAAATAACCTTGTCGCCCTCGCGCCACATTGCGCATTTGATTTTGTAGGGCCCCATGCCCAAACCATCGTCACAAATATAGTCTTCGAAGACCTGCCTCTTGGTAGGTACCGTGTTCTTGATCAACTTGGACATGGCCCGTTTGTTGCGCGCCAGCAATTCATCAAGTGCCGAGTAAAAATCATCATCGCCAAATCGTTCTGCGATTTCTAGCACACGCTTTTCAGCGGTTCTAACGGCGGCCACGAGGGCATTGAAGTCGCTGCGGTTCCAGTGCGGTAAACGGCAGTTGTGTAATATGAGCTCGAGTAGATCCTCTTGCAGCACATCATTCTTATAGATCTTTGTGGGAGGTATACGAATACCTTCTTCAAATATCTCGCGCGCGTCGGTCGGCAAACTGCCCGGCACCTTGCCGCCTACATCAGTCATATGACCGAACATGGCGGCATAGGCGATCAGACGCCCGTCTTTAAAGATAGGACGCAGCAGCAACCAATCGTTAACGTGGCTGATGGCGCCATTGCATGAATAGGGATCTGTGGTCAGGAACAGATCGCCTTCTTCTATCGTTCCATCATAAGCCTCTTTGAAGCCGTGAATAAAACTGCCAAATTGACCCACGACCATCTTGCCTTCAAGGTTCGCGATCATTGGAAATTCATCGTGCTGCTCTCTTATACCCGGCGACATGGCGGTTCTAAAAAGCACCGTGTCCATCTCATATCTCGCATTCATCATCGCGTTTTCGATGATATCGAGTGTAATAGGATCCATGTTCTTACGCTTGAACTTGGTTTTATTAGTCTCAACGATGGTTGCTGGCATTTGCTCTGCTCCTCGTCAGTTACGCTTGTGGCGTAATCAGAATGTTTCCGTATGAATCTACCTTGCCAATGTGTCCAGACAAGATAACTGTGGTTGAGTCCATCTCCAGCACGACGGCTGGCCCGGCAATTTCATTGCCGTCTCGGAGCTCTGATCGCTTGTACAGTGTGGCTTTCCGGTCCTTTCGGTCCATGTAAACCATAGAGTTGCCTATCACCGCCGACTTGTTCGGTGTACGCGATCCCTTAGCCACTTTTTGTGGTTCGATAGCTGCGGCGCGCCCTTGTGCTACGGCGCGAAGATTAACAATTTCCTTATCGCTGTCCAGAGCAAAGGTGAATAGCTGCTTGTGCATCTGCTCGAACTGATCACCTATAACGTCGAGACCTTTTGACTTTAAATCTTTCAGCTCAAAGTCGACCGTCAATAGCAATCCCTGTCCGTTGTAGCGGATATCCGCCTGGTAAGTCAGGCTGCGATCCTTTTTGGGGACACCTTCTTTTTCAATGGTCTTCTCTGCCTGGGCTGCCAGCTTTTCATACATTTTAACCACTTGAGGAACGGTGGTCTGGCTGAAACGACGTATATAGGTACGCGAGGCTTCATCGCGCACACGGGTGGTAGCGTCTCCATAAGCGCACAGTACGCCCGGACCCGGTGGAATAATCACAGGCCAACTATTCATCAACTTGCCGAGCGCGTTTGCATGCAATGGACCGGCACCGCCAAAACCGATGAGCGCAAATTCACGAGGATCATACCCCTGCTCAACCGAGACCAGGCGTAAGGCGCCATACATAGTTTCATTAACGATATCGATGATACCTGCTGCGGCACGCTTGACGGAGATGCCCAGCGCCTTGGCAATCGGTCGAATGGCTTTCTCAGCGAGATCTTTGCGGATCTCCATATCGCCACCCAGGCGCACTTCACTGGGAAGATAGCCCAATACGACATTGGCATCGGTCACCGTAGGCAACGTACCGCCTTTGTTGTAAGCCGCTGGACCAGGTTCGGCACCCGCGCTGTCGGGCCCTACACGCAGAGCTCCCGTGAGTTCAGGTACGTGAGCAATTGATCCACCGCCGGCGCCTACGGTGCGCACATCGACAGACGAGGCGCGAACCGTAACATCACCAACCGTAGTCTCACGCCGCAATCGCGCCTTGCCGTCTTGCACTAGGGCCACATCGGTTGAGGTGCCGCCCATATCAAAAGTGAGAAGGTCTTTAAATCCAGCTTGCTTGGCTACCCAAACAGCCCCGGAAACACCCCCTGCTGGTCCACTCATCAGCAAATTCACAGGCAGTGACTCAGCGACTTTCGATGAAGCCATACCACCGTCAGAGCGCAAAATATGCAGCTTGACGCCTTTCATTTTGTTATTGAGCTTCCGCTGCAGATTCTGCACGTACTTGGAAACTCTGGGGCGCACATAGGAGTTGGCGACAGTTGTAATAGCCCGCTCATACTCCTGCATTTCAGGCACAACATCGTAAGAGATAGAGATTGGAATACCCGGCAAAACCTCTTTGGCCACCTTGGCGACCTCCCTCTCATGAGCACCATTTGCATAGGAGTTGATCAGACAGACAGTCAGAGCCTCGATATTCTCGCTCTTAAGACCTTGCAATGATTTCTTCAGGGCGCTTTTGTTAAGAGGGCGGACGACCTTGCCGTCGGCGCCCATTCGTTCATCTGCCTCAATGGTACAAGACAGTGGAGCAAGCGCATCGCTCTTGTTGTAGATAACCCAGCCACCCAAGCCGCCGGGAACATATGATCGCGCTATTTGCAAAACCTGCCGGAAGCCTTTGGTGGTTACCAGGCCAACTTTGGCACCCGTACCGGTTAGCACGGTGTTGGTGGCAACGGTGGTCCCGTGCATAACCTGAGATATTTTAGTCGGGTCAACGCCTGCGGTTTCGCAAACGCGCTCAATACCATTGAGAACACCAATTGAGGAATCTTCCGGCGTGCTGGGCACTTTGGCCGTGAAAACATTTCCCGAAGTTTCGTCGACCAGCAGGAGATCGGTGAACGTCCCTCCTACATCGACGCCTAGGCGATAAGACATATTGAACCTCTGATCACATGTTATTGATTTATCGAAGTCTAGCAGTCAATTGACCGGACATTCGACCTGTAATACACTAGCTCCAATAGGATGCAACATTTGAGCCGCAGGTGCAAGTGCCGCTGCAACCATAACCATCTCGGAAATACAGATTTCCCCACAGTGGAGAAAAAACATCATGAATCTACCCTTGCAAGGCATTCGCGTGCTGGCGATTGAGCAATTTGGTGCAGGCCCATATGGCTCAATGTATTTGGCTGATCTGGGCGCGGAAGTCATCAAAATAGAAAGCCGAGAAACGGGCGGGGATCCGGCGCGCCAAACTGGAGCAGTAGTGCTGTCCGATGACGATAGCGCTTATTTTCAAGCGTTTAATCTCAACAAAAAAAGTGTCACGCTGAACCTAAAAAGTGAAGAGGGAAAAGCCCTCTTCCATGAGCTTGTGAAAACAGCTGACGTGGTCTGGAACAACCTTAGAGGCAATCAACCCGCGCGCCTTGGCTTGGACTACGCAAGCCTTAAGCCGATCAAAGACGATATTATTTGTACACATATATCAGCATACGGACGCGACAACGATCGCGCGGACTGGCCAGGTTATGACTACTTAATGCAGGCCGAATGCGGTTTTCTGGCGCTCACAGGTGAACCCGATTCGCCACCGGCACGCTTTGGGCTGTCGATGATTGATTTTATGACCGGTACCGTCGCTGGCATGGGTTGCCTCGCGGCGCTAATAGGGCGTAGCAAGTACGGTGGTCGAGATGTGGATGTGAGCTTGTTCGACGTGGCCCTGCATCAGTTGAGCTACCCAGGCACCTGGTACATGAATCACGATATACATACCGAGCGCTTGCCTCGCAGCTCGCACCCATCACAAACCCCGGTACAGTTGCTGAAAACCAAGGATGGCTGGATCTTCGTTATGTGCATGACCGAGAAGTTCTGGGGCTTGCTAATCGACATCATTGGACACCCAGAATTAGCGCAAGATGCTCGTTTCGCCAATATGCGCGATCGAGCCACTAACCGAGATGCCCTTACTCCAGTGCTCGACGAAATACTTCAGCAAGACCTAACAGAGAATTGGCTGGCGAAGCTACAGACCCATGTACCGGTAGCACCGGTCTATGACTTACCCGCCGCGCTGGACAACCCCTTCGTCGAGCAAATCAAGATGCGCACATCAATGCCTCATCACGATGGTGAACTGCACGTGTTGCGCAACCCTATTCGTTTCGATCAGGAACGTGTGGCCACCTCCCCCGGCCGAGGCTTAGGTGCCGATAACCAAGCGCTACTGGGTGAAGAGCTTGGTCATTCCGATCAACTGGACGGACTGAGGGAGCGCGGCATCATTTAACTTGATGCGCGCCCGGCCAGGGGCGCCCGGCAAGGGGCGCCCTGTCGTTTGCACTAAATCAGTATTGATCCAGAAAGCCGTGCAAGATTTCACAGAAGGCTATCTTCTCTTCCTTGCCCGCAACCACATGCGCCACTTCGGGCATTGTGACTCCGACCGCATTCGGCAGGCCTTCTTCCAGAGGTGTCGTGGTGCGCGGACCCGTAATGACATCGCGGCCCGCATGAATAACTAAAGTGGGGGCGGCGATGTCTTTCATATGCGGCCGAATGTCGTGACTGTTACAGGCCTCGATAAACCGCAGGTGAGCCGTCAGTTTATTTTCCAGCACGCCCCATACTCGGCCGCTCCCCAACAGCTTGTGTCGATTGGCAATATAGTAATCCGGCCTGAATGAATAGACCGCAACGAGTTCCTGAAACGCAAGGAAGCCCGCTTTTTCATGCATGGTTCCCAAGGCATTGAGTTGATCAGTCATGCACTCGTCTGAGTAGGCCCAACACCCCATGTTGACCATACAGCGCACCAGGTCTGGTCTTTTGAGCGAGACCCATTGTCCAATACACGCACCAATGCCCACCAGGCCAACAAAATACACATTGCTCATACCAAGATGATCGAGTAAACCAATAATATCGTCGGCGTGTAGTTCAGTGCTTGGCGTCACACTGAGGTCGTCATCAGACTCACCGATGCCACGGTAGTCAATTAGCAGCACAGAGTACTTCTCGGTCATGCCGCGGGCGAGGAAATGCTCTCTGCCGTGACAGAACGTGTCCCAACCACCAATGTAAATCGCCGGCGGACCGTCTCCATGGAGTTCGTAGTACATATTGTGATTATTAATTGTCGCGGTTGGCATGCTGAATCCTCAGTTGCTGATGGGAAAATGTGTTTCAAAATGGCCGATTACGGCGGCCAGCGTTGTTACGTCGGCATAGCGTCTACCCACATCCTTTAAGTTGCTCCAGTGCGACTCTTCATTTTGGTCGCCGCAGCAGTCTTCGGGCACGACAGTGCGATAACCGTACGAGAAGCTATCGACGATCGATGCCCTAACACATCCAGATGTCGTGCATCCGGTAATGATCGTGGTATCAATACAGTGCTTGGTTAACCAGGCATGGATAGGCGTCTGAAAGAAAATGGACGGGGCCGTCTTGGTAAACTCAAAAATGTAATCAGGATCTGAAATCCTGGGGTCGAACTCAGTGCAAGGATGGCCGTGAAAGAAACTGCCGTCATAGAGCGAGGAAATTTTCCAGTAAGCCATATCATCACGGCTTTTCCAGGAAACATTGCATGAAGCGACAGGGATGCCCCGCGCGCGGGCTGCGGCCATTAAAGTTGCCGTATTATCTACCGCGCGCTGAACATGGGAAGACCGCCCTAATGGACTCGACGCATCAGTAAAGCCTTTTTGGAAATCAACGATAAGTAATGCAGGCCGATCACCGAACCCAATCGGCTCCTGTCCGTAACCCGCTTCTTCGAATTCATCCATAGTAGATCGCTCCAAGTGTGCAAATGATAATGCAGAAGTGCTTCATTTGATCTAAAATGTCCGAACATTTCAAGTTAATTCAAAAAGGAATGTTGCATGAGCTTTTCAAACTACATTTCTATTAATTTCCAAGCCTACCTTAGGAAGACTCTCTAATGCGCCCTACTTTCGTCGACTCATTTAGCCAAACCGTAGCTGTGGATGCCTCCAATACCGCACTACTGATCATAGATATGCAAAACGCTACCGGTAACCGAGACATGGGCCTGGGGAAAATATTAGCCGAACAGGGTACCCTGGACGATGCGGCTTATCGCTTTGATCGTATTGAGCAGGTTTTGATTCCCAATATTTCAAAACTTGCGGACGGCTTCAGGTCGGCAGGCGCTAAAGTGGTCTACGTAACTTATGGTGCGAATATGCCCGACGCCAGCGATGTACCCGCACATATCGCAGGTATTGTCAGGGCGACCAATAATATAGCAGGGCAACCTGAGCATGAGATTGTGGCAGCGCTGACACCAAAACCTGATGAACTCGTGGTGAATAAAACGACTCAAGGCGCGTTTCGCTCTACCGGGATCGATTCGCATCTTAAAGCCATGGGCGTTAAATCTGTCGTCTGTGTGGGGGTCTCCACCAACAACTGCGTGGCGATGACAGCGATGGAAGCCTGCGATGCACAGTACGGCGTCGTTATGGTGAGCGATGGCACCGGCACCGACAGCCAGGAAATGCAGGACGCCACTCTGACAATGTTACAGCGACTATGGTCTCGAGTGATGACTACCGATGAGGTGTTGGCCGAGCTCGGGGCTACATAGCCCTGACCATTCCTATTCAGGAACACAATGACCTGGCGGCCTCACGGCGCCTATGGGTCGGCACTTTATTTGTTGTACTTGGCTCAATCATGCTGGCGGCAAAAGGTATCTTCGCCAAGCAGTTGTACGCACTGGGAGTCGACTTTGAGACGGTCTCGGCCGCCCGGTCTGTCCTGGCGGTACCCGGCTTCGTATTGATTGCTTTCCTATCCGGGTCTTTTCGCAGTGAAGTGAAGTTAAAACCGGCGCACGTGGCCAGTGCCATAGGCGCTGGTCTTGTTTGCTACTACTTTGGGAGCTTAGTGAATTTCTACGCTCTAACACTTATCGACGCCAGCGTAGAACGCTCGCTGCTGTTCACCTATCCCGCTATTGTCATGGTGTTAGGTGCCGTGCTGGGTCTAGCGCCCATCAGAAAATCGGCCATAGCGGCACTGTTTATGACCTTCGTTGGTATCACTTTAGTAGTAGGCATTGATAGCGCAGAAGTACTCAACGCCAACCTTGAGGGCGCTCTTTGGGTATTCGTTTGCGCTATTACGATAGCGATTTACTTTATGGTCAGTGCAAGATTGAGCCCGGTAATGGGGAGCACGATGTTTACCCTATTGGCAATGAGCGCCGCAGGTACTGCCTTTGGAGTTCACTACTCACTGCGCCACGGATGGATGGACCTAAGCCTATCTAGCCAAGCATGGGCTTGGCTGGTGGCGCTGATATTAGTTGCCACTATTATACCGCTGTCTCTGTTGGGCGAGGGTATTCGTCGCATCGGGTCACAGCGCGCCGCTTTTGCCAGCACGATCGGCCCCCCTTCCACCGCTATAATGGCCGCCATCTTCCTGAATGAGCAGCTTACCGCTCTTCAATGGCTGGGCATCGCCATTGTATCGGGCACCATCGTCTATCTTGAAGTTACGGCGCGACAGCATCGTCGCCAGTGAATCCAACCACTTTTAATGTCCGTACATTTGACCTATAATCACTACAGACAAAACAGTAGAGTCGAGGAGACTAAAGTGGCAACAGTAAATCGTAAGTTGGCAAACACCTTTGGAGCTGAAGTAGGGGGCATCTCAGTAGTTGCTACCCCAGACGCGCAGGAGATTTCCGAAGCCAAAAGATTATGGGCCGAACACAAACTTCTGCTTTTCCGCGGACAAGATGTCAGCGAAGAAGACTTAGTGGGGTTCAGCCGAGAGTTTGGAGACCTGGAAATTCATGTCAGAACGGAATACCTTTCTCCGGATCATCCACAGATTCTGTATGTGTCCAACATGCAAGAAGACGGCAAATCAATAGGCATTTTGTCTGATACTGAAGTGGGATGGCACTACGATCAGATATATTTGCCGCGTCCTGCAGTGGGTTCGATGCTCGCAGCACATACGCTGCCCACCAAGCGCGGCAACACTGAGTTTGCCGATATGTCAGCGGCCTATGCAGCGTTACCCGCTGACATCAAATACATACTAGACGGTAAAAAAGCCACCCAATCCTACGAGGCATTTAACCGTGCTTACAGTGTTCCGACCAACGACACACAAAAGCGCCGTTCTGAGGATATTGATCAACCAATAGTGCGCACTCACCCGATTACCGGAGTGAAAGCCTTATATATGTGTCCAGGCATGACTACCCGTATTGTTGGCTTGAGCGATAAAGAAAGCGAAGACATGCTGGCGTATTTGTTTGAATGGACCGTCAAGCCTGAATTCGTCTACTCGCATGAGTGGCAAGACGGTGACTGCTTGATGTGGGACAACGCCTGCACGATGCACCGACGCGACCCTTTTGATCAGAACGAACCGCGCCTGATGAAGCGTACTACCATTCTGCCTCCTGCTGAGCTGGCTGTTCCCTTCTAGCACTATCTGGACAGCATTGGCGGAATCAATAATGAGTAGAGGCTCCGGTGCTTGAGTCTCTACCCCGACCAAGCACACTCCTGCCAATCACTAACGGACAAGCAAAAAAAAACCGGGGCCTAGGCCCCGGTCTTCCTACAATCCGTTCCGACTAGAACCTATACTCCAGCTCAACGCCGGCTGTACGCTCATTACCCGGCGTCACAAATCCGCCGCCAAACTCTGGCGCCAGTATGACTTCACCGACGTATTCTTCATCGAGAAGGTTTCGCGCGAAAGCCGTTACGCGCCAGTTATCGCCGCCGACGCCCAAACGCGCATTCATGATGCCGTAGCCGTCTACCTTAGTTTTGCTATAGCTAGTTCCCAAGCCACCAAACAGAACCGCTGGCACTTCGTTGGGGAGCCCCTCGAAATCACCCGGTCGAGGCACATCAAGATCTCCACCCTGCACAACGTGATAGAAGATGTCACCCTGATAGGCATATTCAAGCCTAGCTAGGATATTCAGGCCTCCGCTTAACTTTTGATCCCAGGTCAGTGCGATATTGGCGGTGTACTCTGCCAGATTGGGAACGTCGTTGCCTGAAACATAGGGGCGGACGGTCATCTTGTCGATCTCACCATCGATTTGACTATAACCCGCATCGAGGCGGAGTGAGGTATTCAGCTGCCAGGAAGCACCCAGTTCAAAACCCTTTATAGTGACTTCGTCTATTGCCTCAACTGTACGCAACAAGCCAAAGGGACCCACATAAAACTCGAAGAATTGCATGTCATCGACTTCGGTATAGAACACCGCGCCGTTTAACTGCAGGCTGCCATCAAGCATTGTTGATGAAAAACCCACCTCAAACGCGCTTGAGGTTTCTTCTTCGTAGACCTCAGGTGGAGCGATCGGCAAACCATCGGGGTTCACCAAAAACAGCTCTATCGTCTCGGTTCCGCCCAGGTTGTTAAAGCCACCTGTCTTGAAGCCAACACCCCAACTGGCAAACAGGGTTGTGTCCTCGCCAACATCGTACGTTAAGCTGATCTTCGGTTGAACAGCATCGAATGTCTCGTCGCGATCGGCAACCGACGCTCTCACCTCACCCGTATCCAGGTCTATGAAAGCTGGGTTCCAAGGAGTCCCTTCAAGGGGGACCCCATTCAGTGTGCAACCACCGACAAAGAAAGTAGAACAGTAGTCTATATTGGTAGACAAAAATCCATCAGCCGGGCTGGGGACCTTATTCTCCACCTCTCGATCTTCCCGGTCGTACCGAATTGCAACTGACAGTTCCATGCGATCAGAAATGTCGTAGTTTATCGAGCCAAAAACCGCAAACACGTCAGTGGTAAAGTCATCTAATACCAAGGCATCTGTAAACTCGTTAACAAAGCTTGAAGGTAAATTGCGACGGCCGTCGTCTTCAAGCTGAGCCACACCGACGGTACGTTCAATATTCAGGTAGTAGGCACCGACCTGCCAACGCAAGGCACCATCGCCGCTCGAGGTCAACTGTATTTGCGCACTAAAGTCTTCCTGATTTCTCTCCTGATACTGATATCCGTCACAGGTTGTGGGGCTGTAAGGAGGTAAGAACCTGCCGTCAGCCGTCCCATCGAGGTTGAACGTGGGCGCCGCTGTGGGCGTACCGTCTCCGAGAAAGAGAGAGCGGGCCACTGCACTTTCCTGACAAGACGTTGTTCCGTCGTAGAATCCAAATGCACCAGAAGTACCGTCGGCAATAAAGCTTTGTTCCTGGTCAGAATAGAGCGCCCAAGCAGTCAACGTGCCGATGTCCAGCTCTTTGTCCACCTTGATTGAAAACTCTATCGTCTCCTGCTTATTCTCAGGATCCACATTGGGTGAAAAGACAAAGTCAAAATCGTTTACATCTACCGAAGCTGCTGTGTTATCAACACCAAACCCGGACACTCCTTCCAAAGCACCCACGAAAAACGGCAGCTCAAACGCCGCGTTGAATGCAATGGCGCCTGCCTCCACCTCCGAGTAACGTAATTTGGTATCGATGCTCAAAGTATCACTAGGGTCAAATACAAGTCGTAAGCTAACCCCCGTCTCTTCAAAATCGTTCACAACCTCATCGTTGTAAAATTCATTCTCCAGGAAACCATCGGTGGTCCGATGATCAACCGTTAAGCGGCCCGCAATATTTTCACCTAGCGGCCCCGCGATAGTTCCCATAGCCGTGTAAGTGCCATGCTGCGCAGCAGATACCTTTACCTTCCCCTCAAACTCGTCACTGGGCTTCCTGGTGGACATAATCACCGCGCCACCAGCAGCTGAACGGCCATAAAGTGCGCCCTGCGGGCCCTTTAACACTTCAATTTGGGTCAAATCGGGGTATTCACGATTAAACGCGGATGGGTTGGTATACAAAATGCCATCCACCAGGAACGCAAAGTTGGTCTCGCCGTCGCGTGCGCCCGATATACCGCGGATACTCAGCGAACTATCGCCAGCCTCTACGGTGTTCACGAAGGTTACGCCGGGCGTCATGTAGACGAAGTCCTCTGCGCGTTGAATACCCATATTTTCTATTTGATTTTCCGTAAACGCGGTGATCGTAGCGGGAACGTCTTGCAGAGTCTCAGAGCGAGCTCGCGCAGTAACGACTATTTCTTCGAGCTGCGCATAGGCGTTATTCGCAACTGTCAGTGACCCGGCGGCGGGCACTGTCATCAAAACTGCCAGATACAGTGTCTTAAGTTTGGGCTTACTATTCATCGTATTCTCCAACGTCTTTCAGATCGATTTCTTACGTGATACCAGACTATGCGCATTCTCGCGCAGAAAATCAACACGTATGTACGTACAATTGAGCCTAATTGCCCGCATTGGCACATAGACTGTGGCATTCTCGACCAAATAACCAAGATGGGTGTCTTTAAGCAATACCAAACCGCCGGCGAAAATGAAAAGTCTCCGCATTCTAGATGGCGCCATCGGAGCGTAAATTTGCAATTTCATCTGGCGAACAGCCAAGGTTAGCAAGAATTGATTCCGTATGCTCACCCACTTCGGCAAGCCCAAAGCGCACATCACCGGGCTCATTCAAAAACTTGATGGGAATACCTATGTGATCGTTACCGAACTCATCACGCACACGCATTTCCCTAGCCCAAACATGATCTGTGTCCCAGGCTTCGTCCAAGGTCATCACAGGCATCCAGCAGATGTCCCTGCCCTCGAACCAGGCCTCCCATTCTGCTCTACTGCGCGCCTGGAACGTTTTCCTTAAAAACGCGATAGCCTCGTGATGCCCCTCACCCGCCGGCCCCGTTACCGCATCGACAAAATCTGGACGACCCAGCCCGTTAAAGAGCTCCTCAACGAATTTGTGCTCACCACCGCCTAGCGCGATATGATTCCCATCACCCAGTTCATAAATATTCAGCATCGCGTTACCCCCGTGCGTGCGTTCGGCCAAGCGATCAGGCGTCTGTCCTTTGCTGAATACAGGCCCAACAATATTGGGGGAGGCATTGAGCACCGACTCAAACATACTGATGTCAATATAGTCTCCCTCACCCGTAGTATGCCGCCGATAAAGTGCCATCATGATGCCGCCAAAGGCAAGATGCGACGACAGCATATCGGAGATAGCAACACCGATAATCGCAGGGCCAGAGTCGTCGGAAGGCGACCGAGTCAAACTCAAAACGCCGGCCGCTGCAACAGCGGCAGTATCGTGTGCTGGCTTGTCTCGCCAGGGCCCATCCTGGCCAAAAGCTGAGAGCGAGCAGTAAACAATCCTGGGGTTAATAGCGCGAATGACGTCGTAATCAATACCCAAGCGCTTCATCACACCGGGGCGAAAGCTTTCAATGAAAACATCTGCTGTGGCTGCCAGCGACAGGAGCAACTCCTTGGCGCGCGGGCTCTTCAAATTCAGAGTCAAACTCTCTTTGCCACGCTGGGTAGTGCGAAACATCACCGTGCTTTCGCCCTGCGTCCAAGGGAAAAACTGACTTGAGCGTGTCGGCTCTGGGGAAGCCGGATTCTCCACCTTTATCACCCGCGCACCATGATCTGCCATCATCAAGGACACTGCGGGCCCAGGAAGAAAGAGTGACAAATCAATTACCGTTAGACCTTCCAATTTCATGCTGTTTTGTCGCTGTTAATTTAAGATGATGGCCAAGCTCGCAAGTCAGACCAACCCGCTGAAGTAACCTTCTAGACAGAGTGTTCAATCTGGTATGGGCTTGACTCAATGTGTGTTGAGTGTAACTGTCACGGACAATAAATCCAATATTAGAAACTCATCACGAGTGCAACGACAGTACAACGGGAGCACAAATCTATGACCCTATCGGTAGATTTAACGGGTAAAATCGCGCTGGTCACCGGCGCATCATCGGGCATTGGTCGCGGCGTGGCAATTGCACTGGCAAATGCAGGATGTCATGTGTTTATTAACTTCCCTCCCGGCGAAGGTAGTGAGCCTGCATCGAGCGTACAAACTAGCATTCAAGAACATGGCGGCACTGCTTCACTAGCACCAGCCGACGTCAGTGATGAAGCACAGGTCGGCGAGATGTTTGACAACATGATGGCTCAGGTCGGGCGGCTCGACATCCTGGTCAACAATGCGGGAATCGCTCGTTCGGCACCTATAGAAGACATTAAGCTCGCAGATTGGCAGGCCGTTATGGGCGTGCATGTCACGGGCACCTTCTTATGCACAAGAGCGGCATTACCGATAATGTATCAACAAGACTCCGGCCGCATCATTAACACGGCATCGCAATTGGCTTATAAAGGCGCGCCTGGATTTGCGCACTATACAGCGGCTAAAGGCGCGATTTTATCATTTACCCGAACACTCACTTTAGAGATCGGTGAACGAAATATAAGCGCCAATTGCGTGGCGCCAGGCGCTACTGTGACCCCCATCCTGGAAGACGTACCAGATGACATCCTCGACGGAATACGCCGGGCTATCCCGCGCGGCAAACTAGCCGAGGTTGACGACATAGTCGGGGCATTTCTTTTTCTTGCCAGTGATGCCGCGGCGCACTTTCGCGGCCAGTGCTTAAGCCCAAATGGAGGTGATGTGTTCCTCTAATTGAGAGACCTTTCACAGACGAAAAATATTTTGAACAACCCCAAGTAACTATTTTCAAACAGCCACGTTTCAAGTAAAAAGGTTCATTGAAATCGAACTATCAACGATGTAGGGCTGTGCCCTGCCCCCACCCGGAGTCGTCGCATGACAAATGATCACGTACTTATTAATGAGGTAGGCCTGCGCGATGGCCTTCAAAGCCAGCCCAAACATTTTTCAGTTCAGGAGCGAGTGCGGTTAGCGCAGGCTCTTATAGCATCGGGAATCAAACACCTGGAGATAGGCAGCTTTGTATCGCCGCGTGCGGTCCCGCAAATGGCTAATACAGACCAGGTCGTAACTGCGCTGGCACATCATTCCGATGTCTCATTTAGCGTACTGGTGCCCAATGTCAAAGGTTACGAATTGGCCACTGCAGCCGGAGCCACCACTGTTGCCATCGTGGTCTCGGCCACCGAGACAATGAACCAGAAAAATATCAACATGAGCCTCGAGGACACTTTTGCGACGGCTAAAAAGATTATCGATCTGGCGCATGCGGCACAGATACGAGTTCAAGCTTATTTGTCGGTGGCGTTGGGGTTCCCCCATGTATGGGGACTCCGACCAGCGGTGGGGGAATA
>JBLGAR010000016.1:0-47889 GCA_047612385.1 Cryomorphaceae bacterium | reverse complement strand
GCCATAGACTCATGCCATGACTCGTCGTGTCCATGATGATCGCAGACGGTTGCATTAGTCGTGATTCTTTCACCGATCAGCTGCTCGATCTTGGCGATCGCTAACCGCGTATCTTCCGAAACTACACTCATGGGCTACCCTCCGAAACTTCCCGACCGAAAAAATTAACACTCTATCTGCTTTGCTGTGATGCTATCATATCGCGGTCTTGCCCTCACAATTTCGCTATGTCGGAGAGTCTATGAGCCCAACACCGCCCGCTACAAATCTTTCGGGAATGTATTCCAAGCCGTTTTTTGGCTGGCCAATTATTCTTGCCTGTTTTGTTGGAATGTTCGGCAATGTTGGCCCGCTTATTTATGCGAGTTTCGGTTTTGTTGTGCAGAGCCTGGAGGCCGAATTCGGATGGAGTCGTTCGGGTATGACGCTATCGATATCCTTACTCACACTGGTAAGTGCGGCCATTCACCCTACCTTTGGTAGTCTAGTGGATCGCTATGGTGTGCGGCGCACCATGATTCCCTCTTTGACTCTGATGGCGCTGATACTTATTACAGTGCCTCTTTATTTGAACCAGCTCTGGCAACTCTGGGTCATCTTCCCGTTGGTAGCGATATTTGGCGCTGCAAATAATAACTTGTCATTTATCCGGACTGTATCGGCCTGGTACGACAGCAGGCGGGGTTTGATGATCGGGTTGATCGCCTCCGGTACGGGTGTGGGCCTAGCTTTCTTACCTAAAATTACTGCGTTAGTAGTTTCCTGGCAGGGCTGGCAGGGCGGTTTCATTTTCTATGGCTTGTACATCTTGTTGATTACGATACCGGTAATGTATTTGTTCATCCGCGACACCCCACAAGAGGTGGGTTTGCAGGTCGATGGCGGGGCAAATGATCACGTTGCCTATGAAAACAATGAATCGGGCTTATCGCTTCATGACGCTCTCAGAACGCAGGGGTTCTGGCTATTATTTTTTGCCGTTCTTTTTGCTTCCGCTGCGTTGTGGGGCATAACAAACCAGATGGCATTTTTGCTGTCTGACAAAGGTTTCACCGCCATGCAGGCAAGTTCGGTAGTGATGGTGTTGGGTATATCTATGGCTATTGCCCGCCTTGTTGTGGGTTATCTTCTGGACAAGGTATTTGCTCCCGTCGCTGGTGCAACAATATTTACCCTTACCGCCATCGGTTTTGCCATTTTGGCCTACGTTGAAACGAGTTGGGCGCCTTTCGTCGCTGCCGCGCTGATGGGTGCGGGTATCGGAGCAGAAACCGAGCTCATGGGGTACATGGCCAGTCGCTATTTTGGCTTGCGCCGCTTCGGTTCTATCTACGGCCTTATTTTTGTGGGCTTTTTACTGGGTACTAGCGGCGGGCCATACCTGTATGCAAAAACACAGGAAATATTCGGCAGCTATTATCCGGTGTTAAAAAGCATGATCGTATTGATGATGATCACGGCCATCTTGTTTGCTTTAATGGGTCGCTATGATCGTTATCACGCGAAATTTACACGGGATGTTTAAGTGGGTAGGTACGCGGAATTACATGTAGTTAAAGGAGAGAAATGTGCCAGAGCTTTCACAAGAACAGTTTGAGTTTATCCTGCAGTTTATTCACGCAGAGAAGGTGCTCGGCATGTTCCCGGTGGTCAATGACACTACGGTAGCTGCACTGTTCGGTATCACCGCTGAAGAATACCGTGCCGTGCGCGACAAAATTTCCGATCGTGCGCGCTATTCAGCGGTGGAGCTGTTGGACGAACCGGAATTTTCCGCAAAAATTGAAGCGCTGCCCATCCCGGCCGAGTACACCGTCGTGGGAGTGGGCGACAGCTTCACTGATGATGACCAATCCTGGCTGGAAATTTTACGCTTTGTATTGCAGTCCCGTTTCTCGCAGTGCAAGTTGAATATTATAAATTCTGGTGTCTCGACGCAAACGAGCACGCATATTGTTGCGCGTGTTCAACAGATAATTGCCTTGAAGCCGGATCTCGTGGTTTTCTTTTTGGGAACCAACGATGCCCAAAGAATTGATGCCTGCCCGGATAAGACGCTGGTTGGCATTGAGGAGTCGGGCAAAAACTTTGAGCTTCTCAACAAGCTGGTGCGATCTGAAACTGCTGCAGATGTTGTTTGGTTTACCCCCACGGGCATTTTGGAGGACAGGATTGCCAGGCATTGGATGCTGGGTAATACGGGTAGTTCCTGGGCAAGTGCTGATGTGGAAAGTGTAGTTGAGCGCATCACGGCGATTCCCGAGACAGTGGTTGACCTGACTCAGGTCTTCGGTAAACCGCCTCGTGGGGAGTTGCTCTTGGAGGATGGGCTGCATCCTTCTTTGGCAGGCCACAAATTGATTGTTAAAGAGCTTATCGACGTGCTGGCAGCGCAGAGCAAAATGTCCGCGGCATAATGAATGCCGCAAACCCGTTCGCGGGCTCACCGCTGTGTCTATTGTTGCTCTCCAGAATGTATACGGTATACTAAAATTTCAGCACATGCTAAGACCGTAACAAGCCCGAGAGTTCAAGTCTTCGCGGTGTGTATCGGATGGTTGTTATTCAGTCCAGGGGAGTAGAATTATGAAGGTCGCGGTTTTTGTCACTATCTGGGCGCTCGGAATATCCCCAGCTGATCTAAAGCAATATCATCTGGGAGAGCCTCTCGCTTACCTTAAGGACGCTCCTGGTGTGGAAGTGGTGGAGTACTATTCACCATACCCGGGAGACCTACCCAAAATGGATGATGTTCCAAGCCCGGTCTCCATCGTCCAAATAGACCTTGCTTCGCGCGAACAAGCACAAGCACTGGTAGGCGACTCTGATTTTCAAAAGTTATTCGTAGACAGCCCCTATTTCTCGGCTAGCGCCGAGAAGGTGCGCGTAGAGATCGTCCAGCCGGTGCAATATGACATTCCCGGGCACGCTAGCCCACCACCTCGAACTGCGGCACTTTCATTTGTAGTTCGATACTACGGCCCAGTGGAAAATCAGGCTGAGTTTGTCGATTTCTACACCAAGAACCATCCACCTCTATTGGCCAAGTTTCCGGATATTCGCAATGTGATTTGCTACCTGCCAATGGATTATGAGCAAGCCGGTAACATTGGCGACGACAGTCTGGTCATTGGCAACGAGGTTGTATTCGATAATCTCGATGCACTCAATGCAGCGTTAGCATCAGATGCCATGCCGGCGCTTTCTGATGACAGTAAGAACTTTGCCAAGTATGGCTACAGTACACACCACGCTATGTATAGAGAGGCGGTCTACTCGCATGGACAATAAAACAATGGATTCGGCAGTTGAGTACCTGCGCAAAATGAACGCAGGTGAGATAAGTGCGCTTGAGCTTGTCACTGAAGTAATCGATAGAATTGAAACTGTTAATCCCGCCTTGAACGCCGTTGTTGCGATGGACAAAGAGCAATCGCTCGCCCAGGCGAGGCAAGCTGATGCAGAGCGAGTTAAAACCGGCCCTAGGCCGTTGTTAGGCTTACCCATCACAGTAAAGGATTCCATAGACGTTAAGGGCTTTCGTTGTACCGGCGGATCCTATGCACGAGAAAACCACTGGCCCAAGGAAGATGCCTCGGTAGTGGCGCGGTTGCGCAGTGCGGGCGCCATTATCATTGGCAAAACTAATCTACCAGAGTATTCATCTTCCTATGAAACAGACAATGCTTTGTTTGGCAGGACCAATAATCCCGCTGATCTAGCGCGTACCCCCGGAGGTTCTACGGGCGGGGAGGCCGCTTTATTGGGGGCCGATGCCACCCTGGTTGGAATAGGTGTAGATGGGGGCGGCTCGATTCGCGTACCCAGTCATTACTGTGGGACTGTAGGTATTCGCCCCACAGTGGGTCGTACACCCGACACAGGTCATTGGCCTGTCACCAGAGACACCGGTTATCGCGACATGATGTGCCTGGGTCCGATGGCACGCTATGTAGAGGACCTGGCGCTGCTGCTGCCGATAATATCGGGTGCCGATGGTGTAGACCCTTACGCGGTGTCTGTTAGTCTTGGTGACCCCAGCTCGGTAGATCTGAAGGGCTTACGAATTGGCTATTACTTTGACGACGGTGTAGCAAAAGTGAGCCAAGAGACGGAGCAGGGTATCAAGGCGGCAGCACTGGCGCTGCAAGAATCCGGTGCCGAGGTGGTGGAGGTCGAGCCACCGGACAGCCGGGAGGCTACCATGCTGTTTTTTACCATGGTAGGCGCCGACGGGGGGGCGAGTACCTGGCGCGACCTTGAAGGCAGTAACGGACGACATCACCACCAATTTCAGACGCTGCTAGACGGTTTCGGTGAATCGCTCAGCGTTACCGATTTCTTTGAACTGCAGAGACGTTACTTCGAGATGCGGGCTAGTATTCGCCGTTCTGTGGCAGCCTACGACGCGATCCTGTGTCCAGTGACCACCGGTCCCGCGCCACGTCATATGGAGCCGCCCTTTGGCGTGCCCGATGAAGATTATTTCAAGTACGAGGGTTTCAATTACGTACACAGCTACGCCGTAGCGGGTTTGCCTTCAACGGTTGTACCGATTGCAGAACAAGAAGGGATGCCACTGGGTGTTCAGGTTGTTGCGTCTGCTTACCAGGAGCATGTATCTCTGGCCGTTGCCGCCAAGCTGGAGTCTATGCTGGGTGGTTTTGTTCCCAGAATGCTCAGCCGCTAAATGTCATCGCCTAACTGAGAGCGAAGGAGCTGTGCTTCAAATACACTTCTCTCTTCATCGGCCCGGCTGCTTTTATCTGTGATTGAAAACCACCAAGCGAATCCAAAACAAATACTCATAGAGAATAAAGTCGGGTAGGCGTATGGGAAAATGGCCGTGTCAAAGCCGAACACAGGCACCCAGACATTGGGCCCTAGCAACAATAGGGCTACGGCACTTAACAATCCGGCGTAGCCGCCAGCAAGGGTGCCTCTTGTTGTGATGCCCCCCCAGTACATGGACAGTAGCAATAGTGGGAAGTTGGTGCTCGCGCCAATCGCTAGCGGCAGGGTTGCCAGTACCGCGACATTCTGACCCTCAAAAATAATGGCCAGAAAAATTCCCACGGCGCCTAGTACCACGACCGTAACCCTCGAAATCCACAATTCTTGAGTTTCAGTGCATTTTTCTTTACTGATCACATTGGAATACAAATCGTGAGAGATGGTGGCTCCAGCCGAAAGTGTTATACCTGACACGACGGCTAGAATAGTGGCAAAGGCGACGGCTGAGATAAAGCCCATGAAAACATCACCGCCAATTATCTGGGCCAGATGGATTGCCGCCATATTGCTGCCACCGACGATATCTGTGCCACCTAAAGAATAGTCGGCGTTATCGAGCAGGAACACGACGGCGCCAAGACCAACAATGATAACCACAATTTGGAAATACGCTATCAGGCTCAGGGCAATCACTGCGGACTTTCTCGCCTGGGCGGCGTCGGGTACGGTAAAAAAGCGCATGAGTACATGTGGCATCGCTGCCGTCCCGCCTATAAAGGCTAGGCTTAGTGATAACGTGGATATGATATCGGTGTAAAGCCCGCCGGGTTGCAGCAGCTTCTCACCCGCCGGATGCACTTCTACCGCTTTATTGATTAGGGCGGTAATACTGAAATCGAAATTGTTGAGTACCCCAATCGCCAACATCGAACCTCCAGCAATCAGTAAGACTGCTTTGACAATTTGCACCCAGGTTGTAGCCATCATGCCACCGAAGGTTACGTAGATAGTCATTAGAACACCCACAACAATCACGCCGTGGGTATAACTAAGGCCAAAAAGACTTTCGACGAGCCCTCCGGCTGCTACCATCTGGGCAAGCAAGTAGGGAATCATAATAGTTAAAGCGCATGTCGCAGCCATAATGCGAACGGGCTTTCGAGACAGGCGATAGGATATAGCATCGGCGAAAGTGTATGAGCCCAGATTTCGCAGGCGCTCTGCCACAATTAAGACGACGACCAGCCAACTGACTACCAGGCTGATAATAAAAAACAGCGTGTCAAAACCCACCACAAACATGAGGCCGACCAGGCCCAGGAAGGAGGCAGCCGACATGGTGTCACCGGCGATAGCAAAGCCATTTTGTACGCCCGTAATCTGGCCACCTGCCAGGTAAAAATCTTCTTTGGTTTTATTGCGCCTGGCTGCCCAGCTGGTAATGAAGAGCGTTAAAACAAGGAAACAGATGAAGGTCGCGATGGAAGCGCTATTTGCTTGCCCGGCGGCTTCGGCCGCATTTGCGGCATTCCCAAGTATGTTTGAACCCAGTACCAAAGCTAGTTGAGGAAATAGCTTATTCAAGTGACGGCAACTCATTTAGATTAGTTTTTAGGAGCCGGGTTTGTTGCTCCATTCGAATGTTGTAGTAAACAGCGGAAAAAATGACAGAAATAATTATGAACAGGACTAGCCAGGCGCCCACGTTTAAGGCTGTGCCCGCACTGGGTAGAAATGTTAATACCCCGGGACGAAAAATTGCCAGAACGTCAAACACCATGACCAGGCCAATATTAAATAAAGTCATTTTCAAGACGAAGGAATTGCGCCAGCTAGCAAAGCTTCGATAGGCCTCTGAGTTGGCTATTTGCTGTTCTTTTTTGCTCAGCATCGTATTCTCAAGGTGGTCTAGCCCACTCCATAGTAATCGTGAAAGACACCATTGGGGTCATATTTTTGCTTTAGAGCCCGCAGTTTCGTCCAGCTATATGCACTAAATGATCCTTGGTTACGTTGCGGGAAATTAACCACATCCTCATTGTTAATATAGTGGCCCAGAGAAAAAGGTTGTAATGCAGTCATAGTATCAGCCAGCCATTGCTTGATAGTGTCATCGTCCTTCTCGTCCTCCCAGGTCAGTACTGAGAGTATATTAGTGCTGCCGATTATTGAAAATGCCGCGTTTTTGGGCATGGCTGCATTGCCCAAAAAACGGATGCTGACCGTCGTAATTGGAGTGGCGGCCAGCTCAACCCGTTCGGCTAGCACTGAAACCACAGGGGCAATGGAGTTACTCCATACGCCCTCTGTTGCCATCCTTCCTCTGGGAAATGCTGCACCTGTGTCACCCGTCAAGATAGCCAGGTTGGTGGCTTGATACTCTGTTTTTGCCAGTGGCGATTCTGCCAATGGACTGTCTGCAATCGTTTTAAGCAGACGCTGCGAATGCTCCGCGCTTTCGCCGTAGGAAACAACATTGACCATACAAACATACTCCGACGCGCCGTCCGCGACTGCCTGCTTGTCCGGATTGCCCGTGATCAAAAGAATAAGCTCTAAAAGGTGATCACTGCTCGGCACCAGTGCTTCAAGTGCCGCTCCCACTTTGGCGTGCTCTGCCAAAGGGTGGACGTACTGGGCGGTCATAATGGAGCTAGGTAAATCATAGGCCTGTATATAGAATTTTGTGACGATGCCACATAAACCCGGGCCCGCTCCGCGCACTGCCCAATACAGTTCGGGATAATTCTTAGCGCTTACTGTAATTAACTCGCCTTCGGCGTTTACCACGTCGGCTGCGAGTATAGAGTCGCAGCCGATGCCCCAGGTATTTGGATTAAAGCCCAGACCGCCGCCCAGCAGGTAGCCGCCTACCGCGACACTGGCCCCCCGTGCTACTGGAAAGCCAAGTCCGTACTCGCTGAGTTTTTGCAGCAGTGATGGCCCCCACGTGCCAGGTTCTACCGAGACTATCTTGGACACCGGATCTACCGAGACTTGTCGCATGGGCAGCAGATTCAACAGGACACCTTCGTCCCGAACGAACGAGCCTGTCATGCTGTGGCCACCGCTTTTGGCGATAATTTTCAGCTTGTTATTACGAGCGTAGTTTACGGCTGAGATCACATCGGCGGAAGATTTTGCATCGATAATAATGTCGGGTGATCGAGCGGGTTTGATAACCTGCCACACCAGGTCGTTCTTGCGTTCTTCAAACCGCTCGTCCGTGCTCAAGATTGACCCGCCCTGACCAGCGGTGTGGGATATTTCTGTACTAGCGCAGCCGTTCAGAGCAGCACCGAGTAACCCTGTCGCGCCAATGCCGGCAGTGGTTTGAACAAATGTTCGACGGGAAACGGGTAGATCCTCGACGTTTCGATCTGCTTTGAGATCCTTCGTGTCTTTGGCCACTAAAGTTACCTTAGGTGATAGTTGAGGAATGTTCTAATGGTGAATAACCGGAAATTGGAATTACACTGCTCGAACACTCTCCAAATTTAAAGCGCTGTATTGGGTTTTACTGTGTTCTCCAAAAGAAAAAGCTCCAAAACGGTTGTCGCGTTTTGGAGCTTTTAGCTGCCTGAGATACAGACTCTTCTTTAAAAGCTTCTGCGTACCGAAACAGACCAGGTCTGGGGTAAACCGTACACACCTTCAACAATACCGGAGCCACTGAAACCCGTTACCAGATAGGTCTCATCCGTTAGGTTTTTACCGGCTAGTGTGGCAGACCACTGTTCTTCTCTATCCGTCCAGGTTAAGGCAGCGTTGACGAGTGAATTGCTACTCTGCCTTAGCTTTTCGGCGTTGGTTGAGTCGTTATAGACCTCAGATGTATAGGAGTAGTCCACCCGGGCAACGATGTTGCCGGCGTTCTCGAGATCAAACCTGTACTGGCCTCCTATGTTGATGTTCCATTCAGGGGCGTTGACCAAATCGAAATCCAGTCCCAGCTGATCAACAGATTCATCGAGTTCCACGTACTCTGCATCCAGGTAGCCAATGCCGATTTGAATCAGCGATGCTTCACTGGGTACCGCGGTCATTTCGAGTTCAAACCCAAAAATTTCGGCCGCGGCGGCGTTGGCGGTGACGGTTCCGATAACGGTGCCACCGCCGGTACCTGTTTCCTGGTTAACGTTTACCTGAAGGTCGGTGTAGTCGTTAAAGAACATCGCGCCGTTCAAACGCACACGGCTGTCGAACCAGGTAGATTTAAAGCCCGCTTCATACACTTCAACAAACTCAGGACCTGCGATTGGTGTGGCCAGAGCCGGTGGGAATACTCGCTGGGTAAATGCACCGCCTTTAAACCCTTCTGAGTAGGACACATAGGCCATCAAGTCTTCAGTGAAACGATAGGATAAGTTGAGGTAGGGTTCCGTCTCTGAGGTATCTGAGTTTACGGGTGTATTAGGCAGTACACAGGCACCGTTACCCGGCACAGGAATTGGATTGTCCAGACAATCCGGTAAGCCGGTAACCAAGCCAGCGCCTCCGAACTCAGGGTTGCCTTCGTCAAGGCCCACGGTTGAATTTGGGGTGAACTCTTTTTCTTCATCCGTGTATCGAAGCCCTGCAGTAATACTAAATTTGTCCGTGACATCGAAGGTGCCCTGGGTGAATACGGCTGTACTGGTATTATCGATCGTACCACCACTATCAAACACCGAGTTCAGGACCAGTTCAACAACGTCCAGGTGTGAACCCTCTTCCTCCAGGTAATAGACACCCGCCACCCAGGACAAGCGGTCGTCGAAGGCCGAGCCCAAGAGTTGAAATTCCTGGGTTGTCTGCTCCTGCTCGTAAAGGTTAGTGGTTCTCACCAGTATGATGTCCTGGTTGCCAGCGTGCCCCGAATCACGAGACCAAAAGCCATCTTCTACACGCCTGTGGGCTGTTATAGATTTAAAAGTCAGATTTTCGGTGAGATCCCATTCAGCCGTGCCAGAGATACCCCAAACATCCAGGCTAGATTCAGGCTTTACTGCAATGCCGAAACGTTCATCGGTTTGCAGTTCTGGTGTAGAACTCCTGTGGCTACTATTGGTGCGGAAGGGGCCGATTGCCCATTGGGAGTTGAAGCAGGCGGTGTTATTGAGTCGGCCTGGATCATTCAGGTCGCTACACTGCGGGTCGCCAGACAGTTGGTTGTTCAGGGGCGTGAAACCGGCGATGGGGCTATCCGGATCTTCGATCGCGTCGATCAGGACGTTCCCCGCGGGTGCCTCGTCGGTAGTGGAGTAGTCCGCACTCAGATCGAAAGTAAACGAGTCGCTAGGCGCCCAGCGCAGTGCGATGCGACCCGAGAGGTCGTCGTTGTCACCCAGATCCGGGGCACCCGGGAAAATATTTTTCACATAGCCATCGCGTTTGCGGCTGGAGACGGAGGCGCTACCGGCAAAGGTATCGCTAAATGGAATGTTGATGTAACCGTTGAGGTCTTGGCGGTCGTAAGAGCCAACGGCTACTTCGACTCGGCCGTAGACTTCATCCATTGTTGGCTTTTTGGTTACCACCGATATGGCGCCACCAATCGTGTTGCGTCCGAACAGGGTTCCCTGTGGCCCCCGCAGTACTTCTATACGCTCTACATCCACCGTGTCCATGACCTGGCCTACGGTTCTGGCAATGTAGACGCCATCGAGATAAAGGCCAACCCCGGGATCTACCGGTAGTGCCCAGTCACTGGTGCCTACACCGCGTATCATAATGATCGCCGCAGAGTTACCACCAGAAATGGCAGAGGTGAAGTCAAAGACGACATTCGGCGTGAACTCACCGATCTCTGAAAAATCCACAATACCGCGAGCCTCAAGGTCCTGAGTAGTAAAAGCGGCTATCGATATAGGCGTGTCCTGCAGGCTTTCCTCGCGCTTTCGGGCGGTAACCACCACCTCTTCGAGGGCATATGCTTGGGCTTCGGCATCTCTGACTATCCCGGCACCTCCTGCGGCCAGGGATACCGCAATACAAAGTTGTGTCAAGGCACTAAGGGGTGCTTTCGCGTGTGTAAGTTGATTCATTTAGAAACTCCGCAGGTTATTTGATCGCTATATCACTAGGGTACAATTGCCTGAACTTCATCACAGCAATTTTGACACTGCCGCACTGAGTATATTCATCTTTTCGTATACAGTATACAGTAGTCTTGAGAAATAATAGTGAGTTTCCCCGGCGGATGCAACTCATGCATAATTAATAACCTATCACAGAGTCACCCTCAGGGGGGTTAGCCTGACCGGCCACTGCCCAATTTGGGTAATAAGGAGAAAAACATGCTCTTTAAATTTGCCAAAATATTTATTTTTGTATTGGCGATGATCAGTTCAGCAAACGCCAGCGAGCCAGACGAAGATAAAGAACGCTTGAACATTTTGGTTTACGGCGCTACGGGTCGCATCGGCCAGGTGATTGTAGATGAAGCTCTGCAGCGCGGTCATCGAGTGACCGGCGTCTCGCGCAGCCCAGAAAAGCTAGATGTAAACCACAAGAACTTTACGGCGGCAAAAGGTGACCTGGCGAGTCGAACTGGTATTGCGAAACTCATCGGCTGGGCCGATGCGGTTATCATTACCATCTCTGCTAAGTCTCCAGACAACAGGCCTGAAAATTCGCTTTTGGTCGACGCAACAACGAATGTGCTCGACATTTTACGTGAAACTCAATTTAAGCCCTACATAGTGCAGATAGGCGGAGCAAATCTAATCTACGGCAATACCTATGAAGAGGTGGCGGCAAACATGAAAAACGCTACGTTCAACTATGAGCCTGGATCCGAAATGCATGGCGTACTATTTGGCCACCAACTTTCAGTTGAAATGTATCGCCGGAGTAACATCGCGTGGACTGTTGTAGTGCCGCCAATGAGAATTTTGGGTATCTATGGCAAGCCCGACAGGTTGAATCATAAAGACAAATATCGCACGTCAACAAGTTCAGCACTGGTTGCGAAGGATGGCAGCAAAACTATTTACGTACGTGACCTGGCTAAGGCCACAATCGATGAAGTCGAGAACAGGCAATTCGTTGGACAAATTTTTACTGCGGCCTACTGAATCTCATGACTGGGGCTCTCGATAGACGAAATAACAAGATTTACTGCATTTACAGGTAATACAACAACACGTATGCAGACAACAAGCCGGCAATCCACAGCGCAGTAGTGCCTACCGGCCACGACCGCGCGAAAATCCCACGCTCCTCTCTGTCGGCCGTATGAGGCTGACCCAAATACCTTACCGCCAGACGATGCGCGAAGCTCTGAGCGCGAGTGCGTTCTTTTGCGAAAAACTCCCCCAGTACCTCCAGAGCTCGCCCAGCAAGCCGAAGCAGTGCCAGGCCGGCACGACGCCACAGCCAGTCAGTGTCCAGGCTAATAGTTTCGGTACGTTTCATCAGCGGCAAGAGCACGAAGAAAGCCAAACCTGAAAACAGCAACAGCTGTAGATAGAAAAGCACCTTGCCAACGGAATAGGGCACATAGTCTACGGGGTATGGCAGCAGCCGGTAGAGAAGCTCTGGGAAAACGCCGAGCACGATACACAGGCCTGCAAATAGAACCATCGCCAGCCCCATGTTCCACGGAGCGTCTTTTGGTCGCAGACCTGAGTCTTTCTGAAAAAACACAAACCAGGGAAACTTGATTCCGGCATGAAGAAATACGCCTGCTGAGGCGGCGGTTAACATCATGTAAACCCACACCAGGCTTTCATCGACTGCGGCCTGAGAGATCATACTTTTTGTGGTGAAACCTGAGGTGAGCGGAAAACTGGAAATCGCCAACGCGCCTATAATGCCGCAGGCGGCGGTGAGTGGCATGGTACGAAACAGTCCCCCCAGTTCTATGCATTTACTTTTGCCTGTGCGGTAGATAACGACACCAGCACTCATAAAGAGCAGCGCCTTGTAAATAATATGTGCAAAAGCATGTGCAGCGGCGCCATTGAGCGCCATTTCTGTACCAATGCCGACAGCGACAACCATAAACCCCACCTGGTTGACGATGGAGTAGGCGAGAATGCGCCTGATATCGTTTTCCAGCAATGCATAGATAATGCCGTACATGACCATGAACAGCCCGATGCCAATCAGTAAAGGCTCGCCAGGGAACAATAATATAAGCGCTAAAACGGCAGTTTTAGTGGTGAACGCCGACAGGAAAACGGACCCTGTGGGGCTGGATTCGGGATAGGCGTCGGCTAACCAGGCTGACACGGGTGGGGCCGCGGCGTTGATCAGAATACCGATCAGGATCATCCAGGTGCTGAAATCTGTGGCCAGCATGGGTTGAATTTGGATGGAACCTGTGCCGACGACGACACCTTCAATCCCGACTTTAAGTACGACACCACCGAGAAGGTGCATGATGGCATAGCGAATTCCTGCGGCTCGCGCACCGGGAGTACCACCGCACCACACCACTATTGTTGAAAACAGGGCCATCAGTTCCCAATACAAGAACAAGGTAATGAGGTCGCCGGCGAAACAAACGCCTATCGCGCCGGCGGCGTAGGCGTATCCAGCGGCGAGTTCATACCAGCGTGCGATACGGAATGCGTATAGCCCGCCCACAAAAACCATGATGGCAAAGACGGTGGCGAACAATCGCCTTAGCGGGCTGCCTTCTACCGGCTCAATATTGTAAGAGAGAAATTTAACCGTACCCTGAACACCATCGGGAATTTGCCAAACTGCCCACAGAGTGAGTAGTGGAGCGATTAACAAAACGGCCGTGCGTGCGTGACCTTTCACTAAACCTATTAACGCAGCTGCCAATAGCAGGATGAGTGCGGGGGAGAGCAGTTCAAACTCCATCGCCATGCTCCTTTACTGCGCCCTGGCCAGCATCAGCTTCCTGGTCATCGTCCGGTGTGTCGTAATAGTCCTGGGGGCGTTTGAGCACAACTCCCAGCAGTTTTGCGACCAACACCATCAACAGACAGCTGACAAAACCGTAAACTGCACCAAACCCAAACCAGGCGTCTATCCCAAAGTAGCCTTTGATATAGACAACCGTTTGCGCCAGTACGGTTAACGCCAACACCACGCTAAACCCGATCCAGAGTTTGCGGATGGTTGTTGGTCGCACCAGCCAGTGCATGTCTTTTTCGTCGTTCTTCATTAGCTCAATCCCCTCACGACCTGGCTCTCCAACTCGATCACCGGACCGTTGAATAGAAAGAACGCCAGCGTTAGTAGGGCGGTTATGCACAGAGCGAGCACTGCAAAGAAGGGTGCTTCCCCATGATCTGGTCCACCTTCTTTCTCACGTTC
This sequence comes from Cryomorphaceae bacterium, assembly GCA_047612385.1. Lineage (GTDB taxonomy): Bacteria > Pseudomonadota > Gammaproteobacteria > Pseudomonadales > Halieaceae > JBALVT01. The sequence goes on along the minus strand of JBLGAR010000016.1, from coordinate 33,879 downwards.
GAACCAGACCATATACAAAATCGGTAGAAAATAGGCTGCGTTTAGCACGGTACTGGCAATGATGGTGAATACGGCGACGAGATTATTCGCCTCAAAGGCGCCCGCCAAAATAAACCACTTGGAGACAAAGCCCGCAGTCGGCGGAACACCGATCATACTGAGTGCGCCAATAGAAAATGCCGCCATGGTCCACGGCATGCGCCTGCCGATGCCGCGCAGTTGATGGACCTCGGTTTTTTTGGCCGCTACATAAATGGCACCGGCAGCGAAGAACAAAGTAATTTTGCCAAACGCATGAGCCACCATATGGATGGCCGCGCCAACTTCTGCCAGTGGTTTTAGAATGGCCGCCGCCATCACTACGTAGGACAGTTGGGCAATGGTAGAGTAGGCCAACAGACGTTTGATGTTGGTTTGCCGCAGCGCTACCAGACTCGCCGAGATAATAGTGAAGGCCGCCATATATAGCAGCCACTCCGAACTGGATGAGTCGAACAGAAAGTCGATGCCAAATATGTAGACGATAATTTTGGTGATCGCAAAAACACCCGCCTTTACAACAGCTACCGCGTGCAGCAAAGCGCTAACCGGCGTAGGTGCCACCATGGCAGCGGGAAGCCATCGGTGCACCGGCATCAATGCGGCCTTGCCGATTCCGAACACGAACAAGCCAAGCAGCAAGCCTACTTCAGGATCGTTGATTTTATCGGCGAGAATTCCGCCCGATGTAAAATCCCCGGTTCCGGCGATAGCGTAAGTCCAGACAATAGCGGGCAGAAATAAGCCGATAGACGTGCTGAGTAAAACACCCAGATAGACTCGTGCGGAGCGCACCGTAGCGGCATCACCCTTATGCGCAACGAGAGGGTAGGTCGACAGCGTTAACAATTCATAGAACAAAAATAAAGTGAACAGGTTGCCGGCAAAAGCGACGCCCATAGTGGCGGATAAAGCCAACGCGAAGCAGGTGTAAAAACGCGTCTGGTTTTTCTCCTTGTTGCCACGCATATAGCCTACGGAATAGATGGAATTAATAAGCCATAATCCAGATGCCAGGGCCGCGAACAGCATACCCAGCGGTTCCACTGTGAACGCGATGCTCAGTCCGGGCATAACCTGGCTTAATTCTACTGAAGGCCGTCCGCCGTCCATCAGCGTGGGCAGCAGCCCCCAGACAACCCAGATCAATGAAAGTGCTGTAATTCCCGTCACGGCTTCACGCAGGTTGGCGCTTATTCGGCCGGCTAGCGCAATACCCAGTGCGCCAACCAGAGGAAGTCCAATCGCTGCCAGAATCGCCGTTTCGGGGGTCATAATGCCCCCTCCAACAGCAGGTTAGCAGCGCCGCTGGCAAGCTCAAGAGGCACTTGGGGAAACAACCCAAAGTAGATGTTCGCGATTGCAACCAGCCAAGTCACCAACAGCAGCTGCAGCGGTGCTTCCCGCGCCGGGTTTTCGCCCTCAACAGGCACGCCAAAGTAAAGCGCTTCGACGATGCGCCAGATATAAACCACCGCCATCAAAGAGCTGATCAGAATGACCGCCACCAGGCCCCAGCCCCACGCGCCGCTTTCCAGTGCGGCATTAATAAGTAGCCATTTACTGATGAATCCCGCAGTGCCCGGGACGCCTATCAGGCTGAGACCACACACGACCAATGCCGCGCAGGTCAACGGCATTTTAGCGGCGGCACCGCCGAGCTGGTCCAGGCGCAGGTCTCGATAATTGTAAGCGAGGCAGGCCACTGCCAGGAACAAGCCCCCCTTCGCAAGTGCATGGTTGAATATGTGCATAGCACTGGCGCTGAGTCCTGCTATGGTAACGAAACTGGCGCCAAGTAAAATATAGCCGATTTGCGCCACGGACGAGGAGGCCAGCAATCTCTTGAGATTCCCTTCAAACATAGCCACGGCAGATGCCACCAGAATACCGAGAATGGCCAATGGCATTGCAAACAACGCGAACTGGATTTGGTGGTCCTCAAGTTGGGTCTGGAACACCATGTAGTCGAAACGTATCAATACGTAGAGTGCCACTTTGGTCGCGCAAGCCGCCAGGAACACCGTAATCATGTGCGGGGCTTGTGTGTAGGCGTTGGGCACCCAAACATGTAGAGGAAACACAGCGGCCTTTAGGGCCAAACCAATGGTGATGAAACCGGCCGCGACTAATATGGGGTTGAGATCAGAAACCTCGCCGATACGGGCTTCCATATCAGCCAGGTTGAGTGTGCCGGTCATCATGTAGATCAGGCCAACGCCAATCAGGTAAAAGGTCGCACCGATGGTGCCCATTATCAGATACTTGAACACTGCAGGAAGCGCACGACGGTTTGGGCCACCGGCTATCAATATGTAACTGGCCAGTGAGGAAATTTCCATGAACACAAAGATGTTGAAGGCGTCCGCCGCTACGACAATACCCACAAGGCCCGACAGCGCCAATAACCATGCCGAGTAGAACAGCGGTTGCCGGTGGGTTTCGATCTGCTGATCAATGCTTGGCCTTGCTGCTAGCAGTGCAGCTGCCCCTGCACCTGTGACCACTAACAGCATCAGCGCACTAAAGGCATCTACCGACAAGGCTATGCCATAGGGTGCCGGCCAGCCACCCATCGCATACTCTTGGGTTTGGCCGTCCAGCACCGCAGCGGTGAGCGCCAAGGCTATTGCAAAGCTCACCAGAGCAACTGCAGTGGCACCTGCCCAGGCCAGGCCTCGCGATTGCAAAAGAACGATAAGTGGGGCCGATAACATCGGCACCACTACCTGCAGAGCGGGTAGATGCGCTATAAAATCCATAGTAGTCAGTCAGCGTCCAGTATCTCTTGCTCTTCGATGGTGCCGTAACATTCGCTGATACGGACCACGATAGCCAACCCCAACGCGAGGGTTGATACCCCCACCACGATGGCGGTCAATATCAAAACCTGTGGCAGCGGGTTGGAGAAGATCTGGTCTTCCACGCCCGCTTGTATGATGGGCGCAGTACCGCCTTCTACTTTGTCCATCGTGATGTACATCAGGAATACCGCCGATTGAAAGATGGATAAGCCGATGAGCTTTTTGATCAAATTGGTTTTTCTGATCACTGCGTAGAGTCCCACCGATAGAATGATGGCGAACACCCAGTAATTGAAATACCCCATGAGCTCCAGCAGTTTCACAAGACACTCTCACGTGCTGCAAAAGCATGAAAAATGGACAGCAGCGCACCGCACACCGCCATACCCACACCGGCTTCGATAATCAAAATACCCAGCTGCTGCCCCCACACCGGATCGGCGGCTAACACTGAATAGTCAAGGAACGCACCGCCCATCAGCATGCAGACAATACCGACGGAGCCGTAAAGTAGGGCACCGCCTATCACCATGCCCAGCAGCACGCTGCGCGGGACCGCACGCAAAGCTTCTGCTTCGCCTTCCAGTAATGCATAAAGGATGACGCCGGTAGCAATAATTGCGCCGGCCTGGAAGCCTCCACCCGGGCCGTACTCCCCGTGAAATTGAACATAGAGACCGAACAACACGATGAAGGGAACTAACAGCCGACCCACTACCTGGGGTATCAGGTGGTGACGCAAGCCACTGCTCTCCTCGCGTGTCTTAAGAGACTCTTTAGGAGGACTCACACCGAGGATAAACAAAACACCGATACAGGCGGCGAAAACAACAAATACTTCGCCCAGCGTGTCGTAGCCTCGAAAACTGCTCAGGATGGCAGTAACCACATTGGGTATATCAATGTACTCCGGCGTTTTCTCCAAATACCAGGGCGCCACATGCTGGTGGACTGGCGCATTAGGGTCGCCGAGCCGCGGTTTGTCGAAAGTCGCGTAGATGATCAGCAGCGCCAGCACTCCGACGGTACCCAGCGCGATCCAGCGCCCGCCCTGTCGTGGTTTTTCCCGGTCGCCGGTTAGAGCCAGCGCGCTGAGAAAAATGACGGTGGTAACACCGGCTCCCACTGCGGCCTCTGTCAGCGCTACATCAGCCGCATCCAGAATGAAAAAGTTGGCGGCCATCAACAGGCTGAAAATTGAGGTTAACATCACTGCAACGAATAGGTCTTCGGTGCGCACGATAGCTACCGCTGTAATCACTAGTAAGGTCAGCAGGAACAGCGCAAATACCATAATCATTCCCCAGCAGTCCTCGTTTGATTGTCTGCCGCTGCGCCGGCGCCTGGTTTGAGACCGGATAACAATGCAGCGTTGGCCAGTGCATAGGTGGCGGTGGGGCCGGTCAGTAGTAAAAACAGCATAATAGCGAACAGCTTCAATGCGGCAAGAGTAAAACCCGCTTGAAGCATCATGCCCGTAAAGATAAGAATAGTTGCCATGGTGTCGGTAAGGCTCGCAGCATGAATTCGAGTGTAAAAGTTTGGCAAACGCAGGCCGCCTATGCCACCGATCAACACGCACGCACCGCCAACGGCTAGTAGAATCCAGCTCAGAACATCGAGCGCAACATCAATCATCTTCGGCCCTGATCTTTTTCTGCGAACGGTCTTGAAAAAACTCCAGCACCGCAAGAATACCCACCATATTAATTAGGGCATAGGCCAGTGCCAGATCCAGAAAATCGGGCCTACCGTACAGAAAAGCAATGACCGCCAACAGCAGTACGGTCTTGGTGCCGAACACGTTAACCGCCAGCACCCGATCGTAAACGCTCGGGCCCAGCAAAGCCCTAACCAGAGCCAAAACCATGGTGATCAAAATGGCAATCGAGACGAGTATATACATATCTAGTCGCGCTCCAGTGCCGCAGCGCGCCGGCTGGCTTCACCAGTTTGCAATTCACGAGCGCCTTCGCTGGTGAGGCAGTGAACTGTGAGTTGCCCCTCGTGTAAATCTAAGGTGACGGTTCCCGGAGATAGGGTGATGGAGTTGCCGAGAATCACCTGGCCTACGTCGCTGTGGTTTTCCGCTTCAAGTACTACCACGGTTGGGCTGATGGGAAGAGAGGGCTGCAGTATTAGCTTGGCCACCTGAATGCTCGATACTACGATCTCTTGCAGCAGCCACCACCAATAGCCGGGCAGGCGCGGCAAAAACCTGAAGAGCGCCTGGTGCCGGAAAAATCCCATGCGATAGGCCAAGTAGGCGCTAAGCACACAGGAGAATGCTCCGAGACCTAGTACCAGAGGTTTGTACAGGCCAGACCACAACACCCACGAGATGGCGAGAACCAGTATCAAGAGTAAAACAGATGATAGGCTCGCGTCGCCCCGTTGCAGCGCGAGACGGCGTCCCAATAGGCTCATGAATTACAGGGGTAATGCTGCTGCAGTGACTCGTAAACCACTTCCATGGCCGGCTCAGTTTGTGCCTTGCTCTCGGGTAGAGCGGCTAGGTCAGCAACGACCACATCGACCACGCTGCGCAATTCCAGCGGGTCGCCGAGACAAAAACCGGCGAGGCTTGCCGCGCGAAAACGGTCTGCACGAGTGGGCAAGCGTGTGCGCATCGCTCGTTCAGTGAAGGTCTCGCTTTTGGTTTCGGTGAGAGCGCTTTCGGCGTTTAACATAACCCTTACATCGGTCGCGATGGCTCCATCGATGAACCCTTGTATGTAGCGTATACAATACTGGCCATCTACGCCGTCTGGCTCACTATCAAGGAGTGCGCAGTGGGATGCCAGTTCCTGCGCTGAAAGCACCTCAATCGCCTTCGCGGTCGGGGCGAACACCATTAGCGAAATCACAAAGACGCTGCCGATCATAGAAAACAACTTGGCGGTATTGCGCGAAAGGAAAAATTTGATTTCGACGGGCATCGCTGAATTACCATTGGAAAATATAGGATTCATTATGGCCTATTTCCCGGCGGGTTCAAGCATCTCCAACCGAGTTGCGGTCTATTCGTGACTAATCGGGTACCTTTGGTAAAGCCACATGTAACAGGGAGGTTCTCGGGAAGTTAAATTGCCGATTCTTTGTACAGGTTTTGTCAGGAGCCGTATCGCGACCCTGTGCAAGATAATTTCCGACGACCGTCCTACCTATTCGTCTGGGTACCTCCGACATTGCGGTGCTCTGCAAAAAAATCCACAGCTGAATTTAAGGTGTAGTATCCACTTGGGATGGAGCAGCCTCCCATGGCTGCATAAGCTGAGACAGCCGACCTTGATAATGGCCGGAGATGACGACCCGATTATTCCCTTGATTAATACAAAAGTGATGGCGGTCAGGATCCCCTATTCTGTGCTAAGAGTTGTTGACTGTGGTCATCTATTTTTGTTGACCAGGGCCAAATTACTGGCCCCTGAAATAGAAAGTTTTTTGCTGATGCTTGAGTTGAACGCTATGTCGCTTGACGACCGAGAACTCAACTCCAGACGATAAGCGCCTGCCTGAAACGTTTGGGATAGTCGCACTTTGACCTTATCCGCGCCCAAAATGCCAACCGCGTCACAAAAATATGAGTTTCCTCCAAAAAGGAATACTTTTATTGCACATTTTGTCCGAATACTTATGGCCAAATAAATATTCTGACCGATAAACAAACCTCTAATTATCATTCTGTGAGGTAAGCTGTGCGACTGGTAAAAGTTCCCGCAATGAAGTTGAAGCCCGGCATGTTCATTGCTGAGCTCGATCGCCCGTGGCTAGAAACACCGTTTGCCCTGCAGGGCTTCATGGTTCACGACAACGCGGAGATTCTCTACGTGGCCGACCACGTGATGCATGTCTACATTGACGCTGAATATACCGGTGGGGCGATAACCATGGAAATGGCGATGGCTCCCACCGCAACCACAGTCAAAGAAAGGTTGAAACTCAAGGATGAGTTTCAACGTACGAAACTATCCTTTGATAGTGCCGCGCAAACACTGGACAGAGTCTTTGATGCTCTTCTCAATGGTGAAAAAACTGATATCAAAGCAGTGCAGAAAGCGGTTAACCCTCTGATCGAAGGTGTATTTCGAAATCATGAAGCAGTCTCGGCTTTGGTTAGGCTGAAGGACAGTGGCGATTATCGCTATCACCATGGTGTTGCGATGGCCGTATGGGCTGCCATATTGGGACGGCACCTTGGCCTGCACCGAAGCGAGCTGGAAAAATTGGCTGTCGGCTGTGCCATGTGTGACGTGGGTATGACCCAGCTGCCGGGGCAACTACTGGATCAGCCCGAGAATCTGACCGATCGACAGCGACCAATAATCCGTGCTCATCCAGAAATGGGTTCGCAAATGGTTGCTAAATCGCCGCATGTTGATATGGAAGTACTTTCCATCATAGAGAATCATCACGAGCGAGCAGATGGGTCTGGTTATCCCCGCGGATTGGAAGGTGCGGCTATTCCGCTGCTCGCGCGAATAGCCGGTATTGTTGACACCTATGACGCAATGATAACGCCCCGACCCTACGCTCGGGCTAGAACATCCTATGAAGCAGTGCAGGAGCTACTGGATTGCAAGGGAAGCCTGTTTCAGGAGGCTCTCGTCGAACAGTTTGTGCAGGCAATTGGGCTTTTTCCCACCGGAACCATGGTGGAGCTAAATACAGGGGAAGTTGCCGTTGTCGTAAAGCAGAATATCACCCGACGTCTCAAGCCCGAGCTGGTTGTGGTGCTTGATGCACAGCAACAGCGGCTGGAGAAACCACGAGCAGTCAATCTAGCCTATCAGGATAAAGCCAACGAAGGGGAGCGTTGGATCTCACGTGAGCTTATTGCCGGCACTTTTGGAATTAATAACGAAGAGTTTTTCATATGACGAATGCCAGGGCCAATAGTGTTCTAGGCGTAATCGAATTACGCGAAGACGAAAATAGTGCTGATGTCTATTCCAGTGTTGCTTTTAAGGAGTTGCAGGAGGTTTTTGAGGAAAGGTTGAAGGGCTGGGTGCGTTCCAATGATGAATGTGGCTCCGTAAAGAACAATCGTATTTGTGTGATTCTCAAGGATATTCGCACCAAAAGCGAATTGGACTTGGCGGGGGCGAAGCTGGCTCGGACATTCCGTGAGCCACACTTTTATCTGGGTCGGGAGTTGCCACTTTCTGTAACTGCAGGATTTGCTCCTTTTAAAAGTGGTAGCAATGACATGAGCATACCTATGCAGCAGGCGAGTATTGCTCTGCGGCAGGCGAAAAGTACGTCTAACCTCTTTGAAGTCTACTCACCCAACACTACTTCCAGTGCTGAGGAAGAGCAAAAACTGCTCAAGCGGGTTGAACTTGGAGTGGAGCGCGGCGAGTTCCAACTGTATTTTCAGCCAAAATTTCATGCTGGATATCGAACATTGATTGGTGCAGAAGCTTTGTTGCGCTGGCACCCAGAGGGCAAAAAAGTTGTCCTCCCAGATAAGTTTATCGATCTGGCCGAACGCAACGAAGTTATTAGGCCGCTCACCTGGTGGTGTATTAAATCTGCAATTGGGCGCTTGGCGCAATGGCCGGAAGAATTATCCATTGCAGTGAACGTAACACCCGCTCTCCTGATTGATGACGATGTGATCACTGTCGTACGCGAGGCGTTGGATATTTACGGGGTCAAAGCCTCCCGACTGACACTGGAAGTTACCGAAAAAATTATGGTCGATAACCAGGTAATTATGCTGCGGCAATTGGCCAAGCTGCGAAAGATAGGTGTTCGAATTGCATTGGATGATTTCGGTACGGGTTATTCTTCGCTCGCTTATTTTCGAGATCTTTCGGTAGATGAAATAAAGATTGATCGGGTTTTTGTGGTTCGTATGCTCGAATCAAAAAAAGATTTGGCCATTGTGAAAGCGGTTATCGACTTAGCCCACAATTTTTCGATGAAGGTCGTCGCCGAAGGAGTGGAAACCATGGAGTTGGCGGATAGGCTAACGGAAATGCGCTGCGATATATTGCAAGGGTATGCTTTTGACAAGGCATTGCTACTGGAGGAGTTTGAGAAACAGTATGTGTTAGCACCAAAGCGATAGAGGAGGGTCGCTGACTGCGCATTTCAGGATATCTGTCCTAGAGACAATCCCCACTATCCGACCACTGTTCTCTACAACGGGGACGGCATCCAGACTTTTCTCAACCAGTAAGGTCGCGATTCGTCGAACATCTGTCACCGGATCAGCACAGTAGACACTGCTACCCTCACTGACAAAACAGTCCGCGACGAACCTCGATGAGGTTCCGCGCTGAACATCCTCGCTGAGTAGATATTCATAAAAATGCCTTCTCGATAGAAGTCCAATCAACTGCTGGCTGTCATCTAAAATAGGAAATACTTGAAACGGGAAAGACCGAAAATGCTCGGCAACTTGTGATACTACCCACTGGGATGAAATACATTGAGCCGGTCGCGTCATAATCTGATACGCGTGATAGACAACCTCCAGATTGCCTTGCCGCTCAAGCATATCGCCATATTGTTTGGCATTGTTGCCTGAAACCAAATAGCCCGTCTGATCGTCAGGTGGTGGCGAGGAATCTGGCTGGTACCGGCTATCGGATGGGTCGATTACCGTGCGTTCAGAGCGAATACCTGTGGTCTTCCCAACGCGTCGCAATGACTCCAGCGTGCCTTCAAACGTTCTTCCTGTACTGTCGAATACGTAGAACATAGTCACTCCATACCCACAGGGTTACATAGCCACCGGCGTTACAAAGCCGGCCGGCTTCGTTGTTAATACTGAGCAGTCAACGGTACTAAGTACTACTTCGGCGGTATTTCCGATAAAAAGCCCGGGAATGCCAGCTCTGCCGACCGTACCCATCACAATCATTTCAATTTGATGATCCTGAACAAATTCAGGAATTACGATATTCGCATTACCTTTCGACAGATGTATGCTTGGCTCACAGTTGAGCGCAAACGCAGTTTTCATATGTTTGGCCAAGCTTTTTAAGCTCGATTCCGCCTTGTTTTCGATCCGCTCGGTCATTATCTGAATACGTTCTTCACCAATGTTGAGAAGTGGGCTACTTCTTATTACCTCCTCGCCCTCGAGCTGCCAAACAGCCAACAAGTGTATCTCGCTGTCAAACTGTTGCGCGACAAATCCGGCTAGATCTACGATGGCTCGATTGAACTCTTCCTTTTCAAGATGATGACTAACGTCGATGGGAACAAGTATTTTTTTTGGTAGTTCGGTCTGGTTTGGATTCAGTATCATCACAGGCACGGACGACTTACGCATCAGGTGCATATCTGTGCTACCAAACAGACGCTCTTTTGGACTGATATCGGATTAGGCCATTTTTACAATCAAAGTATTTGCGCTGCGCAGCGACTCCTTGATCGTCTCAATAAAGGGCACTCCCTCCAGTACTTTTACTTTGCAATGCGCGGCTAGCTCTTCATGCTCCCGCTCTATCATGCGTATTAACTGATCTTGCCTTTGCTGCTTGACGAGTGTTCGCAACTCATCCCCATCCACAATATCTTTGAGTGCTTCCACATAGACATCCAGGAACGAGTTAACATCAACAACCGTACACTCGTTTTCAGAGTCTGCGGAGAAAAGGTGCCTTGCATAGTGTAACCCCAGACCCACGCGATCGTCTTCAGTAACAAAAACTAACGGCTTGGATCGAATATTCATGCTGTAGGTCCTCGTTGTTATCCCTCAGAAATCCAAAGCATAGTTCCCGCCATACAACATATAAAGACGAATTATCTATCGTGAAAAATCGTAAATACCGATGCTTCTAATTCGACTAGTCAACTGAAACCAACAATATCAGCAGGAAAAAACCAAACCAAAGCGCAGCAGATGTTCCGGGCTGCGCTATTCTTTTCTCCAAAGCCGTAAACATTGGATTCATCGATATACCCCTTATTTCATCGAGGCGCCCGAGGGATAATCTGGATATTTTAGACGTATTGAACCATTGGAATCTTGTGATTTTATTGTATAGCGATCCAATCGATACAATTAAATCGCCCGCTGGTATCGCAATACTTCCTGGCATTGAAGGATAGAATTTGAAGCAATAAATACTGATTATCACTGCCAGCGATAATAATCCTGCGTCTATGGTTTGTACCGAAGCCACTCCTATTGCAGGCACCAGTGCGAAGGTGGCTATGCAGAGCACTGCACAGGGGATAACAGTTGGCCTCCACGAAGGTCGGGTCACATCACTGAGACCATAGAGTAATACCAAAAATCTGGCCATGAGTAGAACCGTTGCGAGAGTCGCGAACATTAGTCCCCATTCCAATGCGATAAGCCATGAACTTTGCGCTGGCGCTAAGGCGTCTTTGAGAGCAGCTTTAGCGGATGCGCCCGAAGTAAAGGGCAGCCCAATCATAGCCATGACTGGAATCACTGTGACCCATATCCAGTTCTTGTGGACGGTTTTTACAATGCCCACAGACAGGAACAACGCCGCCTTCACCACGCCATGATGCACTGCAAACATTGCTACGGCCATTACAATTATTGGCGCGTGCGTTGGCTCTAATGCGGCAATTCCGAGTGCCGCCGACATGAGTCCCATCTTTGCGATGCTGGAATACGCCAACACAGTTTTTGCGTCGCGTTGAGTTAGACCCACAAACGTGGCGAACACCGTTCCAATTAGCCCAAGTATGAGTAAGAAAGCGCCAACCGTGTGCATTGTTTCTTGACCAAAAGGTAGATAGCGCATCCAACCAATGAGGGCTGCCTTAATCATGACACCACTGAGAACGGCACTGGCTGGCTCCGGTGCCGCCGGATGCGCTAATGGCAACCACATATGCAGTCCAAACAGACCGGCCTTGATCCCGAATGCGAACAGTAATAGTAATTGGGCAGGTAGGTTCCCCACCTGACCTTCGCCTGCATAGAGCAAAATAAAACCGGCAAACAGTGCAAATTCGCCAACAAGCGTCATGACCAAATAGACACGCCCGGCATAGCGCGCCGATTCGCTGCCGCTATGCACAATAAGCCCGTAGGAAGCTAACCCCATCACGGAAAATCCAAGGTAGAAAGTCATCAAATCCTGTCCTAGGATCAAACTAAAATTGCCTGCCATTGCCAGCGTAAAGAAAAACCAGAAACGACTTGCATGCGCTGTGCCGCGAACGCTAAAAAAAGCATAGAGACCCGCCATGCCCCAAATTAAACCGGCGGCGGCCAGAAACCAACGATCAGTATCGAATAGAGCCAGTTGTGCACCACCGAGTACCCACTGGAGCTCAAGAATAGAGTCTGCCGGAATAGCCAATGCAGCAGTCAAGGCGATAAAAGCAGCTAGAATTGCGCACAGTGGCGCTAGGCGTGAAAATGCGAGTGCCGTCCCGACCAGCGGCGCAAGACAAGTGATCAGTAGTAGCCAGTTGCTCACTATCGATACTCCCGCTCAGCGATTAGCTGCGCCCATTCGAAGGGGCTAAATGGAGCGGCTGCCAACAAGCCAAAAAGAAGCGCTAGCGCTGCTGTAATCATCGGCGGCCAGACCAAGCTTAAGGGCGTTTCCACGCGCCCATTATGAGTCCTGTGCAGTAACGCGGTGTCGGGCGTTCTGAACCAGGCTCGGTAGAGAATGGGTAAAAAATACGCTGCATTCAACGCGCTGCTGAGTATTAAAACGGGCAATACCCAATGGCCCTGGCCGGCTTCCATAGCGCCGAGGCCCAAATACCATTTGCTGACGAAGCCCGCCACCGGTGGTACACCGATCATCCCCAATGCCGCAACGGTGAACGCCAATGTCGTGCCCGGCATTAGTCGACCGACGCCATTCATTTCACTCACTTTTTTTATACCCAAGGTCTCGTCATAGTTTCCCGCAGCAAAAAATAGGGTAATCTTCATAATTCCCTGGTGGACCAAATGAACTAATCCACCGATAGTCGCTAGCGGTCCAACGATCGCTGTGCCCAAGGCAATATAGGACACCTGACTGATTGTAGAATAAGCCAGCCGCTTTTTTAGGTTATCCTGATAGAGCGCTCTCACTGATCCATAAATGATCGTGAATGAGGCCAATGCACCGAGCCAAATAAGTACCCCGAGTTCATCGGCGAACTCCACTCCATAAACATCGTATACCACTCGCACAATGCCAAATGCCCCTGCCTTCACGACCGCCACGGCATGCAAGAGGGCACTGACCGGTGCAGGTGCCACCATCGCCTTGGGCAGCCAACCGTGGAGCGGGAACAACGCTGCCTTCACACCCAGACCTGCAATAATGAAAACGAAAGCCCAGCGAAGCTGACCGGCATCGAGGTCCTCCTGTTGGGCCAATACGCCGCCTTGTGTAAACTCTATCGGGCCCGCCACAGTTTGCAGATAAATAACGCCAAAAAGCAGCATCAACCCACCGCCAAGCGTGTACATAAGGTAGGTGCGTGCGCCTTTTAGTGCCTCTTTGGTGCCCTTGTGAGCTACCAGCGGATACGTGGCCAGTGTTAACAGTTCATAAAAGACGACAAAAGTGAACAAGTTTCCGGCTAACGCGAGACCGACAGTCGCTGTGACGCAGAAACTGAAGAACCCAAAAAATCTGCTTCGATCCCTATGTGACTCCAGATAACCAATGGCGTAGACAGTAGTGACGAACCACAAAAATGCGGACAGGCCAACAAATAGCACAGACAGCGCATCTGCGCGCAGCAACAATTCCAATCCCGGCGCTAGCTGATAACTGGCTTCGAAAGCCTGTTCATCGAAAACACCCCAAATCAACCAGATAACCAAACCCAGCTTGAGAAATGCCCCGAATAAGTTGAGAGCTGTACGCAATCGGACGTTGCTCTCAGCGACAAAGAATATCAACACGCCAGTTGTGAACGAGCTGGCAATGATGAGCAGGGGAAGCCAAAAATTAAAATCCATAAGCAGCAACCTAACCTTGCCGACTCATAAACGACCACAGCTCGGCACTATTGGAACCCAGGCCCACAGTTGCCAACAGCACAAGACTGAGTGCGATCCAGGCACCACTAGATTCTCCGCGCTCAGATGGCAGCGCGGCGCTATTACCGCTAAGCTGATGAGCATCCGATTCAGGCTCTCCAGCATTGGTCAGGGCGATTCCGAGAATACGGAAGGTGTACGCTGCTGCAAGGAGGGTTCCGGTAAACACAACTCCCAAGTAAAACCAATGTGCCTGCGAGATTAACGCACCTATTAATGCCCACTTTGCCAGAAAGCTGCCACTAGGTGGCAAGCCTATAAGCGCGAGACCGGCGAGAGCAATGGCGAATGTGGAAATCGGTAAGCGGCGCGCTAAGCCGTCCAAGTCGTCAATATTGTCATGCCCGATCCTTTGCTGAACATACCCGACCGCCAAAAAGAGCCCGGCCTTGGCGACCGCATGTGACAGCAAAAACAACATCATGGCAGCAGATATTGGTGACGCTTGACCGTCAGGCGCGCCGGCGATCAGAGGCAGAAACATAAACAGATAACCCAGCTGTGCAACCGTAGAATAGGCAGCCAGTAGCTTCAGTCTAGAGGCACAAAGCGCGTTATAAGACCCCCATAACACGCCAAACGCTCCTAAAAGCCCAAAGAATCCTGTGGCGCCTTCTTTCGCGGAGCTATCTGCAAGATCGAACCAAAGTCGCAACAATAGATAAAAAGCTGCTTTTACGACAAGTGCCGAAAGAATGGCACTGACCGGCGCAGTAGCACTGGCGTGGGTACTGGGCAACCAAAAATGCAGTGGAAACAAAGCGCACTTCAGCGCGAGGCCTGCACTCATTGTCGCTAAAGCGATCCAAAGGGTTAGGTCTAGCGTTACAAGTTCAGATAGCACCTGTAAATCGAGCGTCCCGTACCGGGTGTAAATGAGAACGACCCCGGCAAGAAACAAAAGCGAACCCACCAGCGACAGAGTCAAATAGCGCAAAGCGGCTTGCAGGGATTCATTGCTGGCATTCACTGCGACCAGCGCAACAGCGGAGATCGTAAGCAGTTCAAGCGCAACGTAAAGGTTAAATAGGTCGCGCGATAAAAACAGAGCGTTCAACGCGACTAATAGCATTAGCCACAGGGGCCAGAATCGCGAGGCAACGTCACGCGACGTGTAATAACTCAGCGCATAGAGGCTCGTTAGCAGGAAGATCGTAGCGGTCAGAACTAGAAGCACACTGCTGACGTAATCTGCGCGCAGTGCGATTGCCAAACTAACAGGCCATCCAGCTAGCAGCTGTGATTGAACTCCCTGTGCATTGACTGTGAGCAGCAAAATAACGGCAGCAACTAAATTTACTATCATGGCAAGCACTGCCAGTGCTGCGCCTCTTCGAGGCCACACTGATGCTAGCAGTGCCGCTATGAGCGGTACTACCACCGGCCACACTAGCAGGTTAGTCATCTCTGCGTTGTCCAGTTCGTTCTATTCGGCGGGCCAGGGTGAGCGCAAACGCTGTAGCGCTGACTGCGACGACAATACCGGTAAGTACCAGAGCTTGAGGTACCGCATCGGGTAAAAGTCCATCGCCGCGATAGGCAACGGACACAAACATCAGAAATAATCCCAGGCCAGAAATATTGAATGCGATGATTCTACCCAGCACCAAGGGGTGCAGCATGGTACTGCGCAGCCCTAAGCCAAACAGCAGTGCGCCGGTAATACCGAATAGCATCTGAGTCTCAAACATGATTATTTCCAATCGAAACACCTGACTTGGATGTAGTTGTATCTAGTGAATTTTCTATCAAAGGCAATGGCTTATCCTCATTCGCGGGTTCGCCACCGGCAAATGCCAGTACCAGTGTCGCCGAAATAGAGAGCATCGCAAAAAATTCTATGACTAGAATCAGCGCACCTGCCGACTCCGCTGGAAACTGAAGAAATTGGTGCGAAATGAAGACCATACCCAAGCCCACGGTAAGGAAAGCGACTGCACCTAATACCAGGCTCCAGGACAATAGCCAGGACGGTATATGAGCCAACAAATCTCTTCCGGCTAGCCGTGACAGCACAATAGCTGCAGCCAAGACCGAACCGGCTTGAAACGCACCACCGGGCGAATGTGCACCCACCCATAGCAGATAAAAACCCATAAGCACCAAAGCCGGAACGATAATTGCTATCAAGGTATTGAGCATCGGATCCAACACTCTAGGTGCGGGCAATTCGATGCCCAGCGCACGTATACCGGCTCCGGCAGCTATTAATACAACCAGCTCAAGTAAGGTGTCATAGGATCGGTAGTTCAACAAAACAGCGGTAACAGGGTTGCTCACTCCGCTGTCGCCCAGTTCTTCCATCACAATCGATTGAAGGCGGCTGCCAACGTTACCGTCTATCGCAGTAAAGAAAGCAAACACTATTGCGACTACCAGTATTGCCGTACCCCCACTCACGAAAGTAGCCACAATGCGCGTTGGGCGCTGCTGGTTATGAACCTCGGTGGGAAGGTCGTGCATAGCGGCCATTAACAATGCGCCGGTAATCCCCGAGCCGATCGCAACTTCTGCTATCGCTAAATCGGGAGCTTCCAGCCTGGCCCATATTAATGATACCAACACGCCTAGCGCAATAAACAGGGCCACTCCATCACGCATGGAGTGACTGTTCAATGCGCGCCAGGCGATCACAATGGTAAGCAGTGCAAATACCAAATCAAAAACTGTAATGAACGCCGTCATACAGCGTCTTCCGAATGACGTGCGATAAGCGTGGAGCTTGCCGCACTGCAGACAAGGACAATGAGCCAGATAGCGAGTGCCTTGACGCTGAACAAAGCGCTGGCGCTCAGCAAAGACAAGCCCAGCATAATAAAGCCCAGGCCAACATTGTCTGCTTTGGTCAATGCGTGCAGCCTACATAGCACCGTTGGAAAACGGAGCACACCGATGCTTCCGGATAAATAGAAAAAGACACCGATAAACACCGATACCCAGGCTACTATGTGAATTAGTTCAATCATGTTTGGGTGCCAACCTAGTCATCGCCGCCACAGATACCGCAGAGAGCAGGGCGAGTACTATCGCTACGTCAAACAATGCAGCTATACCAAAGGCTTGTCCCCACAAAAGTAGTATCGCCACGCCAATGCTGCCTAATAGCTGAACCGCAAGCATCTTGTCACCCAGGGTCGGGGATGTAATGACCCGGATTGCTCCAATCACCAATGCAAGTAGCAGTAGCACCATAGCTAATGAATATAGAGTGAGTGACATCATGTGATAGTGCTTCCGCGAGAGTCAGAATTTAGGCTGCGCGTGTCTTCCAGTGATGTCCTGACCAACATTCTCGAGATTTTTTCTTCCAACTCGACAACTTCAAGACGGGCAGTGTCTACGGTGGTCAAGCTGTGGATATGGATAGTCTGCGCATTTATTCTGACGGTCGTTGTTCCCGGGAGCACATTGAGACACATTGCGAACACTGCCCTCGATCGAGTATTAGCAAGAGTACACTCATGCTGAAATAGGGCAGGGTGCAGAGCAAGAGGTCTGGACAATGCGAGACGAGATACTTCTAAACCACCGCGAATAGACTTCAGGAGAAACCAGGGCACAAAGGTTAGTAGCGGGCCGATATGGACTTTAAGAGGTTCTTCGGATAGCGGAAACCGATGAATAATCCACACCGTCAATGTGACCGCAGGTAGCCCTATAATCCAGGATGACGGCGCTGCATCGGTAAGAAGAATCCAGAAAATTGTACTGATACCTATCGCAATTAGCATGACAGAATTGTGCTGATGACACCCCTAAAAGAATCAGAGGGAATTCTGACCTGTTCCTATAGTCAGGTAAATTCGATTAATTTAGGTTTTTACATCGTTTTAAGCGATCTGTATAGGCGGGCCGAAAGCCGCGCTCCAGAGAATTTTCCAACTACGCGACTGCAGGTCGGTAGAGGCTGGACAATCTCAATATGTTACGGCGCTGATGTGTTTCGATTTATGAGGTGTCCAGTTGCTCCTTTGCCGTTCAAGCAACATTTCAATCTCTTCTTTGGTCAGGACAGATTTAACAGAGCGCATATGTAGATCTGCGCGCAATGCGTCAGCGGTGTCCTTACAACGGCGGAGCTCATCGATTATGTCACCGGCTATGGCTACGGCCAGTGAGATGGCTAGCAGTAGGCTGAATGCAATCACAGCAGCGTTCGTTACGGCCCGGTAGACGGCCCCGCCGTGTTCATCCAGGCCAATGCCGCCGTCGATGAGATAACATGAGATCGGGCGTATGAAAAATTGGGCAGCCGTCAGTAAGACAATTCAATACAAGGCTGCATCTGTGCTGCTTTCATTTTCCCGTGCAGGGCGGATGATCCAGGCGGTCATGGCAAAAAGAGATCCTTGACCAAGGTTTGTAATCGCTAACCGCTCCATCCCAGTGTTCCTGTGTTGTGCAAAAAAGCTGAAAACGCAATGGCGGCAGCGCTCTAGGCGCCGTACTTTAATACCTCTGATCTGATACTAAGCCTTTCATCTTGCGCTTTGCCTCACTCAATTCAGCTTCGTATATCACTTCATTATTCCTATAGAGTGTTCCCAGACCGTTGTCAGAATCTTTGATGAGTACCAAGAAGTCACATTGCATGGCCAGACAGGCTTTCTCCCAAATATGCCAGAGGTTTACTCGGTCTTTCTCGGTGATATCAAGATAGCCCTTTTTCAATGCTCGTTGATAAGCTGCTCTTTCGTGAGGCCGTAGATAGTGGCCCACTGAGCGTGAGCCAATATGCAGACCTGACTTTTTCCCATGGCTTAGTCTTTCTACATGGTCGAGTTTTAATTGTTTCATTGAGTTAAGGCGTATATCCGTTTTCAATAGGCCAACGATACGCTATCTTATACCAATCGGAGAGCGTCGTGTGGTTGCCACTTATTCGGAAAGACTCTACATAGACAGGCTCTAGACAGACATTACCTGGACAGATGTACCCTCAACACCTACCAGATTTCCCTAAGTAACCGACTATCTATGAGCGCACTATGAAGCAACTAAAAACAGGCGTATTCTGGTTCAGCAATGATTTACGTTTACATGATAACCCTGCGCTTATGCAGGCAAGTCTATCGGTTGATAAACTACTGTGTGTCTATGTTATCGACTGCGCGTGGCGATCATCCAGTCAATATTCGCAGACAAATGTAGGTCAAAGCTCAAATCGCTTCTTATGGGAGTCACTAAGCGCTCTAGAAATCAGTCTTAGGAGAATGGGTCAGCGATTGCTCATTCTTGAATCCGAGACAGCAACTGCTCTGCGCAATGTGATCAAGGAAGTCGATGCCTGTGATTTTTTTCGCAGTGAAAACGCTGGATGGTATGAAAACCGTTCATGGAACGAACTCAAGAAAGACAATACCACGATCAACTTTCATTCTATTGATTCGCATACTCTGTTCGACCAAAGCACATTGCCCTTTAGTGTGGTTGACTTACCTGAAAGCTTTACCAAATTTAAGAATGCAGTGAGCGATATCGAGGTGGCAAAGCCCATCGCAACGCTAAACCTCTTACCGCCGCCGCCTTCAGTCGATTACCCAGAGTTTAAGCAGTTCGAAAATGAATCAACTTTAGCACCATTTCAAGGTGGTGAGAGCCAGGGGCTGACGCAGCTAGGTGAGTACTTTGCTAGCGAGAAGCCCATGTTCTATAAGGAAGTTCGCAATGCGATCGATGGGTGGGATAACTCATGTAAACTTTCTCCATGGTTGGCGAATGGGAGTTTGTCGGTACGCGAGGTCATATCAGTGTTGTCTGAATACGAAGAAAATATTACGGCTAATGAGTCAACTTATTGGATCTATTTTGAACTTCTGTGGAGAGAATACTTTCAATGGTATGCGCACAAAAATGGGTCGGCGTTATTTTCATTAATGGGGATAAAACGACTAAGCCCGTTGACTAGTTTTTACCCAGAAAGGTTTCAAAAATGGGTTAATGGTTCTACGCCATACGCGTTAGTAAATGCCTGCATGAATGAGCTTAGAGAAACCGGCTATTTATCCAATCGGGGGCGTCAAATTGTTGCAAGCTGTTTGGTGAATGAACTAGCGATGGATTGGCGCTATGGTGCCGCTTACTTTGAGCAGGTGTTAATCGATTATGATGTTGCATCTAACTGGGGTAATTGGCAGTACTTAGCTGGCGTTGGGGCTGATCCTCGAGATAAGCGGCATTTCAATCTCGAAAAGCAAACACAGCAGTTTGACCCTGACGGCCGTTATATTGGTGTGTGGAGTGGTGATAAAGATCTTAAGCCGCTTGATTCGGTCGATGCTGCTGATTGGCCCATCTGCTAGTCCAGCGCTAATATCGATAGTCGAATGAAACTGAAAATTAATGTGGTTTGGTTCAAGCGTGATCTTCGGCTGTCCGATCATATGCCACTTAAACATGCCGAGTGTTCGGAATTACCAACACTTTTGCTGTATGTGTTCGAGCCTATGTTGCTGAATGACCCGCATTATTCTGAGCGCCATTGGCGTTTCGTCACAGAATCATTGACCGATATGAATCGTCAACTCACAGAAAAAATAACAGTGGCTCATGGAGAATCAGTGGCGATCTTCAAACAGATCAACAGCCGGTTCCACATCGAATCAATTTTTTCTTATGAGGAAACCGGCCTGGCTAATACTTTTGCCAGAGATAAAGCGATCTCACGCTGGGCGATTGAAAACTCCATCGATTGGAAAGAATCTGCATCAGGTGCCGTAACGCGTCCTCGTGCCAACCGCGATTCGTGGGACGAGGACTGGCAGCAAGTGATGGGCTCAGACTTGATTGCCAATCAAACAGATAAGTTGAAGATCATTCAAGGTGAATTTGATACCAGTAAGCTCTCGAACACCTGGAAACGAGTTGACCGGGCAATGCAGCGTGGGGGGGCGAATGAAGCAAGAAGAGTGCTTGATGATTTTTTTCACGCTCGAGGTAGAGATTATCACTGGCTGATTGCCAAACCACTGCAAAGCCAACTCAGCTGTTCGCGAATGTCGCCCTATTTGGCTTGGGGCAACATAAGCTTGCGCCAGATGTATCAACACTTACTCAGTCATTGGGACCGAAAAGGCTGGCGTAAGCCATTGTCAGCATTGTCTTCTCGTCTACATTGGCATTGTCACTTTATTCAGAAATTTGAAAGCGAATGTAGCATGGAGTTTGAGCCAATCAACGCGGGCTACCGAGATATGCCCTATCGTGATGACGCTAGATCTGAGCAAGATCTAGTGGCCTGGCGCACGGGCAATACAGGTTATCCGCTGGTTGATGCCTGTATGCGCTGTTTGATAAAAACAGGCTACCTCAACTTTAGAATGCGAGCTATGTTAGTGAGTTTTTTATCTCATCATTTACAAATTGACTGGAGGCGGGGAGTGGCACATCTCGCTAGTGTGTTCCTGGATTTCGAGCCGGGGATTCACTATACACAGTTTCAAATGCAAGCCGGTGTCACAGGTATAAATACCATCCGTATTTACAACCCGACCAAGCAGGCCCAAGAACATGATGCCGATGGCTTGTTTATTCGGCAGTGGTGCCCAGAGCTCGAGTCACTTCCAAGCGAAATGTTGTTCGAGCCGTGGAATGTTACGGCTATGGAAGAGTTAATGTATGGTTTTGTGATCGGCCAAAACTATCCGGCACCCATTGTGGATACCAGCCTAAGTTATCGACAAGCGAGTGAGCAGTTGTGGGCTTGGCAAAAGCGATCGGATGTCGAGACTGAAGCTAAGCGTATTCTTCGTCAGCATGTGAGGAGCCGCTAATGACATATCAAAAGACGAACTTACCTAGCAAGATTTGCGTAGTATGCAATAGGCCATTTGCGTGGCGCAAGAAATGGGAAAGAAGCTGGAGTGAAGTCAAGTATTGCTCTAAGACATGTCAAAGCAAGCGAATATCTAAACTAGATAATAGCAATTAACCTTATGAAAAAGACTTACAAATCACTGCGGCTGATCATGGGCGACCAGCTCAATGCTTCACATTCTTGGTATCAAGACAAAGACGACACTGTGTTGTATGTAATAGCCGAACTCCATCAAGAGGCGAGCTACGTAAAACACCATGTACAGAAAATTGCAGCGTTTTTCATTGCTATGCAGGCGTTTGCCGATGCGCTGCAATCGGCTGGGCATGAGGTACTACATCTAACACTTGAAGAAACCCAGAATTACACAGACCTTTCAGATTTGATAACGGAGCTCTGCGCTCAGTTCAAGATCGAGCGATTCGAGCATCAGCGCCCGGATGAGTATCGCGTATTATCTCAACTCGAAGGTATCAACTTTCAAGCCGCTAACATTGCCTACACCTGTGTAGACACCGAACATTTTATTTTGCCATTCGAAGAGATAAGTCAGTACTTTAAGCCGGGCAAAGCCACAAGGCTTGAAGGCTTTTACCGGAAGATGCGCCAAAGACATAATATCATGATGGAAGGCGAGAACCCGCTTGGCGGGCAATGGAACTTTGATGCAGAGAATCGGAATAAGCTCAAGAAAGCAGATTTGAGTGAAATTCCAGAGCCACTAGTTTTTGAAAACGATTTCTCTGATCTACTAAAACGTCTAGAGACTCAGAAAATCGGGCACTTTGGTGAAATTGGAGACACGCTTCTCTGGCCGGTAACGCGTAAGCAATCACTAGCCTTACTTGATTACTTTTGCCAGCACGGCTTGCCGAATTTTGGGCGGTTTCAAGATGCTATGACCGCCAATAGCAAGCATGCTTGGAGCCTCTATCACTCGCGTTTGTCGTTCGCTATGAATGCGAAGATACTAAGTCCCATGCTGGTCATTAAACGAGCTATCGCTGAGTTTGAATCGCGTCCTGAAGAGATTGACTTGGCACAAATAGAAGGCTTTGTTAGGCAAATCATTGGCTGGCGAGAGTTTGTGCGCGGCATGTACTGGGTGAATATGCCGTCTTATGCAGATCTTAATTCATTAGATGCAAAACGTAATCTGCCTGATTATTTTTGGTCTGGTAACACTAAGATGAAGTGTATGCAGCAGTCACTGGGCCAGTCGTTAGACACCGCTTACGCGCATCATATACAAAGACTGATGGTAATCGGTAACTTTTGTTTACTCGCTGGCATAGACCCTGCTCAAGTCGATGAGTGGTACCTAGGTGTCTACATCGATGCCATTGAATGGGTAGAAATGCCTAATACTCGCGGCATGAGTCAGTTCGCTGACGGTGGGCTGATTGCGAGCAAGCCCTATACCGCCAGTGGTTCGTATATTAATCGCATGAGCGACTACTGCTCGGGGTGTCATTACTCAGTTAAGGAAAAAATAGGGGAGGCTGCCTGTCCGTTTAATAGCCTTTATTGGCACTTTATGGAACGTCATCGAGATCGCTTTTCGAAGAACCCTCGCATAGGTATGGTGTATCGTAATCTTGAGAAAATGGATTCCACACTACGTAAAGACACGCTTAAAAGAGCGCAATGGGTTCTCGAAAATCTGAACCGTTTATAAAGCACTG
Source organism: Cryomorphaceae bacterium (assembly GCA_047612385.1). Classification (GTDB taxonomy): domain Bacteria; phylum Pseudomonadota; class Gammaproteobacteria; order Pseudomonadales; family Halieaceae; genus JBALVT01. The sequence continues at coordinate 10,530 of JBLGAR010000016.1, read as the reverse complement.
ATTACCCTACCTAGCTTGGCCTGCCAGAACCCCCTGAAGGTTTTGCCTAGGAGGTCGATATAACGATATCTAGTTCTCTATAAGCACCACTGCAGTATGACCATCCAGCAAAAAGTGTCGGCTGTTATGGCAATAGTTATGCTTCTCTTTGGCGGAATGGGGAATGGGGTACTGCAATTTCAGATTATGCCAGCGTTTGCCACCTTGGAGGATGCTGCCACAGAGGCAGACTTAACCCGAGCAGAAAATGCCTTGCTGCATGAATATGAGAACATATCCAGGCTCACCGGCGATTGGGCACCTTGGGACGACAGCTATTATTTTGTCCAGGGGAAAAATGACGCCTTTAAAGAAACAAATCTCGATGCGGAAACGATGAGTAACCTTGTCCTCGATGTGGTGCTATTTCTGGATAACTCCGGTTCAGTCGTTTTGGGGAGGATAGCGGGTGAGATAGAAGGCGTTCAGAGAAAGTTTCGGGAACTCGAATTTTCAGCGAGCGATCTTGCTAGCTTGCTCGAGCATGATTATACACAGTCCCTGATCGACGGCATGGTAAAGACGGCCCAGGGTCTGTTGGTTTTTTCGTCGCGCCCCATTGTGACTGGATAATACGAAGGTCCAATAGCTGGAATGCTTTTGTTCGGTTATGTCTTGGGACCAGAGCGGCTGGCACAGCTGCGTCGTCGCACTGAAGTTGACTTGAATCTTTTGCCCCTAAACCATTTTTATGGCGCTTACACTGACCTGGCAAAGAGGGTTATGGCCTCGCCGAACCAACGTTTGAGTGACTTGAATACAGATACCCGCTAAGTACGGATGGTGTAACGGTCGTTGCCGTGGCGGGCAAGCCGTTCCCAGTATTGCCAGGGAGAGGATTATATAAAGTCGCGCACAAAAAGCGAGTAGCCTTTGACAACTCACCCGGCTAATGCCAGTCTGGGATTGGTGTGAAAGCGGGCACTTGATCGTTGTTTCACTTACCACATATGATCATCAGCAAGCGGAAATTAATCAACTTAACTCATTCATGGAGCGAACTGTGTCACTGGAGAGTCCGTTCAAGGGCATAACACGATTCCGGGAAAAGGCTTGCTTAATTGGCTGATCAGGAAAATTTGATTCAGAGAAAAATCATCATCAGCTTTTTGCTGATCGGTGTGGTTCTTATTGCCGGCAGCTACTTTATCCTGCAGCTGTCAATCGATTCAACCTTCAGGAAGCTCGAAGAAAAACAGAGTCGTAAGGAAGTGGCCGACATAGAGGTGGCAATTGAGCACCTGATTGAAAACCAAACATTGTTTAATCGCGATTACGCGCGCTGGGACGATACATATGACGCTGTGGTTAATCCAGATGTTCTACCTCACTATGTAGAGCGCTTTCTGAGCTATGAACAATGGACACCTTACCCAGGTGCCGATGGCATGCTGATGTTTGACGCTGATGGAGCCTTTGTTGCCGGCACATTACTTGATGATACGCATGAAGAAGAGCTCTCTATACAGAAAATCATTTTGGATGAGCTTGATTCGAAATTCAGTGGTTTTACGCCAGATATTGCAGTGCGAGATTTGACGACCGAAATTTCTGGTTTGATGCAGACCCCCGAGGGTTTGCTGTTGCTTGTGTCTGTCCCCATTCGCAATAGCGAAAACAACCGAGAACCTGCCGGACGATTTCTCGTCGCTCATTTCTTAAATGCTGAGAGGTTCGAGGCCATTGCGCGTAGGGCGCGAGTAGAACTCGAGCTTTTGCCAGCTATGTCTGCGGCATCCGAGCACTCGTCGAAATCTCATATTATTAAACACCTGCCACTGAAAGATATCAGCGGCAACACTTTGACTGTTGTGGAAATACGAACACCTAGAGATATCAGTATGGCGGGAGGCATATCCATCCGCAATGCGATGTTGTTTCTATCCATCGCCATTCTGGTAACAATTATGCTGAGCTGGCTGGCGCTGCGACAATTGATGGTACAGCCCCTGCTATCACTCAAGAGGCATGTTAGCTACATGCGAGAAACCGGAGATTTGACGGCCGGATACCATGCTTCCGTGAAAGACGAGGTAGGCACGCTGGCCGACGAAATCGACTTTCTTGCAGGGAACCTCGATATGTCTAGAACACAGTTGACGCTTGCCCGAGACCAGGCTGAGTCAGCGTCCCGCGCTAAAAGTGAATTTCTCGCCGCTATGAGCCACGAGCTTCGAACTCCGCTCAATGGGGTGATCGGCATGGCAGATATCCTCATGCGTTCTGAGCTTACCCACCAACAACAGTGCTTCGTGGAAGCGGTGATGAGCTCTGGGCAGTCGCTGCTTAAGCTGATTGACGATATTTTGAATTTTTCGAACATGAGCTCGGGCCATATGGAGATAAGCAATGTGAGCTTTTCAGTTGAGACGCTATTGCAAGAGGTGAGCGCTGTCGCTTCAGCAGCCGCGCAAGAGAATGGGCTGCGCTACCAAATGCTGTCGGATAACAAACTACCCGATACCATCGTGGCTGACAGGCAACGCCTAAAGCAGGTGCTGCTCAATCTGCTGGACAATGCTGTCAAATTCACCCACTCCGGTGAGGTTGTGCTGTCAATTGACTGCTTAGACCGCAACGATGGAGATGATAGCAACGCTCTGACGCTCTCGTTTGCCGTCAGGGATACAGGTGTCGGCATTGAGGAAGAAAATATTGGAAGCATTTTCGACACTTTTTCGCAGGCGGACGGCAGCACAACCCGAGAATTTGGCGGCTCTGGTTTGGGGTTGTCCATTAGCAAAGGTTTGGTAGAAATGATGGGGGGCGGAATTACCGTTCGCAGCGTGTATGGCGAAGGCTCAGAGTTCCGGTTTATCGTTCAAGCGAGAAACGAGACTTTAGCGGCTACAGATGATGAGCGTTCGGCATAACCTTTCTCAACGGCTTCAGCAGGGAAAAACCGTGACAGAAAAATTGACCGAGCCACCCGGTAACAAGGGCGGCACATTTCTCGACTTCCCATTGGTATTGAATCTGGATGACTTACAGGCAGATTTTGCTATCCTGGGTATCCCATTCGGCATGCCCTACGGTCCATCGTCAATGGCGAATGACCAGAGCACGGCTCCGGATATCATCCGACACACCCCCACCCCTGAGGATATTGAATACACCAAAAATCATTTCGACTGGGATCTTGGCGGCCATTTGTTCGACGGCAAGAACATAATTGCCGTTGACTGTGGCAATGTGTGTGCCGATCCCCGTGATCATAAAGTGCATTACAAAAATGCTGAGCTTGCCGCTCGGAAAATTTTCACCAGCGGAGCCATTCTAATTTCCCTGGGGGGCGACCACGGTGTTCCAATCCCTGTTTTGCGAGCGCTCGAGATCTTCAATGAGCCCATTACATTGGTTCACGTGGACGCACACCTTGACTGGCGTGATGAGGTAAACGGCGAGACAGAAGGTTACTCAAGCCCGATAAGACGTGCATCTGAAATGCCTTGGATTAAAGATATCGTGCAGATCGGCATGCGCGGAATCGGTAGCGCTCGGCTCAATGATGTTGAGGACGCTCGGGCTTACGGTGCCGATCTCATTTCTGCTTACGAAATGCACGATATCGGCATGGATGCGGTGCTCGATCGCATACCCGAAGGCGGTCCTTTGTATTTGACCATCGATGCCGACGGTATTGACCCCACAATAATGCCAGCGGTGATGGCCCAAACACCTGGTGGTTTAGACTGGCTTCTAACCAGAAAGCTAATACATGGTCTGGTAAAAAAAGGCCGAGTTGTCGGCATGGACCTTGTTGAGATCGCACCAAAACATGATGTTGGCAATACGACAATGATTCATGCAGAGCGACTCATCTGTAATTTTATAGGTGCATCGATTCGGGCAGGGCACTGCGGTTGAGCATCAGGTCTCAGAAATTCCGCCACTGGCTGATCATGATTGTGTTAAGTATCTCGGGTGGTGTTATTTTCTACTTACCCTTCTTGCAGGAGGTCTACTACAGGCCTCTAGCCGATGCACTACAGCTCGATAATGCCCAAGTAGGCTCTTTACTTAGTGCATTTGGTGTAACCGCCATGCTGTCCTATTTGCCCGGTGGTTGGATGGCTGATCGGGTGTCGCCGCGTATTTTACTAACGGCCTCGCTGCTGCTGACCGGGGGTTCGGGCTTGTACTTTGCCACCTTCCCAAGCTATGCCATTAGCCTCGGACTGCACGCTGTGTGGGGCGTCACCATCACTTTGCTTTTCTGGGGCTCGATGATACGTGTTACGCGCAACTGGGCACCACCAGATCAACAGGGCAGGGCGTTCGGTGTTCTCGAAACCGGGCGCGGGTTCAGCGAAGTGATTAGCGCAATGGCTATTCTCGCTGTATTCGGGCTGCTCGGCAGTACTACCTTTGCGCTTTCCATGGTGATCGTGCAGTTCTCTGTACTCAATTTGATTCTTGGCGTTCTCGTCTGGTTCACGATCGACGACGAGGCAGGTGGTAGGAACGTCGAGGACGATCAAGCCAAAGTGGGGTTAGAAGAGATCGTCGCAGTGTTGAAAATGCCAGCGGTTTGGCTGATCGCTATTATCATTCTCTGTGGTTACTGTGCTTATTGGGGCACGTTTCGATTCACATCATATTCATCGGATATATTTTTGATGAGCGTCACAATGGCCGCTGCGCTCAGCGTCGGGAAGTTGTGGATGAAGCCAATTGCGGCGTTGAGTGCAGGTTTTTTTGCAGACAAGTTTGGTGTCGCGAAGTCGGTCGCCTTTCTATTTGTAGTACTGATAGCCTCTTTTTCCGCCTTCGCGGTGATGCCCGGCTTGCCCTCCTTGTTGCCACTTATGATCGTGAATGTGGCGATCGCATCATTGGCCGTTTTCGCCATAAGGGGGATTTACTTTGCACTGCTGGAAGAAGGCGGTATTCCTCTTAGTGTAACGGGTACCGCAGCTGGGATTGTTTCTGTTGTTGGCTTTACGCCGGACATTTTTATGCCGCTGCTTGGAGGCATTCTTCTGGATCTGTATCCAGGTCAGGAGGGATACCGATTATTCTTTTTTACAGTAGCCGGAATATGCGTGGTTGGCTTGGTTGCAACACTTATCTTGTATCGGAAAATTTCGGTCCAACCTGTTCAGGCTTAAAAAAGGATTCGGAAATGTCATATAGAAATATTCTTGTCATGGTTGATCCCAGCGACGAAGCCGACCAAGTTTTTACTGCCGCTATTCAAGTGGTGCGGCCTGGGCCTAATGCTTGGGTCTACCGCAAACGCAGTTATGCACGGTGCTGAGTGTGATGTGCTCGCTGTTAGAGTGGGTAGTGGTGGTTAAAATATTCAGGCTCTAATGTCTTCTCCATTTTTGCTACACATTCTAATATAACGATGGCTCCATCAGTCATTTAGATTTGGAGGCTCTTCAGGCACCGCTCATTTCCAGTACTCGCTATGGTCTGCGTCATCGCACTAAGTAGTCCTTGCGCGAGCGAGAAACAGCGGTCGCAATCCATGGTTTACTTGAGTGTCAATATCACTGTAGGACGGCAGCAAGTTCTTTGTCTATAGCTTGGAAATCAAAGATCGCGGTCGCTTCATAAATCTGGTGTAGTTGGCACAGGCAGGGTAGTTTTTGGAGTGATTGAAACGCACTGGGCGTTGTGGCGACCGTGCAATCAATTGCAACTATATTCTATAAATAACATAATCAATACCCTATAATACATTGATTTAAATACAGATAAGTAAAGTTAGAAAATTTCGATGCTTCTGCATCGCGCTGATTCTGTGCAGCGGGCATCGCTGGAGAAACAATTGAAGCCGCGACAGCCATAGTGGCTACCAGAGCCATGCTGCTCCAGCTCAAATCGATAGCGTAGACCTGAGCAAGAAACACGATGGCTACACGGCGGCTACACGTTGGTACAAAGCGGTACCGTTCATATTAATGGTGGCGTCCAGTGGAATCACAAACTGCGATATGGGGGGGCGCACCCCTAAGTGATCCTCTACAGCCTTAATAGACAGAGGCATTACCGTGGCGGAGCTGGATGTAGAAAATGCCAACAATAAAACGTCCCGGGTATTGTGTAAAAACCGCAGTGGTTTCTCACCTACTAATACTGGCAACACCACCAGGTACACTGCGAGCATCAACAGTAATCCGAATATCACCGTGAAAACATACACTGCCATACCGACCAATGCGCTTAGTCCAATCTTGGTAGTCAACTGAGCCATCAAACCAATTACGGCAATAGGGTGCAAGCCGCATAGCCCATCGATCCACGGTCATACAGGCTTCCTGTAATGAGGCCAGAGAGATAACCACTGCGCCACTCACTATTTTGAGTCAGTGCCCACTTTCTGCACAATAGTGTTTATAGACTTTGGTCTTATTGAAGATCAAGTAATGGGTGAGTAACATCACTTGAAGTAACCGTCAGTATTACGAAACTGAGAATGAGTAAATGAGTGGAATAAAAAGAAGAGACTTCATCAACGGAACGCTGGTAGCGGCGGGGAGCTCACTACTGAACTATGGTGTTGCCAGCCAGGGCGCTATGGCTGCATTAACCCCTTCATATTATCCACCATCCCTCACTGGGCTCAGAGGAAGTCACCCTGGGTCAAACACTCACGCCCATGCCCTTGCGTGGAAGCAGCGTACCGATTGGGAACCAACTGCCAAAGGGGCTGAAGCTTATGACCTCGTTGTTGTGGGCGGTGGTCTAAGTGGCTTATCGGCGGCCTATTTTTATCAGCAAAAATATGGGGCGGATAAGACGGTACTTATCCTGGACAACCATGATGACTTTGGCGGGCACGCCAAGCGAAATGAGCACTCGATAAACGGTAACACGCTAATTTCCTATGGCGGATCACAATCACTTGTAGAGCCCCTCAATGCAGACAAAGTGATAAGCGACCTGTTTGAAGATATCGGTGTTGACTTGAATCGGTTTAACACGGCCTACGACACGGACTTCTTTCGCCGACACAATTTGGGCTCTGTGACTTACTTCAGCAAAGCAGTTTTTGGCGAAGATAAAGTCGTTCGGCATCCGTTTTGCAACTACCCTAACTATATTGAAGGATTATTGGGTGCAAAGATATCCAATGAAGAAGCGGCTCAGCAGGCACCCTTAAGTGCCAGAGGAAAAGAGCAGTTACTGCGAGTGTTAAACGGCGGCTTGCACAAAATAGCGGTGCCGGCAGAGCAGCTGCAAGATTATATAAGCACGCATTCCTATTTTGATTACTTGAAAACTACCTTGGGAGTGGATGATCCCGGCGTTTTGCGAATGGCTAGAAATTCCGGGCTCGACTGGGCAAGCGCTAGCGCAGAGCTTTTGAGCATTGAGGCTGCGAAAGTTGCCGGCGCATTGGGTTTTGAAGCGGTGCCTGTTTACGATGAAAACAATCCTTATATTCATCACTTTCCCGATGGCAATGCAGGCGTCGCGCGTGCATTGGTAAAGAAGCTCATTCCCAGCGTCGCCAAGGGAGGTAACGCCGAAGAACTGATACTGTCAAAGTTCGATTACGACCAGTTGGACAGAGTCAATAATCAAGTTCGCATTAGGCTCAACAGTACCGTGGTCAAGGTGCAGCATTTTGGGAAAAGCGATAGCGCCAGTGAGGTGCTCGTAAATTATGCTAACAACGATGGGGTCCACACAATAAAGGCCAAAAGCGTGGTAATGGCGTGTTACAACATGATTATTCCGCATATCGTTGCAGGCCTCCCTGAGACCCAGGCGGCTGCTCTAAAGCTTCAAACGAAGAGCCCACTTCAATACACTACGGTGGGTTTAAAGAACTGGCGGGCTTTGAAAGAGATGGAAATCGGTATGGCCATGTCCCCGGGCAACATGCACCAAGCAGTGCTGATGGATTTCCCGGTCAGCATAGGCGGCTATGAGTACACAAAAACGCCCGACGATCCTTGTGTTATTCAGATGATCAGCTGCCCTTATGGTAAAACCGTTGGTGCACCAAAACTCGATCAGTTTCGTGAAGCGCGATACCGGATGTTGGGGCTACAGTTCGAAGACTATGAAAAAGAAATAAGAAACCATCTTAGCGGGATGCTTCCCGCTACATCATTCAATTTTGATTCCGACGTTGCAAGTATATCTGTCAATCGATGGGGTCACGGATACACCGTTGCGGGCCCGGGGGATTCTACGGCAGTGGGTAGACAAGCTTTTGGGAGAATCACGATTGCAAATTGCGACTCTGCGCCCGGTGCCGATGCGCAAACCGCGATAATGATGGCGAGCAGGGCAGTAGACGAGCTGGGGTAAGCGACAATCAGGGGAAAAATAATGCGATGTGCTGGCGTGGGATCAATGCCGTGCAGAGCTGTCCCGTATTTTCGAATGATTCGAAGACTATTTCGAAGAGGCATCGGGTTCGGTGAAGGCCTACCTGGCCGCGCTCACCAAGAAATGACTCAATGAGCCTCGTTTACCTTTTCCTCAGTCACCAGTAGCACGCCAGAACCCCAGGTACTCGAAATGAAGGCAATAATCGCCGCGATCTCGCGGTTCGTTAGATAATTTACAGAAGGCGACGCTAGTGCGAGTGTCCTTCTCCAAAGCGCTGGTGCAGGTGACGACCGCAGTCAGGATCACACCAACACAGGTTTGATATTTCATAAGTAATATCTAAATCACCAGAGTATGCTTCGAAAATTGTCCCTCGATAAACTTGGGCCCAGGCAATCTTTTTAAGATGATACTATTCCACACAAGTAAAAGGTTGTGGCCAACATAACATGGCCTATTAAACGCTCTATACAGGAGGCAGTAGTGGAGTTTTTTGGGTGGCTCGAGCTTAGCTCTCTGGGCGATTGGGTAGCCACCTCAACGTGGGGCTACCCTATCCTGCTGTCCTGTCACGCCATCGGGCTCGCCGTGGTGGCCGGATCTCTCACCATAGTTGATCTGCGTGTGCTCGGATGCTTCCCCGGCTTGGAAATTGCGCCTCTGCGTTGTTTGATCAAACTGGCCTGGGTTGGATTTATCGTGAACCTGATATCGGGATTTTCACTGTTCGCAGGCCAAGCGACTTACTTTATAACCCACCCGGCGTTTCTGATCAAAATCACCTGTATTTTGCTCGCTTTAGTTGGCACTGCGCGTTTACAGGGTCTTTTCAAGCGACATGCGGATGATTGGGATGCAGGTGGCGCTGTCGGATCAAATGCCAAAATTCTGGCCCTTAGCTCGTTGCTGCTGTTGTGCGCGGCGATGATCGCCGGCCGCTTGATTGCCTACATAGAATGAGCAGGTAGCAGGCATGGAAGAATGGATTTTAACGACCTCGCTGCATACCTGGATCATCGATACCTTCTGGGCCTGGCCGCTGTTTGAGACACTGCACTTTTTTGGCTTGTCACTGATGCTGGGCGCATTGTTTGTGGTTGACCTAAGGTTGATTGGGTTTTTCCGCGGTCTGTCTATCCTAGGAACGCTGCAATTATTACCTTTGGCCTCCCTGGGTTTTGGAATCAACCTGCTCACGGGCCTCATGTTTGTGGTGGGTGATCCAGAGCGTTACCTTAATCACGCAGGTTTCCAAATAAAAATGCTGTTGATAGTCCTCGCGGGCCTCAATGTACTGTGGTTTGTGCTGCGGCTCGGTCGTCCGCTGCAGACCTGGCCGAGTCATTCGAATACGCCGCTGGAGGCGAAGCTTATTGGCGCATTGTCTTTAGTAGTGTGGTTTGGCGTGTTGATTATGGGCAGGCTTATCCCCTATGTGAGCACAGGGTGAGATGTGATGGGTAAATTTGTATTCTGCCTGTTCCTGCTGTCATTGGGCATCTGCGCCGAGGCGCACGAAGTCGACCATGAAGACATATTGAAAATGCACGCTGTGGCCGGCGTGCAGCTAGGTCATTATATTTGGCTGGGCGCCAAACACATGGTGACAGGCTACGACCACCTTCTGTTTTTACTGGGTGTCATTTTCTATATTGTGCGCCTGCGCGATGTACTGATACTGGTCTCACTGTTTGCTTTGGGGCACAGTGTGACGCTAATTCCCGGGGTTTTGTTCAGCTGGTCAGTCAACGCATATCTGATCGATGCCATCATTGGTTTTTCAGTGGTTTACAAAGGTGTCGATAATCTCGGCGGGTTGACCACTATTTTTGGCGAGCGACCAAAGGAAAAAATTGTAGTTTTCGTATTCGGACTGTTTCATGGCCTCGGGCTGGCGACGAAGCTGCAAACATTGGCCGTACGAGATGATGGGCTGTTAGCCAATTTGCTAGCCTTCAATATAGGAGTTGAGTTGGGTCAGGTTGTGGCCTTGCTTGTCGCATTGTGCTTACTTAACTATGTGCCGGTGTTGCGAGATAATCGGATCGTCGCAACTTCTGTCAATGTTGCTATCGTCGCCGCCGGTGTTGCATTGATCGCCTACCAGCTTAACCAGTATTTTTACGCGGCGTAGTCAGTTTTTGCAAAAGGCCACAGCCTAAGAGGGCAATTATGAATCGATCGAGTTTAGTT
>JBLGAR010000015.1:0-50378 GCA_047612385.1 Cryomorphaceae bacterium | reverse complement strand
GGCTTCGTCGCCGGCCGCACCATGCAGACAAACACCCAGGGCTGCAGCGGCGAACGGATCCATATTCTGAGCCATCAAACTACCGATCACACCACTCAATACGTCACCCATACCACCACTGGCCATTCCCGGGTTGCCGTAATCACTCAGCAGCAGTTGATCAGCTGCGGCGATCAAGGTGCCATTACCTTTGAGCACTACAACCCCTCCGTAGCGTTTTTGCAAAGCGACGACAGCAGCGAATCGATCTTGTTGAACTTCTGCGGTGGTTATATCCAACAAACGAGCAGCCTCACCCGGATGCGGCGTTAAAACCCAGTTTTCGCGCCTGCGTTCATCGACAATCTTGCCCTGACAGAGCAAGTTCAAGCCATCGGCATCGAGTACCATCGGTTTATTGGCTGCCGCAGCAACCTGCAATAACTGCTCTGACCAGGGCGACTGGCCGAGACCGGGGCCCACAACAAGAACATCAGCAGAATCTAACAAACTCGTCAATTCCTGGCCTGAGGCCACGCCGTAAGCCATTACTTCGGGCCTGCGAGCTATAATGGCGGCAACATGATCACTGCGAGTCGCGGCGCGCACTAGTCCAGCGCCACAGCGCAAGGCAGCCTCGGAGGCCATCGCAACAGCACCGCCCATTCCGTAATCACCGCCGACCACCAGTGCGGACCCGAACGACCCTTTATGAGCCGCCTCGGAGCGTGCCGGTAAGTGCAACAACATATCTTCCAACGTTAGACGGAAGCAATCCGCCGCCTGATCTTCGTAGACGTCAAAGGGTATTTCCAAGTCCGTAAAATGGATAAACCCGCTCTGATTTGGAGCTTCCAAAGTAAATAGACCGCGCTTGAGGCCAATAAACGTAATGGTTGCGTGAGCGTTCACTGCTCTACCGAGTACTCGACCGGTATCGCTGCACAACCCCGAGGGTATATCGATCGCGAGCACGGGCAGGCAAGCATCGTTAATCTCCTCGATGGCCTGCGCAAAGCGCTCTCGAACATCGCCGCCGAGCCCAGTGCCTAGCATTGCATCAACGACAATACCCTCTGATTCAAGGCAACCTTGAGAATATTCATGTTCAATCACACCATTGCGCAATGCCTGGTCGCGCGCCAATTTGGCATCAGCGCTTATTTTTTGGACATCGCCTAGCTGCCACACCTGCACAGACACACCGCGCTTGTGGGCAAGGTCAGCGATTAAGTATCCGTCACCGCCGTTGTTTCCGGTGCCACAAAAAACCTGAATGAATTCAGCCTCAGGCCATAGTTCCACTAACAAATCGAAGCTGGCGGCAGCCGCTCGAGCCATAAGAGTAATACCGGGTATGCCGCCCTTGATCGCTGCAGCGTCGAGCGCTCGAGTCTGAGCAGCCGTGTAGAGGGCCTCAACACCCAAATTGGAATTCATTTGTTCACCTGCCTATCCTGTTTGTAAGTGCATCGAGTAAAACACCCAACGCACACGCTACCTTGAACGCTAGTATATCGAATCATAAAACCCCACAGCCCCTATTAATCTGTCAAAATTACCCAAGATCCCCATCCGAGCTTGAAAGCAATCCATGGAAAACACGCTAAACACCGAACAGCAGCTGGCGCTGGCACAGCAGATCCGCCAGTGGGCGGCCGAACTGGGGTTTCAGCAGGTGGGAATTTGCGATGTAGATTTGGGTGAAAACGAAGCGTACCTGGAAAAATGGCTGGCTGCCGGCTATCACGGCAGCATGGGCTACATGGCCAGCCACGGTACCAAGCGATCAAGACCGGCCGAACTCATACCTGGGACATGCCGGGTTTTATCACTTCGAATGGACTATGTGACCGAAGACACTCAAGCTTTGAAAATACTGGAGTCACCAGAAAAAGCCTATATTTCACGCTATACACTGGGTAGGGACTACCACAAACTGATTCGGAAACGCCTGGCGACCCTGGCAAAGCGCATAGAATCGGAAGCGGGCAGCGGGCAGTACAGAGCCTTTGTTGATAGCGCCCCCGTACTGGAAAGAGCGATAGCTGAAAAAGCGGGGCTGGGGTGGATCGCCAAAAACACCATGCTCATTAATGACAAAGCCGGATCCTGGTTTTTCCTGGGTGAGATTTACACCGACTTGCCCTTACCCACTGATCCGCCTCAAGACAGCAAACACTGCGGCAGCTGCACCGCTTGCCTGGACATATGTCCGACCAATGCTTTTGTCGGGGCCTTCGAGCTAGATGCCAGAAAGTGTATTTCTTACCTCACGATAGAGCACAAGGGCAGTATTGACGAAGCCCTGCGACCACTCATGGGAAACCGAATTTTCGGCTGTGACGATTGCCAGCTGGTTTGTCCATGGAACAAGTTTGCTCAATTCAGTGACGAAGGAGATTTCAAACCTCGCCACCAATTGGCAGATGCTGACCTGGTGGAATTGTTCGAGTGGGACGAGGACACCTATTTAAGAAAAACCGAAGGTTCGGCCATGCGTCGAATAGGGTATCAGCGATGGCTGCGAAACCTGGCAATAGCACTGGGTAATGCGCCCGGCACATCCGTTATCTTGGCAGCTTTACACAAACGTAAGGACGATCCGTCGGAGCTGGTCAGGGAGCACGTTAATTGGGCGCTGAATCAGCACGCGCAAGCTACAGCCTAGAGCAAGAACCAAAAGCTCCAAACCGAAACTCCTACAAGCGCAGGAAATGTTCCTTGTAATAGCGCATTTCCTCGATCGATTCCCGAATGTCATCCAGGGCCAAATGAGCCGCTGTCTTTTCGATGCCGCTGGCCAGCTCCGGTCGCCACAAGTTCATCAGAATTTTTAAGGTACTCACATCAAGATTACGATAGTGAAAAAACACCTCCAGTAGGGGCATGTGGCGCGCCATAAACCTGCGATCCTGGCAAATAGTGTTTCCGCACATGGGCGATGCGCCGGCGGGAACCCACTGCTCCAAAAATGCAATGGTCTCATCGGTAGCTTGTTGTTCGGTGTAAGTGCTGTCTCGAACGCGGTCTACCAGGCCCGAGCCAGTGTGGTGTGTCGTGTTCCAGTCGTCCATGCCGGCTAATCGCTCGTCGGACTGATGTAGTGCTATTACCGGTCCTTCGGCCAATGTATTGAGCTGCGAATCGGTCACTATGCTGGCAATCTCTATGACGACATCGCCGTCAGGGTCCAGGCCTGTCATTTCCATATCTACCCAAATGAGGTTGCTGGGGTTTTGCATGAGCTTTGGTGTCCTTTATTAGGGTTTTGTTGGTGTTTCAAAAGAGTTTCTTTGGAGCGCAGTGTAACAAAATGGCTCGACAGGGGTAGGACTGGGGCTAATAATGGGCTCTGGATCTTGTGGCTTATGGTTCTTAATTGGCCGCTTTACTTTTATCCGCTAGGTCTCTTTAGTTAAAGTGCAAATAATTGGGAAGACAATATGTTTTTGTTTAGATGAGTAAACGTAAGCTTACGCGCAAGCAATCTTGGCGAATTGAAAAAATTCAGGAGGAGCGTGCCAAGCGCGCTGCCAAGCGGGATGCCAGTACCGAGGAGGCCCTGTCCGCTGGGCAGCTTGGGGTTGAGCGTGAAGGCTTGGTGGTTGCTCACTTTGGTACTCAGGTCGCGGTTGAGTCCTCGCCCGGCGAAAGTCAAAGATGCCATCTCAGAGCAAACCTTGAAGGTTTGGTCACTGGTGACCGCGTTATTTGGTGTGAAGGTGAACCCACTGGCGTCGTTGTTGCTCAGTTGGAGCGAGACTCAGTGCTTTCCAGACCCGATTCCCAGGGCAACTTAAAGCCCGTCGCCGCCAACATAGATCAAATCATTATAGTCCTAGCATCGTTGCCGCAGCCTCATGCCACTTTAATCGACCGCTACCTAGTCGCTGCCGAAACTGTCGGAATCGAACCGATTATTTTGCTCAATAAAACAGACTTGCTCACGAATGATAGTGAACGGCGCGAGGAGATTGAGTTACTACTGAAGATTTATCCAACGTTGAATTACAAGATTTTACGGGCCTCCTGCAACACTTCAGATGGCATGACAGCGTTGTTCGCTGCGCTTAAAGATCGAACCAGTGTTTTAGTAGGACAATCCGGCGTCGGGAAATCCTCTCTGGTCAATGTATTGCTGCCCGACTCAGAGCTTAGAGTGGGCGCTCTTTCAGAAAGTACCCAGAAAGGAACGCACACCACCACCACCGCTCAACTATTTCACATGCCCACTGGCGGCACATTGATAGACTCCCCAGGGATTCGGGAATTCGGTTTGTGGCATATGACTCGACAGCAGGTTGAAGCTGGGTTTCGCGAGTTTTGGCCGTTTCTTGGGACCTGTAAATTCCGCGACTGTATACACGAGCAGGAGCCAGGATGTGCTTTGTTGAAAGCAGCAGAGGCCGGGGATATTAGTGCGAAGCGGTTAGCAAGCTATCGGTATATGGTGACGACTTTGGACGAGGTCGACGGGCAGTTTTGAGCTTTATCTGGTTGTGGATCGCAGGGGTGGCTAGCGTCAGGGACGCAGTTTTTAAGACGGGGGTGCTCGGTGTGGCCCAGATTTAGCACTTTCAGAGTGCGGTGTTGGGTAGAGGTATTCGAATGATTAGGCGCTTTATAGCCGGTTTCGAATGCCTCTACCCAACACCGCGCTCTGAAAACCCAGTTAAAAACTCAACCGAGCCTCCAACACCAGCCACACCCTCTTACAATAGCGTCACGAAAGTAATACGCCGCCAGACATCGCACTCTGAAAACCCAATTAAACACGCAAAACTAATCAAGCAGCAACAAAAGACCCCAAAGACTCACCCAAGCGAGTCCCAGACCCGGCAGAATAAGAATCATCCCAAGCCACAGCACCCTTGGGAAACAACAAAATCGCCGTAGAACCTAGCTTAAAACGTCCCATTTCCTCGCCCTTAGCCAAAGAAACAGCCACCGGCACGTTCAGGAAATCCGTCGTAACAGGCAGAGCAGGCGGCGGAGCCACCTGACCAGACCAAACCGTTTCGATACCGGCAACTACCATCGCGCCAACAAGAACCAAGGCCATAGGACCGATCTCGGTGTCGAAGTAACACACCAACCGCTCGTTGCGGGCGAAAAGCCGCTCAACATTCTCAGCGGTAACGCCATTCACTGAAAACAACTTACCTGGCACATAGCAACTGGCAGACAAAGTTCCGGCAAGAGGCATATGCACCCGATGATAATCCTTGGGAGACAGGTAGATGGTGGCGAACTGACCATCGCGAAACAGCTGCGCCCGCTCTCTGTCGCCCCCTAACAAATCCTCAGTGGTAAAGGAATGTCCTTTAGCCTGAAAAATATGGCAGTCGTTAATAGAGCCCAACTGGCTGATGGCACCATCGGCAGGACAAACAATATCCGCGACGGCAATGGGCCGAGCGCCCTCTTTCAGAGGCCGAGTAAAAAACTCATTAAAACTGGCATAGGCCGCAGGATCCGAGTCCGCCGCCTCATCCATATTAACGTTGAACTGACCGATAAAGCGCTCAATCACAAAGTTCTTCAGCCCAATGGGATAGCGCAACTCAGCCAACCACCCCAAAGCGCGAGACAGTAAATGTTGAGGGATAATGTGCTGGAAAAAAATAAATAAAGAATTCATCCCAAGATTATATCCCCTAACTCCCCCCAGAGTCATTTGAACAACCCACGAAACGACGCGGAGTGGGTGGCGGTAGGGGTATTCGAATGATTAGGCGCTTTATAGCCGGTTTCGCATATCCTTACTGTCGCCCGCTCTGCCGCCCTCTCACTCGAGCTAATACAATCGTCAACTACGAATCAAAACCAAAACCTAAAGATTCTCCTCCGCAAAAGCCGCCAACCGACTCCGCACAATCCCATTCACATGCATAATCCCCGCATGCGGATAAGCCTTACTCTTCTCAACCAGATAAGTCAGCCCCGAAGTCAAAGGAGAAATGTACTTATTGTCGATCTGCGCCAAGTTGCCTAGAACCACAATCTTGGAGTCAGCCCCCACTCGACTAATAATCGACTTCAGCTGAAACTGCGTCAGACCCTGGCTCTCATCAATAATGATGTAGGCGTTGTTGAACGAGCGACCACGCATAAAGTTTAGCGACTTGAACTGAATGTTCGCGCGCTCTTTGACATACTCGATACTGCTCTTGGATGACTCGTCAGAGCCATGAAGAATCTCCAGGTTGTCATCAAACGCAGCCAACCAGGGCGCCATTTTCTCCTCTTCAGTGCCGGGCAGAAAGCCGATATCCTCAGCGATAGGCGGAGTGGATCTGGCAACAATGAGCTTGCTGTATCTGCCCTCCTCCAAAATGGCGTGTAAGCCGTAGGCCAAAGCCAAAAGGGTCTTACCGGAACCTGCAGGCCCGGTCATCACCGTCATGTCGACGTTGTCATCACACAACAATTGCATCGCCATTGCCTGCTCTAGGTTGCGTGGAGTAACGCCCCAAAAGCTTTTGTGCATCAAGTTCTCGCGGCTCTCGCAGCGCATGTAGACAAATTCTTGGTCCACCCTTTTCACGAATGCCATGAAGTTCTGGTCGTCATAAACAAACATATTGGGATAGGCATTGGGCAGTGACTTTCTCGGTATGCGGTGGAGCGTGTGATCCCCCTCGCGCAATGTGTCAACTTCCGAAATGGTAGACCAGAAGTCGCCAGCATGGGTTTCGTAGCCCTTCGCGAGCAGGTTGATATCATCCAGCACGCGATCGCGGCGATAGTCCTGAACATTTACAAGCCCCGACCCCTTGGCCTTTATCCGCATGTTGATGTCTTTGGTGACCAGACAAATAAACTCATTGGGGTTTTCAGCTTGCAGACGCAGCGCCACATTGATGATGCGATTGTCATTTGCCTGGTCCTGAGTTACATCCAGAAATGGCACCTCGGAATTGTCGCCCAGCAGCTGGTCCGGATAGATGGCTAGCGTGCCCAGCGCCTCCCCCTCCAATCCCGTACCGGTGATTTCCACCCCCTTTTGTATTTCCTGGGGAGAAGCGGCGTCGACGATTTTGTCGATAATGTTAATTGCAATACGGGCCTCGCGGCTCACCGTTTTCTCGGGCCTATCCTTTATATGATCGAGCTCTTCAAGCACCGTCATGGGTATGACAACGCCGTGCTCTTTGAAAGCGGCAACTGCTGTGGGGTCGTGCAGCAGTACATTGGTGTCGAGTACGAAGGTTTTTTTAACAACGGGTTTTAGGTTGGTTTTTTCTACGCGCAAAGTAGAGCTAGCATCCATAAAAAATTCCTCGGGGGATAGGTGCAAAAGAGTGGTTAGTCAGGGTGAACAGGTACAGTAAAGGGGCCGAGCTAAGAGGTCGGGTTAAAGGTTGATGGGGGGGTTTTGGCAGCTGTGAAGCACTTAAATTGTCGGGCGAATTGAAGGGCGAATCAAGCCTGAGCGGCTCAGGCTCTGCGGCAGCGCATGGGCGCTTGATGTTTGACCCGACTATGGCTTTTTACACCTTGGCCGGCGTCAGGAAATAGGTCAAAGGCGCTTCCCGGCGGATCAAATGGCGTATCGAATACGTCTAACTTCAGTTTGATTATTAGTCCGCTCGTGCCTTCGTGTCAATCAAATACGCCAAATAGGTAATTCCTGGGACGTAAGGCACCATCTCCGACTGACAGGCTCGCCGTTTTCAGATAGCATAGAGCGCTTGTGTGTAGAACTATAAGTAGCCATTCCCCCCATGCTCAATCATGACACCCTCTCTGCGTTGCAAGGCCTTAAATCGCAAATGGAAGCGGAAAAAGAGCATGCAAATGCTACCGTAAAAGGCACCCAAGCGCGCTACGGTTTTGCCGTACTGGAAGACGGCCGCGAAATTTTTATTCCCCCGGACGAAATGCTCAAGGTCTTTCCCAACGACAAGGTGAGAGTCTGCATACGGCCCAGCAAAGATGGCAAGACCGTCGCAGAAATTGAAAAGCTGCTGGAGAGCCCTATTGGAGAATTCACTGGGCGCTGTGTACGCAAAGGCAAAGCCTTATTCGTACAACCCGATTTACCCCAATTGAGCCGCTGGTTATTCATTCCTCCCCATGCCCGCAATGGCGTCAGTGAGGACGACTACGTGCGCTCTGCGGTACTGCGCCACCCCATTCGCGACGGTAAGCCCCAAGCAAAAATTTTAAGCGTCGTCGGCAAGAGTGATAGCCCTGGTATCGAGAACTTGTATTGCCAGGCCAAGTACCGCCTGGAAGCGCAGTGGCCCAAAAATGAGTTACAAGAGCTAGAGGCACATTTGGCCAACTGCAACCCCCTGGAAACAACTCAGCGCCGGGATCTGAGTGACTTGGAGTTTGTGTCTATTGATGCAGCCAAAACGCAAGACATAGATGACGCTTTGTACGCCGAAATCAGCAGTGACGGATGGACGCTCTACGTAGCCATTGCCGATCCGACTGCCTACATCAAAGCTGGCTCGGCGCTACAACAGTTCATCGCCTCTCGCGCCACCTCGGTCTACTTCCATGGGGACGTACTGCCGATGCTCCCGGAAGTGCTGTCGCAAGACACTTGTGCATTGTCTGAGGGTGCAGATAGACCCGCCCTGGTGTGTAAAATATCCGTCAGTGATGCCGGTGAGGTAGGCAACTTCGAATTCATCGAAGCCAAAGTGAGATCAAGAGCCAAACTTTCCTATTACGGCGTGGATCGCTATCTAGCGGGAAACTACGACGAGCTGATGAGTCATGCGACGCCTTTGGAGGCGCTCTATCAAGTCTACAGAGCCCTGCGCGAGAACCGCAATACCAACGGCCTGGTCATGGAGGATCGCACTGAGTATCGCTGGATTCTCAACGACCAGAAAAAAATTGAAAGTATAGAAACCTACGAAAAAATGCAGTCTCAGAAGCTGGTCGAAGAGTGCATGATCGCCGCAAACCGATGTGCGGCGCGATTTTTAACCGATTGCGGTAGCACCGGCCCCTTTGTCAGTCACCCCGGCTTTCGCGCAGATCGCCTGGACGAAACCAAAAAATTCCTCGCAATGCATGTACCGGCCTTGGCCGAAACAGACCCCACCGACAGAGAGGGCTATCGCGACATCATGAAAGGTCTCTCTGGGGCAGACAACGCGTTGCCACTGCGCGCCATGGTTAACCGTTTGCTCACCCGTGCCACGCTCACAACACAATCAAGTGTACACATGGGGATGGCTTTAGAGTGCTACACCAATGTGACATCTCCACTGCGTAAATACTCAGACTTCCTCGCACATCAGCAAATTAAAACAGCGCTGCATGGCAATAAAGCCGATCTCGTCGAGAAGCCAATGCTAGACCAGCTCTCCAAGTCCCTGACACAAGTACGCGCAGCGACTCTTGAAGCGGAGCGCTGGCTGGCCAGCAATTATTTACTGACCCAATCAAAATCAGAGAACGGACCGCTAGAGGCCACGATATGCCACATCAACAGCAGTGGTTTTAATGCGCGACTAAACGATAGTGGACTAGAGGGTTTTATCGACTTACGTAAAGATCCGGAGAAGTTCAGTTTTGATAAATGGCAATCGAGCCTGACGAGCACCACTCGGCGCTTTGCTCTGAACCATCCGGTGCAGATTAAATTTGACTCTGTAGACGATGAAACTCACAAGGTGCTCTTCAGGCTACTACCGGAATCGGGCCTAAAGCCGGCAAAAGAAAAGAGTGTGGAAGAACCACCGGAAGCCGGAGACCCCTAATGGGCGCTGTGTGATCGCCCGCTTAAAACAGGCAATGGCCTAAAAGCGATATCTCTACGGGTACCATTGAGCATTGCGCGGCGCACCGAAGAGACCAGCTTAATCATCTCCTGAACTCCCAGGGCTCGCAAATAAACCCCCATATCGATATGGCTGCCCAGGCTCACGTTGCTTTCGACAATTCTCAAAACCTCAATGATCTGCAGGTCACTGCGGTCATAGCCGGACTCTTCACCGAATATCAACTTGGCAAGCGTATCCACGATAGACATCTCAGTCATTCCGCGATCTTCATTTGCGCACCCTATACTGTCCATTGCTGATTCAAAGCCTCTCAACTGCCCTACGTATGGCGGTTTATCGATTACTATTGCTTTGAGTATGGCTCAGATCTGATCACTTTTTAGGGGATAGACGGGCAATTTTTTACAAAAATTGATTAAATTACGAACAATTGCCCCTTTTGGGGTGGGTTTTGACGTCTAGAAATCCGCGTGGCCGGGGGTTCTTGGAAAAGGAATAGCGTCGCGTACGTTCTCCATTCCAGTGACATAATTCAGAAGTCTTTCAAAGCCAAGGCCAAAACCGGCGTGTGGCACAGTGCCGTAGCGTCGCAAATCCCGGTACCACCAAAGCTCTTCTTTGAGATGATCGTCCATGCGCGAGTCCAACACATCCAGCCGCTCTTCTCGCTGGCTGCCTCCTATAATTTCGCCAATTCCCGGTGCCAGCACATCCATCGCCGCAACGGTTTGTTCATCGTCGTTTAATCGCATGTAAAACGCTTTGATGTCTTTAGGATAATTCATCAAAATTACGGGCCGGCCCACATGCTTCTCAGCGAGATAGCGTTCGTGTTCTGAAGCGAGGTCAACCCCCCATTCCACGGGGAACTCGAAACGTTCCTTGGAGTTCTTCAAGATATCAATGGCCTCACTGTAATTCATGCGCTCAAAATCGTTCTCTATCACGGCGCTCATGCGGTCCAGTACGGTCTTATCGATTCGCTGGGCAAAAAACGCCATGTCGTCTTCACGCTCTTCCATGACCCGAGTGAACACATGTTTTAACAAGCTCTCTGCCAGATCCGCATTGTCACTTAAATCTGCAAAAGCCACTTCGGGTTCTACCATCCAAAACTCCGCCAGGTGACGGCTGGTGTTAGAGTTCTCAGCCCTAAATGTTGGCCCAAAGGTGTAAACCTTGCTCATGGCGAGGCAATAAGATTCAACCTCAAGCTGCCCCGATACGGTAAGAAAAGCATCGCCTGCGAAAAAATCCTGGGAGAAATCTACACTGCCGTCGGCAGACCGAGGAACATTGTTGTAATCCAAGGTGCTCACTCGGAACAATTCACCCGCGCCTTCACAATCGCTACCGGTAATGATCGGTGTATTGATCCAGTGAAAATCCTGATCGTGAAAAAAATTGTGGATGGCGTTGGCCAGTGTTGTTCGAACGCGCGTTATGGCACCGAAGGTATTGGTCCGCGGTCGCAAATGCGCCTGGGAGCGCAGGTATTCGAAGGTGTGCCGCTTCTTGGCAATAGGATAGGACTCAGCATCATCAACCCAACCCACCACCTCAACTTCCAAGGCATGAATTTCCAGGCTCTGCCCTTTCCCCTGAGACTCAACCAATTCACCGCTGACGATAACGGCGCATCCGGTGGAGATCTTTAAAACCTCAGATTGGTAATTCGTAAGATCGGCGGGAACGACTGCCTGTATGGCATCAAAAGCCGAACCATCGTGAATAGCCAAAAACGAAATACCAGCCTTGGAATCGCGCTTACTGCGAATCCACCCCCGCACGGTAACCTGACTTCCTACGGCAATCTTGCCTTTCAACGCCGATACAACACTCGTAACTTGACTCATTATTTACTCTTTCCCGATGTCTGAACTCAGATTTTCAACCTGTAATCGCCGAACACAACTTAAAGTGCGGTAGTTTGACCTACCAAGGTTGCAGACAGCGCCCAAAGCTGGTCTGCCGTGTCCGTATCCAAAGCATAGGATTCTACACCACCGCCACCTCCGTCCACAGCGCCATGCGCAATATGGCAATCCTCCAGATAGAGACCACCCTTATTTTCCAACTCCGGTGCAGTCGCTGCCCAAACACTGGTCGCGGCACCCTGCGGGATCGACTTGAATTTCATCTTTTCTCCGGCGGGGAAGCGCGAGGTCATTTTTTCAAAATCTTCGGGCAGCATGTGTCGGCCAAGATTGGTCATGATGATTCCGGGGTGCACCGCATAGGCGCGAACACCGCGGTCCTTCAGCCTGGCGTCAAGACCCACCGCAAACAACACATTGGCGGTTTTGGACTCTCCATAGGCCAACCACTTGTCGTATTCGCGCTCGTTGTAATTGGGGTCTTCAAGATTGACAGTACCGAATCTATGGCCGCCAGAACTAAGCACAACGACTCGGCTTGGTGCAGCATTGACTAGCGAAGGTGTCAGCAATGTCGTTAACAGGAAATGCCCCAGATGATTGGTACCAAATTGCATTTCAAAACCCTGCGCCGTACGCGAAAGCGGACAGAACATAACCCCGGCGTTGTTGACCAATAGTTCGATACGGTCATAGTTAGCAACAATGTCGGCAGCCGTAGCTCGCACGCTCTCAAGATCAGCCAAATCGATTAGTTGGGTGTCAATGTCTGCGGTGGGAACGAGTTCCCGGACTGCAGAAACCGCCTCATCCAGGTTCTGTTGATTGCGGGCGAGCATCAGCACCCTGGCCCCAGCATTTGCAAGCACTCGAGCGGTCTCAGCTCCCAAGCCCGATGAGGCGCCAGTGACTACCGCGACCTTACCGGCCAGAGAGACCCCCGCTAATACTTCATCGGTGGTCGATTCGGCATTGAAATGAGACATTTTCAAACTCCTTATATTTTCGATTGGCTCTAAAGAGCAAGGCCGTTGTTCCAAACTCATAATAGGGTTTTAATGGCGGCTAGAGTAACAAATACCGACACAGGAAACCTTGCATGAATCCTCAGGAAATCGAATTTCTCGATGGTGGTAACTATCTCAGCTTTGCAACGCTCAAGCGATCAGGTGACTATGTACCTACCCCAGTATGGTTTGCACCGGATCAAGACTGTTACTACCTCTTTTCCGCAGGAGATGCCGGTAAAGCCAAGCGCCTGAGAAATTTTAGCCAATGTCGGGTGGCGGCTTGTACCGTGACAGGAACAGTGACGGGGGAGTGGATTGAGGGCGAGGCATTATTGCTGGAAAGTGCCAAGGATGAAAAAACCGCACTGGCGGCACTGCACTGTAAATACGGTTGGCAGATGAAGATGACCGACTTTTTTTCACGAATATCGGGGAAAATGGCAGCGCGTGTCTACATCCGGGTTAGCCTAAACCCCAGCTAGCGGTGAGTCCAGCTTGTCCAATGTTCCGTCTTCCAGTTCCCGGAGAAGAAACTCATAGTCTTTGATTTCGCTGCCCAGTTTTGCATGCTCGATAGCTTGTGATATCAATCGCGTGGCTTGTTCAATATCGTCCAACTTGACATGGATGATACCCGTTGAAAAAAGCAGGCGACTGTCCAGGGGATTTAGCACCAAGGCGCGCTGGTAATGCCGCAGCGCACGCTCCCAATCACCTTTCTCGCCGGCCTTATCTCCTTTCCAAGCATGAAAGTAGGGATTAGATTTTTGGTAGCGAGTGATTTGTTGTTGCCAATAATCCTGTTCTTTGTCACGTCCCTGTAGCCCGTACAAGACGATTAGATTATTCATGGCTGAGCGGTCAGTGGAATCCAGTTTCAGTGCATACAGGTAACTCTCTTCGGCCTCGTCATGCTGATCCGTCCCGCGGTAGACCGCACCTAAGTTTACCCACAGATGTGGCATCTTCGGATTGAGCCGCAGTGCCTGAATTGCCTGGGCCCAGGCGGTATCAAACTTCTCCCGGGAGAGCGCTGACATAGCCAGGTTGCTGTGATAGAGCGCTTTGGCATCCCTGTCGCTGATAACCCGAGTACTGGTTATATCTCGCAATTGCATAGGGTCAATATCCACCATGAACTCTTCGCCCCTTCGCACCCTCACAAGCACGTTCACGTGCAGCCGCACCGCGAGTCGTTCCCCCATGCGCGACCAGTGGGGACGAACGTCAACCCACTGATAGCTGGCATCCAGACCGGCTTCACGCGCCATAGCCACCATCATGTTGGCGTAGGAAAGGCAATTTACAGAACCACTATGGAACGCCTCTATAGCGGTCCCCTCAGCTTGGGGGTCGTATTCAATGTCGAGGAGGCCTGCGCTCTTTATCGACCGATGCAGCTGAGTTAGGCGCTGCCTTTTGGAGCCGAGATTTGATGCATAGCGGGCGACAAAAGCTTTCATTTCGTCGTCCATAGCCAGCAAATCAGCCATAGGTGCAAGCTCGGGTACGGCGGCAAGAGTGAGGGTAGTATCGGCAAGCTTTAAAGGCGCAAAATCAGGCTGAAGAAAGGCGCTAGGAGAAAAAGTGGAGCAGGCTGCCAGGACTTGAAGGCCGACAATGATAAACCCGAGTTGGCACCGGCTCTTAACGGTAGCCAAACACTGCCTGTACTTTTGTGTCGGTGGCACGCCGTCTCGCATCGCGTCCTCCCTAGTCATCTTGGGCTTATCCCAACACCGAGTTTAACTCACGGTGCAACAAGACTCACCCTGTACAAATCATCGTCTTAACTGGACAACGCGAACATTCAAATTATCCCGAATCCAAAGCCGTTAATCTGCTGACTTAGTAACGCGGATTTAACGGGCGAGCTCAGGCCGCTGTATGGAGACCACACTCGCGCCCGTCAAGCACCTTGGTGGGGTCAAAGTAGTGTTTGCAGGTGGGCAGGGAATGCTGCGCCATATAGTCTTCGACGTCATCTTCGGACCAGTAGAAGATCGGCGCCACTTTAATGATTCCCCGGTTATCCATAGACACGATATCAAGGGATTGTCGGTGTTCCGTCTCATCACGCCGAATACCGGTCAACCAAATTTCCGGTGCAAAATCTGCTATGGCTTTGGCAAAAGGTGCGAGCTTCACCTGGTCAGTGAACTCTTGATGACGCTGTTCATCGTCTACCGTTGGAATACCGCCCATAATGGCATTGCGCCGCTCTGAGGTCATTTCCGGAGAATAGATATGCATGTTGAGCCCCAAATCCTTTATCAGCCGCTCAGCAACAATATAGGTATCCCTTAGGTTGTAGCCGGTATCAACCCAGATGGTGGGGACGCTGGCGTCTACTGCGCTGACAAGATGCAATGTCACGGCGGCATTGCGGCCAAAACTGGTGGTCGCAAGGGTTTTCTTGCCCAGCCCAAGCGCCCACTGCACAATTTCTCCGGCACTGGCATTGCGAAGTTCTGCATTAATTTTTTCGAGGTCAAGTTCCATTAGTTTACTTATTGTCACCGTAGGCTGACGTTTCATTAAGGACGATGAACTCTATAGAAGCAAAAAACGAATGACCAATAACTATAGTTTATATGGATATTCTGAGTTCACCGCTTCGCACAGCAACTTCCGTATTCACCCAAAGCGCAATGCTTTAGTATCGATGCCTTTGAATCCCGGGCGCAATACATGTTTGAACTCTATATTCAATACGAATACTGGTTTGCGGCAGTGCAATTGAGTCTAGCCATGCTCGGGATGGGCGCCACATTGCGGGTCCGGGACTTTGCAGCCGTCGCCAAGAATCCGCGTGGTATTGTGGTAGGCATCACCCTACAAATAATCGGCGTACCCGCACTGGCAGCACTATTTTTGTGGGGCCTGGAACTGGATACCGGAGTGGCGATAGGCCTGGCTCTGTGCGCGGCGATTCCAGGTGGCACCATGTCCAACGTATTCACCTTTCTGGGACGCGGTCACGTAGCACTGTCTATTGCGATTACTGGCGTCACCACTGTGGCCTGCCTGATCACCACACCGATGATTCTAACCCTACTGGTCGATCAGCACTTACCCGCAGATTTTGTAATGCCCGCGGGGCAAATCGCAATAGAAATTGCCCTGATTTTACTGCTCCCGCTGGCTCTGGGAATGGTCTGCCTGCATCTGTTTTCGGGCTTTGCGCCCGGGTTTTCAAAGCTCTGTATTCGTGTTTCTATTTTTGTGATTTTACTCATTGTTATCGGAGCAACAGGTGCAGGGCGCGTCGATCTCGACCGATTTGGCCAATACAACTTGATAGTTGTTATGGGCTTTTTGGCCGCGGTAAGTATTTTATCCTGGCTTATCCCCTATCTTTTCAAAGTGAAAAAAGCTGACAGCACGGCAATCAACATCGAAGCTACCGTGAGAAATGGTAATTTGGGCTTACTGATCAAAGCATCGCTGTTTCCCGCTGCCGTGGGCGTTAGCGACCCCATCGGAGATAACGTGCTCTTTACCGTACTCGCCTACGGCGGAGCCGCGCTGCTAGTCGGCGTGGGCCAAATCTACCTACACCGATTCCTCAACAGAAACGACGCCCTCCAATATCCCCCTTAACAGGGCGACGACAACAGCTGCTTAGGCGGACTTCGAAATATTGGCTTCCAACTCAGCGTGCAGGTCGAGATATTGCCCGGTGAGCTTGTGGCTGGGGGCCATGTCAATCAAGGGTCGATGGGCGCGATGAGATTCCTTCATCTTGATTGAGGTATTTAGATACGTATCAAAGATCGGATAACCTTCTTCGGCCAGTTCACCTACCAGCTCACCGGGTAAACGCGCCTGTGAATTGAACTGATTGATGACAATACCCTCCACTTCCAAATCCGGGTTGTGATCTTCCTGCAGCTCGGCAATGTTTTCCATCAAGGAATACAAGCTTTGACGGGCGAAGCTGTCACAGTCAAAAGGCACCAGCACCGAATCGGCGGCAATCAGTGCAGACTTGGAGAAAAAATTGAAATTTGGCGGCGTGTCGATGTAAATCCGGTCGTACTCAGACTCAAGCTTTTGCAGAGCGTCGCGAAGTTTGTAGATCTTGTAGCGCGATTCTAGTTCCTTCTCCAGTGTCGATAACACTGGGCTTGACGGCATCAAATACAGATTTTCGTACGGTGTATCCCAGACGAAAGAATCGGGATTCTGCCGCATTTTACGCGACCCTACGGTTTGCTTGAACAGGCCTGCCACGCCCTGTGCCTCAGCCGGAAATGCCTCAGCGTCTATCTCGCCCACCAGATAGTGAGTGGTATTACCCTGCACATCGAGGTCAATAACCAGTGTTCTGTAGCCCATCGCAGCCCCAATAGCGGCCAGATTGCATGTGATGCTGGTCTTGCCAACTCCGCCTTTCTGATTAAAAACAACGCGTTTCATGCTGAAATACCACTATTGGAAAGAGTTGAGAGAGACCCAAAAGTGTAATCAATGCCTGCGAATATTGTAAGCGCGACGGGCGAAAAAACCTGGGGCTATGACCAAACTCGCCTATACAGATCCACGATGTCCGCTGCGACCGGTATCAGGGGGTTGTTAGCGGGAGAACCAGAAGCCAGAGCTTGATCTGCCATCAATTCCAGAGATTCAAACCATGAAGCCTCGTCGATTCCATACTCACTGGGAGTGGGCACTGACAAATCCGCATTTAGTGTACGCAGTGCGCTAACCAATTTTTCCACAGCTATCGAGTCACTGTCCAAATCGGTCGCCATTCCCATGTGCCGTGCACAGTGAGCATAACGATCGGGAGCCCCGGCGACCGACCAGGCTGTTATTTCTGGCAGCAGCATGGCGTTACTCAGGCCGTGAGGAACGTGGTAAAGGGCGCCAATAGGGCGGCTCATGCCATGTATCAAGGTAACCGATGCATTTGAAAAAGCGATACCTCCCTGCGTGGCAGCCAACATCATCGCCTCTCGAGCCTCTCGATTATCGGGCTCAGCGCAGGCTGTGCGTATATTGAAATAAATACTGCGCATAGCGGTCAGCGCAATACTATCTGTAAAGGGGTTCGACTTGCGGCTGACGTAAGCTTCTAGAGCGTGACAAAGACTATCGATCCCCGTGTCAGCCGTGAGCCGATAGGGCATGGTCAGAGTCAATTCGAAGTCTACAAGAGCGGCTACCGGCATCAGACCAAGCCCCATGCAGAGCATTTTTTCCTGTGAACGGGTGTCGGTAATAATCGCGACACGTGTCACTTCAGAACCCGTACCGGCCGTCGTGGGAATCGCCACAATGGGCAACCCACTATCAATTTGATGCGGCACCTTATAGTCGCTAATTTTGCCTGTAAGCGTAGCCATCGCCGCAACAGCCTTGCCGGTATCCATAGAGCTACCACCGCCCAGGGCCACCACACCATCGAAATTGCCCGCGCGGAGTATCGAAAGAGCGTCATCGAGGCAATCTGTGGTTGGGTCAGGTACGCATTGATCAAACAGGCCGTAGACAATGTCCGCTTCTTTCAGCTGTGTCTCCAGCCCCGCACAATAACCCTGCTGAACCATAAACGCGTCAGTGACCAGCAGCGGGCGCTGAACACCCAGCTCGCGCAGAGTCGCTGCCAGTTGGCCGCTGGCACCAGCGCCAACACGCAAAATTCGGGGAAGATTGATGTTAGCGCTCATAGCAGACTCCAGGGGTTACTATTGAATTTCGATCAAGTGAATTTCGAAGACCAAGGCCGTATTGGGCGGAATTGAGTCACCTGCACCCTGCTCACCATAAGCCAAATTTGGCGGAGAGGCGATGCGCCACTTGTCACCAACGCTCATCAACTGCAGCGCTTCGGTCCAGGCGGCGATAACCTGGGTAACACCAAATGTTGCGGGTTCACCGCGATCAACTGAACTGTCAAAAATGGTGCCGTCGACCAAAGTACCGTGATAGTGCGTTACCACCGTAGAATCCCTCGTTGGACTGGGGCCACCGCTGCCGGTTTCCAACACCTCATACTGCAAACCACTGGCGGTAGTCGTGACTTCTTTGCGCGCGGCATTAGCGATCATGAACTGCTCTGCCAACTGGGCACGCTTGCCCGCTACCTCTGCGGCTTTGGCCTTCTGCTTGTCCTGCACAGCCTGGTAGCTGGGGTTTAATTCCTCGTCAGACATCTTTGCCTGCTGATGATTGAACCAGTGTTGAATACCCGCCAAAACGGCGTCGACTTCCATGCCGTCGAACTTGTTGCGCAACATCTGATCACCAAATTGAAGACCAAAGCCGTAGCTGACTTTCTCTTCATCTGTGTTTAATTCAATCTCCGGGAGTAGCGCCATGTAATTTATCCGTTATGCTTCGTAAAAAATGTGACACGCACTTTATCATAGGACAGCACAATGGCCGAGACCGCAAGCGACATTCTCAATTTCTGGGTTGGAGCTCTGGACGAGAACGGACTCTGCAACCCCCAGCAGCAATCCCTATGGTTTAAAGCCAGCGCGGACACGGATCAGCACTGCAAAGAAGCCTTTGGAATCTATGTTGAGAAGGCTATCTCTGGCGAGTTGAACGATTGGGTCAAATCCGATGAAGGCCTGGTTGCGCTGGTCATCTTGCTCGACCAGTTTACCCGCAATATCTATCGTGGCACGCCGGCGGCATTCTCAGGAGATGCACGGGCACTTGAGTTAGCACAACATGCCATTGCGAGCGGCCAGTATCAGCGCCTACCGGCCATACACCGCCTTTTTTTATGTCTTCCACTGGAGCACACCGAAAACCCGAGTGTTCAGGAGTGCAGTGTTGAGCGAGTGAGGGAGTTGGCCGAAACCTCTGGCCATGAGATGTTTAGCGGTTTTATTCGCTACGCCGTAGCCCACCGAAACGTCATTGCCCAATTTGGGCGATTTCCGCACCGCAACAGCATTTTAGGACGAGAATCCACACGCGAAGAGCTAGACTATCTGGCTGTGCACGGTGGGTTTTAACGATATCATTGAGCAACCGGTAAAAACTCGTAGTGGGTTTCGGTCATTTGGGCTTGCCATACATCGAAGCGCCCGCTGTCCAGGTCGGCATAAGCCTGAACAATGGAGTCATTGACCTCCGGATAGGCCACTTCGTCCCAGGGACATTCATCCTTGGAGAAATATCGACAATCCCGGGCCTCGACACCCGGGTTGCAGTAATCCGTGTCAACCGTGGCGCGAAAAGCGACGTACACCTGGTTGATAAAAGTAATTGTGCCCGTCATATACAGCTGAAGTTGATTGGGGGAAATTAACACCCCGGTTTCCTCATGCAGCTCTCTGGCGGCACCCTCGGCCAGAGTTTCTCCACTTTCAAGAAAACCTCCGGGAATAGCCCATAGACCCCGTTGCGGCTCGAGTTCCCGCTGCACCCAGAGCAGGCGTGGACCGCTGGCGACAAAACAAGTGACAACAACCATGGGGTGCTCGTAGTGGCGGGACTCACACTGCTCGCAGTACCAATGGTTGCGCTCTTGCCCCGCCACATGATGTCGCTTGAGGGCCGCGGAGCAATCCGGGCAAAAATTAAGGGCTGCCATCGCATACTCACTGCAAATTTAGAGCAAACAGAGTAACTATCTGGCTCATTCTCAAGAAAAAGACCTTATCAGTTTGATTGCGTAGAGGCTATGCTTGCACCGATTCGATCCAGCTAAGAGAACCCCATGAGCGAACGAGATTTAAAAGTACAGTTGCTGCTAACAGGCAATGAGATTATGAGCGGGGACACTGTGGATTCAAATTCTGCTCTGATCGCTCGCCGCCTCACAGAATTAGCCCTGGGGGTCTACCGCAAAGTCACCGTTGGCGATGATGTACCGCTACTGCGAGAAGAACTACTTGCAATGGCAGCCGCTTCCGACGTGATCATTGTGAACGGAGGCCTTGGTCCAACCATCGATGATTTGACAGCTGAGGTTGTTGCCTCAGCTGCGGGAGTGCCCATCGAAGAGCATCCCCAGGCTATGGCCCACTTGGATAGCTGGTGCACGAAGCGCAATTTGACGCTCAATGCAGCCAATCGAAAGCAGGCCATGTTGCCTGCAGGAGCAAAAATAATAGACAACCCTATCGGCAGCGCCGTGGGTTTCGAGACGCAAATTGGACACTGCAGGGTGATGTGCACGCCGGGCGTGCCCAGTGAGCTAATTGCCATGATGGACTTGATTATTGAAGATCTGGGACAAAAGCTACAGCGCCCCGCACAGCGAAACATTATTCGCCTGCAGACTTTTGGCCTGGGAGAATCGACAGCCCAGCAAATGATTTCCGACCAATTGAAGGACTGGCCCGAAGCGGTAGATTTGGGCTTTCGGGCAGGCGCTCCGCAAATGGAAATTAAACTGACGATTGACGACAAGGCATCGATTGACGCCCAACTCCAGTGCAAAGCGCAACTCGAAGCCCTTTTTGGTGCTCACATTATCGGCGAGGGGGACACGCTGTTGGCAGAGCGTGTATTGCAACTCCTGACCGAGCAGGGAAAAACAGTCACCACAGCGGAATCCTGCACCGGGGGGCTCATCGCCAGTATGCTGACTCGAATTCCCGGCGCTTCCAGCGGCTTTCACGGCGGTTTCGTCACCTATGAAAATGACATAAAACACCGTGTACTGGGTGTTGAGCAAGAGTCGCTGCGCAGCGAAGGGGCCGTCAGTGAAACGGTTGTACGACAGATGGCAAAAGGGGCGATGGAAAAAACGGGTGCCGACTATGCGATCGCTGTGTCTGGTATTGCAGGGCCTGAAGGCGGCACCGATGAAAAGCCTGTTGGGACTGTTTGGTTGGCGTGGGGCAGCGCTGAAGACATCCGCACCCGATGTCTGTGTTGGCCGGTGGAACGTACCTTATTTCAAACCATGGTGGCGGCGGCTGGGCTGGATATGATCCGCCGGATATTGCTAGGTATAGACGAGGAGCCCAGGTACTTTGCTCAGCGGCATGCTAAGTAATCGTTAAGTCACTATCTAGCCTGGATCAATAACCAAATGATCTTCCTGAGCTACAACTCGATGCCACACCAGTGAATGGAAGCGAGTAACCTCCCCCGCTTGGTCTTTCCCGCTCAACACTAGCGTATGACCATCGCGCTCAGCGTGACGCAGCTGCTCAGAACCGGGAAAGTTGGGGTTAAGGCTCTGGACCACATAGTGCAGTACATCTCCATCCGATACCTTATACCGCCCCGCGTAGTGAAAATAACTGTGATAAGCAGCGGCAGCGGTTTCATCAGGTAGCGTGCGCGGACTCAAGCGATCGGGAAAACTGTCTCGATCAACACGATTGATCGCAGCGCTCATCCAGCCGTCATCGCTATACATTAAGAGTCCTTGGGGGTTTTCGCCGTAGGGATAGCTAAAGCTGTCCCTGTCAGAGTATCCGATCGTCCAGGACTCAAGCTGCCAACTTCCTACAAGATCTTGTTTGTTAATCATTTTAATATGTCACTCCTATACAGTTACTCGTAACTCAAGGCTGTAGCTGTTCGATGTTCCAATGCCCACTCTCAAGCAATTGGTAAACGAAACGATCGTGTAGTCGGTGGGCACCGCCCTGCCAAAATTCAATACGATTTGGGACCACACGATAGCCACCCCAGAAATCGGGAAGGGGAATGTCACCGGCTCCAAATTTGTCTTGAATGGCCTCCACTTGTTCTTCCAATACCCCACGATTGGCGATGGGCTGACTTTGCAGGGACGCCCAGGCCGCCAGCTGGCTCTCTCTGGGACGTGATTGGAAATAGCGCTGTGATTGTGCCGTCGAGATTTTCTCTATTTTCCCCGCCACAATGACCTGACGATCCAATTGATTCCAGGGAAAGTGCACTGACACTCTCGGTTCCGCCTCCATCGCTCGTGCTTTAGCGCTTTGGTAATTGCTGTAAAAGACAAAGCCCTCGGTCGATACGCCTTTTAGCAAGACTATGCGCTGCCACGGGCTTCCATCATCGCTGACGGTCGCCAAAACCATGGCGGTGGGGTCGCGCACGCCCCCTTCAACGGCCTGATCCAGCCAAAGCTTAAACTGCGCAATCGGGTTCTGATCCAACATCTCACTCGTCAGTCCCCCTGCCAGATATTCGCGCCTGAAATCCTCGTATTCCACCATGTGTCCCTGTTAACCTGCGTGGATTCTATAGTAGCGGTCAGTTCCGTCGGAGGCAAAGCCCATCAATAAGGATACGATTCCAGTCATTCGCGCCGGCGAATTTGATGATTTGAAACGTCTTGCAGATATTCTCAGCGACAGTTTCACCACAGACCCCATCATGAACTGGGTGATTCCAAAGCCGGATCTGTATCCCGATTTTTTCAGGTTGATTCTCCAGGGCATCTACCTGCCCAAAGGCATTGCACACTTAGAAGACGACGGCCGCGGTGCCAGCCTCTGGCTTCCTCCCGGGGAAACCTTTGAAATGCCACTGCGCCTTAGCTTGATAACAATGATTCTTCGTCTGATTGCCTCTAAAGGCTTCGGCCCGGTAAAGAATATCCGCCAGCAAGGTGACTTCTTCTCCCGCCACCACCCAAAAGAGCCCCACTACTATCTGCAGTTTATTGGCGCACGCCAGCAACACCAGGGTCGCGGGGTAGGCTCCGCCTTACTCAAGCATGGCACCCTTATCTGCGATGAAGAGCAAATGCCCGCCTATCTTGAAAGCTCCAACATCTTGAACGTGCCTCTGTACCAAAGACACGGCTTTGAGGTGATTCACGAAGGTGCGATTCCCAACGGAGGGCCAACCGCCTGGTTTATGTGGCGAGAGCCACAGAAGTAACCAACGTGTAACGCCCAGATACTAATCTGAGGTACTGGGATAGACCGGAGCGCGCTGTTGGGCAAAAGGTATTTGCGGGAAGGGGTAAAATTCACCCCAGTCCGAGCCAAAAACCTCTGCCAGGCTTTTCCCGTGTACCTCCTCATAAACCAATGCCATTCGCTCACGAACAAGATCCGATGTGAGCTCACCCGCCAGGACAACAGCCTCCATCAACCCTTCGGTTCTGAGTAGTTCGGAAGGCGGCAAATCACTGCCCTCTAACAACGAACTGAACATCTTGCGCCAGCGCGATTCGAGCTCTATCAATACATGGCTCATTCGAAAGATTCTCCGCGTCTTCTATGGCTTCCATCCATGCATTTAAGCCGCTTGAGTAGGCCTGATGGGTAAGAAGGGTTAATATCTTGGCTGAATTTATACCATGGATATCCAATAGTGATCACCAAAAGACTTGCCGCAACTACCCTCGCAGTCCTCGCACTCATTTTTCATGGGGGTAAAACGGTCGCAGAAGATAAGGCTCCAACAACCCCAACAACTCCCATCATCGATTATCAAAATCGTTTCGTTCCTACTATTGCTCGCAACGGCATGGTGGTGGGCCCGGAGAAGTTGGCGGCGGAAGTGGGATTGTCGATCCTCAGAGACGGCGGCAACGCGGTGGACGCGGCAGTGGCAACGGGATTTGCCCTTGCGGTGACTTTCCCAAGGGCGGGAAATTTAGGCGGTGGCGGCTTTATGATGATCCATAATGCCGCTAGTAACGAGCAAACTCTTATCGACTATCGAGAAACCGCACCTGCTAAGGCTGGCAGAGATATGTTTCTCGATGACAAAGGTGAGCTGGATCGCGGCAAAGCGTATTTTAGCCACCAATCATCGGGCGTTCCCGGCACTGTAGCTGGCTTGGTTTACGCGCTGGAAAAATACGGCAGCATGAGCCTGCGTGAAGTCATGGCACCGGCTATCAGGCTGGCGGATAAAGGGTTTGCAGTCAGCTACGCTCTCAACTACGAAATAGGGTCTCGAGCGGAGGGCCTTAAGAAAAATGTCGAGGCCAGTAAGCTGTTTTTCAAATCTGACGGGGGCGCTTACAACATTGGCGATAAGTGGCGTCAGCCCGATTTAGCGTGGACCTTAAAACAGATTGCCAGAAAGGGCGCAAAAGGCTTCTACCAGGGTAAAGTGGCGGCGCGAATTGTCGAGGAGATGGAGGCCAATGATGGGCTGATCACAGCCGAAGATTTAGCGACTTATCGAGCCATCGAACGCTCTCCTGTCCGCGGAACTTATCGAGAGTATGACATTGTCTCAACCGGGCCCCCCTCCTCGGGGGGTATACACATCATTCAGATGCTGAATATTTTAGAAGGATTTGACCTCAAAAGTATGGGGCACAACAGTGCCGCCTATCTTCATCACCTGACCGAAAGTATGAAACTGGCCTATGCGGATCGCAGCCAATATCTTGCGGACACGGACTATTATCCGACCCCTGTTGAAAGGCTGATCGATAAATCCTACGCCGGCGTCCAGCGCAAACGAATCAATCCTGAACATGCGACACCTGCCGCCGAAATAGCACCGGGGCGGGATCTGAAAACTGAAAGTATGGATACAACGCACTATACGGTTGCCGACAAAGACGGCAATGTAGTGAGCAACACCTATACACTCAATTTCAGTTTCGGCTCGCACATCGCTGTACCAGGCACCGGCATGCTGCTCAATAACGAGATGGCCGATTTCGCGACCAAACCAGGCCAGCCAAACCCTTTTGGATTGGTTGAAGGTGAGGCCAATCGCATTGAAGGCGGCAAGCGGCCACTGTCTTCCATGAGCCCAACGATGGTTTTTAAAGACGGTAAGCCATGGCTAACCACCGGCAGCCCAGGAGGCAGCACCATAATCACCTCCATACTGCAGACACTGCTGAACGCGATGGAATTTGATATGAACATTGCAGCCGCTGCTGCAGCCGCCAGAGTGCACCACCAGTGGCAGCCCGATAGTTTGATGGTGGAATCAGGAGTGAGTCCAGATACCCTCAAACTGCTTGAAAACATGGGACATAGTATAAGAATCGGAAACAGAACCCTGGGCCGCACCAACTCTATTGTGCAGCAAGGAGATTGGCTATACGGCGCCACGGATACCCGCAGGCCAGGGGGCTGGGTTGCGGGATATTAAATTTTGACACTGCCGACCCAGTAGACCGGAGTATCGTGCGGGGCTGAAACACTGAAAATCACCGGGAGATTTTTGATGAGTGAGATCTATAACATCGCACTGGCACTGGCTCTGTTACTGCCCTTTGCGGGGTTCGTATCCGCAGCGGATCAACTCATCGTCTATACGGCGAAGAAGATTTTTACAATGGAGCCGGCGGCACCCGAGGCCACAGCCGTCGCCGTGCAGAATGGCCGCATTGTTGCGGTGGGTTCTGTGGAGTCTATGTCACCCTGGCTTGAAAGTAGATCTAGCAGCATAGATCGCAGCCTCGAAGACAAGATTTTAATGCCCGGGTTTATAGAAGCGCACGTGCATCCTTCACTACCCGCAGTAACGACACAATTCCCGTATTTAGCGCCGGATGACTGGTCACTTCCTACCGGAGAATTTCCCGGTGCAACCACGCCCGAAGATTACGAAACTAAACTAAAGGCGCTAGCTGCCAAACACGACAACCCAAATATTCCGTTTATTGCGTGGGGCTACCACCCTTTGTGGCACGGTGAGGTTTACAAAGACACCTTAAACAAGTGGTTTCCCGATCAAGCTGTAATGCTGTGGCATCGTTCCTTTCACGAAATTATAGGCAATGATGCCGCCTTCAAACTTCTCGGCATGACTGAAAACGATACCCTTGGGCACGAAAAGGAGAGCGATTGGAGTCGCGGTCATTTCTGGGAGAACGGCCTCAAAGCGATGCTGCCGAAAATGCCTTTTCTACTTTCTCCTGAGCGCTTTGGTAAGGGCATGCATAACTTTCTGAAGATGGCTCACAGCGGAGGAGTTACCACTGCTTTGGATATGGGCACGGGCATTTTCGGTTCGCCAGAGGCGGAAATCAATTTGATCCGTGCGACAGCCGAAAAGACCCAAGCCCCAACACGCATCATACTAACCCCCATCATTAGCGATTTTTTATCCCGTGGAAAATCCCCCCAACAGGCCCTGGAAGAAATCGAGAGCTGGCGTGAGGGCAACTCCCGGCGAGTAATATTAGACCACCATTTCAAGCTTATGCTGGATGGGGCAATCTTTAGCGGCCTGTCTCAGATGGGCCCGCCCGGATACATAGATGGCCACGAGGGGCAGTGGATGGTGCCTCTTGAGGTAACGCAAAAATGGGCGAGTTTTTTCTGGCAAAAGGGCTATAAGTTACACGCCCACACCAACGGCGACAAGAGTACCAAAGCCTTTCTGGATATTCTGCGAACCTTGCAAAAAGAACACCCCAGAGTGGACCACCGTTTTACCCTGGAACACTTCGCCTATAGCACAGAGGATCAATCCAGGACGCTTAAAGCACTGGGGGCCATAGTGTCTGCAAACCCCTACTATCACTATATTCTGTCTGATATTTACAGCGAGAAGTGGCTGGGGCCAGATCGCGGCAAGCAAATGGTCAGATTGGGCTCACTGGCGCGGCATCAAGTTCCGTTTGCACTTCATTCCGACGCACCTATGGCACCACTTTCGCCTCTCACCTTAGCGTGGACGGCGGTCAATCGCGTCACTATTAACGGCAATTTAAACGCGCCAGAAGAGCGAATATCGGTCGACGCTGCCATGCGCGCCATTACTATCGACGCCGCATGGGTTATTGGCTGGGAGGATGAAATAGGTTCAATTCGCGCCGGTAAAAAGGCCGACTTTACTGTTCTGGAAAGCGACCCTTATCGCGCGGGAGCCAAGCAATTAAAAGATGTTAAAGTGTGGGGAACGGTCTTTGAAGGTGAGGTCTACCCTGTTGGAGCACCTGCAGAGCGCTAACAGTGCGCTAGCTCGATTTTAACTGCACCAAAACCCAGGGCGCCGCCACCACTGCCCAGAAACCCTGATTAGATTCATACCAGCTCAGCGCATCTGATTCATTCGGCGGAGCTATATCGTCATCGGCAATCCACTGCTGGAACTGATCTATATTATCCATGCCCAGCTGAACGGCAACCTCGACCAAATCCAGTGCTTCACCGACGCAGATAACGCTGCCGTGCGCATAGTAGGTTTGTAAATCATGCCAGCCGATGGAGGCCGTCTGATCGTGGTATTCCCTACGCAGTAATTCCTCTCGCTCACCATCAGCCATAGTTAGGATCGGCCACAAAGGGATTTGTCTGGCGCTCCTGACCAAAGGTGGAGGTGGGGCCGTGACCCGGTATAAAAGTGATTTCATCACCCAGCGGAAACAGTTTGTTGCGAATACTGGAGATTAATTCTTCGTGATTACCTCTTGGAAAGTCTGTTCTACCGATGGAGCCCTGAAACAGCACATCACCCACCCAGGCAACTTTTTGTTTTTCGTAAAGGAACACAACATGGCCCGGCGTGTGACCCGGACAGTGAAACACCTTTAAGCTTTGCTCTCCCACGGTCACCACGTCGCCCTCTTCGAGCCAGCGATCCGGCACGAAGGCGTCTGCATGGGGAAATCCGGATTTCTTGCACCATTCGGGTAATTTACCGATCCAGAAATCATCTTCCAGATGAGGACCTTCTATGGGTATATCGAGCTGTTTACGCAGCACGTCAGAAGCTGCACAGTGATCCATATGACCATGGGTGAGAATAACCTTCTCGACTGTGGCTTCCATTTTTTCTACTGCGGCAAGGATATTCTCAATGTCGCCTCCGGGATCGACAATAGCTGCAAGACCCGTTTGCTGGCATTTGATAATGCTGCAGTTTTGTTGATAGGCCGTGACTGGCACTATGGTTACTTGGATGGTCATTAATTAAGTCTCTATATACCTTCTGTTTGGACGCTATTTCTAAGCGATTATTTGGGCTAAGCTGCAGAAGTCGCCACAAGCTCATCGTCTTGCGGATCCATATCAGCTCTGGGATTAAGGTAGACGCCCTCATCAAATTGCTGCTCACTTTTACCGACAATAACCGAAACCGTCGCATCTCCAGTCACGTTTACTGCCGTACGCACCATATCGAGTAAGCGGTCTACTCCAATAATGAGCGCAATTCCTTCCACCGGCAAACCCACTTGCTCGAGCACCATTGCCAAGGTAATCAGGCCGACTCCCGGCACAGCCGCTGTTCCAACGGACGCCAATGTGGCGGTAAGAATCACTGTTAGGAAAGCAGTTGCCGTCAAATCTATGCCGTAGACCTGAGCGATAAAAACGGTAGCAACCCCTTGCATGATAGCCGTGCCATCCATATTGATGGTTGCGCCCATAGGCACTGTAAATCCCGCCACCGTATTATGGACACCGAGACGGCGCTCAACAGTGCGAAGCGTGATCGGCAAAGTAGCCCCCGATGATGCAGTGCTGAAGGCAAAAGCCCATACAGAACGCATTTTGCGCATCATAGTCGTAGGAGAAAGACCGGTAAAAGATTTTAGCAAAAGTGGATAAACCACTAGCGCATGAATGAACAGCACCGCCAATACTGTGAGGAAATAGGCACCCAGATCTAGGATTGCACCAATTCCCATCGTCGAAAACAACTTCGCCAGAAGAGCAAATACACCGAAAGGTGCCAGCGCCATCATCAAGCCCACCATCTTCATTACGATGGCTTCCAGATCCTTAAAGAAGCTCGCGATGCGCCTACCTTGTTCACCCGCGTGAGAAATCGCATAACCCAACAGCAAGGAGAACATAATGATCTGCAGCATCTTACCCTCAGCCATCGCTGCAAACGGGTTGGAGGGGAAAATATCCACCAGTACATCCACTAAGGGCGGCGGCGCAGCGACCTGAAAGCTAGCCTCACTGGTCATCTCAACATGGCTACCCGGGCCGACCAGTACAGCAAAGAAAAGCGCCGAGCTAATTGCTATCGCGGTTGTTGCAAGGTAAAGCAGCAGTGTTTTTCCAGCGATTGGGCCCATTCTTGAACTGTCACCGAGTGAACTGGAGCCGCAGATCAAAGACACCATCACGAGAGGTACAACGAGCAGTTTTAAGGAAGCGATAAACACTCTTCCGACCAAATCGAACACGCCATCTATTACAAAATTCTGGATCAACTGACGCACGGACTCAGCAACCCCGCTGCTACCGAGCATAAGATTGAGGAGTGAACCCAACAAAATTCCCGCGATCATCGCAATCAATATCTTGTTAGTTAGGCTCACTGAGCTTCTCCTTTATAAGTATCGTCGGGGCAGATGCCAGGCACAAAACTGGCAACCGCATCATCGGCGCAGGCATTACAACCCGATGAATAATCTTTAGCACCACCTGATAGGGAGGC
The DNA here is from genome assembly GCA_047612385.1 of Cryomorphaceae bacterium. Taxonomy (GTDB): domain Bacteria; phylum Pseudomonadota; class Gammaproteobacteria; order Pseudomonadales; family Halieaceae; genus JBALVT01. The sequence continues at coordinate 20,510 of JBLGAR010000015.1, read as the reverse complement.
GGCGCAAACCGGAGAATACTCCATGGTGCAAACTTGAGGTCGCGGAGCATTACAGATATTGATCAAACTTGGCGCAGTTGGTTCGTTGGTGCTGCAACCCGCACTCAGAAACAGCGCCAGTGATGCGCCTGCAATGGACCGCATCGAACTCTCCGATTGTTGTTAAGGGGTAACAGAAGTGGAAGACTAGCACTGAAGCGCGTCAAACGCAGCTCTCTTCAGCGCTACTCTTTAAGACACTGGCAGACAATCCGCGATTACTGTGCATCGCGTCGCATCATATTCACAGCGATTTCGAAGCGACAGCGCCTGTTGTGAAACTTGTCAGGACAGAAATCCCTAGAACTCGCTTTAAGCAATCGATACATTTTCTTTTCACTCAACTCGTTGGAAATGTCAAACACCCGAGGTGACCCACCATGCAATAGCGACCTCAAAGGGTCAACACGGCATGGTTCGTGACGGAAGGTGCTCACTTTTTGATCAGTCAATGCAAATATCAAGCTGTTTCTTGCGTTTAGTTTTCAACCTCGCTAGAGTCGAAACTGTTGTAAGTGGTAGCTGTACCAGGTCGATTACTTTCCCGTGAGGTTAGTAGCGCGGGCAAGCGACCTCCATAAAGACCCTTTGGGACACATGGAGTTCGGATGCAAAGAGGTATGACAGTAACGCCATTTTGCCGACAGATCGTGTCCAGCGACCTGCCAGGGTCCCCCTTGTTCCGCAGTTTTACCTCTCCAATTACAGTGCAGTTCTACAAAAACCTCTGTTTTCTTTTTTCCTCTCGGTGCGGAATCTCTATTGAGAGGTCACCAGTTTGAGCGAAGCCAGTACTTCACTTTGGCCGTTCGTAGTCTATGCGCTGGCGGTCTTAGTCCTGGTTGCCACCATGCTGGGCCTGTCTTACATTTTGGGACAACGACGTGCCAACAAAGCGACCAACATGCCTTTTGAGTCAGGCGTTTTATCTGTGGGTACGCCCCAAATACATATGTCCGCGGAGTTTTACCTGATCGCCATATTCTTTGTGATCTTCGATCTGGAAACCGTGTTCATATTTGCTTGGGCCGTCGCTTTCTTTGAGCTGGGGTGGACCGGATTCATCGCCATCAGCGCTTTCATTTTTATCCTGGGCGTCGCTTTGGTTTACGAGTTGCGCTCCGGCGCCTTGGACTGGGGAATCAAAACCCGAACCGGGCTTTCCCGTGGAGAACATAACTGATGGAGTGGAATCTTAGTAAACCGGAGGATCTCATCGCCAGCGCCCCCGGCGGAGCCCAGAGTATTGAAGAACAGGTAAAACGCAATGTCGCCTTCGCTAAACTTGAAGATCTTGTTGCCTGGGGAAGAGCACACTCTCTGTGGCCTTTTAATTTCGGACTCTCCTGCTGCTACGTTGAAATGGCTACTTCGTTTACCAGCCGTCACGATATTGCGCGCTTCGGTTCAGAAGTTATTCGGGCCACGCCGCGTCAGGCCGATCTGATGGTCATCTCCGGCACGGTTTTTCGCAAGATGGCGCCAGTTGTGCAGCATCTTTACGACCAATTGCTCGAACCTAGATGGATTATTTCAATGGGCTCCTGCGCCAATTCAGGCGGTATGTACGATATTTACAGCGTAGTCCAGGGTGTGGACAAATTTATACCGGTTGATGTGTACGTGCCCGGCTGTCCTCCACGACCCGAAGCGCTGATGCAGGGCTTGATGATGCTGCAGGATTCTATCGAAAAAGAGCGCCGCCCTTTGAGCTGGGTCGCTGGAGATCAGCGGGTCATCAAACCAGACATGCCATCGCAGCGCGACTTACGCAAAGAAGATCGCAACCGGGTGAGAGAGCTTCGCTCTCCGGACGAGGTATAGCGAACGCGATATAGCAAACGAGAAATCCGCGTCACTTTATAAAAGTACAGGGCCTAACCCGCCCCGGGAAATGCAATGCTGAATGCACAGATATCAAAGCGCAGCAACACAGTGGACGACTTATACGCCCACTTTGGTGCTGCTGTATTTGATACCCAGCCGACGGCGGACCAGACCCCCACCTTGTGGGTGGATCGCAGTAAAGTACTCGAGGTTCTCTTACATCTAAAATCACAATTTCCAATGCTGCTCGATTTGTTTGCAGTAGACGAACGATTGCGAGAACACAAGCCGGTCGCGGCGAAAGATTTCACCATTGTCTACCACCTGATGTCTTTTACCCCGGTCGAGGAAATTCGAATTAAGGTCGGCGTTTCTCTAACCGATATCAGTGTGCCCTCTGCGGTATCAATTTGGCCCAATGCCAACTGGTACGAACGCGAAGCTTGGGATATGTACGGCGTTGAATTCAGCGGGCACCCGAATCTACGCCGAATTTTATTGCCCCCTACCTGGCAAGGTCATGCGCTGCGCAAAGATCATCCCGCCCGAGCAACTGAAATGGAGCCCTTTAGCCTAGACGCTGAAAAACAAGACCAGGAACAAGAAGCACTACTTTTCCGGCCCGAGGACTGGGGCATGGCTCGGTCCACACCCAACACAGAGTTCATGTTTCTCAACCTGGGGCCCAATCACCCTTCAGTACACGGGGTTTTTCGCATTGCGCTGCAATTGGATGGCGAGGTGGTTGTCGACTCCGTTCCCGATATTGGCTACCACCATCGCGGCGCAGAGAAAATGGCAGAGCGCCAAACCTGGGCATCCTACATGCCGTACACGGACCGTATTGATTACTTGGGCGGCGTGATGAACAACATGGCCTATGTAATGGCCGTGGAAAAGCTGGCCAACATACAAGTGCCCGACCGCGCCAAAGTGATAAGAATAATGATGGCGGAGTTATTTCGTGTCTCCAGCCACTTGGTCTTCTATGGCACCTTCGCTCAAGACGTTGGGCAGATGTCGCCAGTCTTTTACATGTTCGCCGATCGCGAGCGACTGCTTGGTATTGTTGAGGCTGTAACCGGCGGGCGCATGCACCCCGCCTGGTTCCGTATCGGCGGGGTGGCCCAGGACCTGCCCATTGGTTGGGACAAGATGGTGCGAGAGTTCATAGATTTTATGCCCGCACGTCTGGACCACTACCAAAAGATGGCCATGGACAACAGCATCTTGAAACAGCGCACCGTTGGAATTGGTAGCTACAACACGGAAGAGGCATTGGACTGGGGGATTACCGGGCCGAATCTACGCGCCACTGGAATGGATTGGGATTTGCGTCGCGATCGCCCCTATGGCGGCTACGATCAATTCGAGTTCGAAGTACCTGTGGGGAGCAAAGGAGACAGCTACGATCGCGCGACTGTGCGAATTGAAGAAATTCGCCAGAGCCTGCATATCATCCGCCAGTGCATGGATAACATGCCCGCCGGACCTTATAAAAGCGAACACCGCCTGACCACTCCGCCACCCAAGGAGCGGACCTTACAGGATATTGAAACTCTGATTCACCATTTTTTAAACGTGAGTTGGGGGCCAGTGATGCCCGCTGGAGAAGCCTCATTCCCAATCGAAGCAACCAAAGGCATTAACAACTACCATTTGATTAGCGATGGAGGCACAACTTCCTACCGAACCCGTATACGCACACCTTCTTTTCCTGCTCTGCAGCAAATTCCGCTGATCAGCAACGGCCTGATGATTCCGGATCTGATCGCTATTATCGCCAGCATCGATTTCGTCATGGCAGACGTGGACCGGTGAAGATATGACTACTCAACTGATTCCCGTTCTGAGCGATAGCGAACTTCAAGAAATTGATCGCGAAATTTCCCATGCACCCTATCGGCATGCGGTTGCTATAGATGCCTTAAAAATTGTTCAGGCACATCGAGGTTGGGTATCTGACGAAAGCCTGAAAGCTATCGCGCACCACCTGGAAATGTCAGCGGCAGAACTGGATGGCATTGCCACATTTTACAATTTGATTTTTCGTCGCCCGGTGGGCGAACAAGTGATTTTACTTTGCAACAGCGTGACTTGCTGGATTAAGGGCTACGAAAAACTGGAGCAGCAGATTGGCGAGCACCTGGGAGTCTCGCTGGGAGAAACCACCGCCGACAATCAATACACCTTCTTGCCAGTAACCTGCCTCGGGGCCTGCGACAAAGCTCCGGTGATGATGGTCGGTGACGATTTACACGAAAACATAGACCCATCAGATCTGTCCAAGATTTTCAGAACCGCGCAGGAGGCCCAGATATGAACAGCACGGTTCTCGACAAGCCGCTCACTCGCAATGTTCACCCAGATCGCAGGCCCGTTGATATGGTCGGCTATGAAGCTAATGGGGGTTACCGGGGTTTACATGGCGCAATAGGTAAGCTGTCGCCCGCCGAGTGCTTAAAAATTATCCAGCAATCAAACCTCCGAGGCCGAGGCGGTGCCGGCTTCCCCACCGGTATGAAATGGAGTTTCGTGCCAATGGAGAATGTCAGCCCCGGGCACAAGTATCTGATCTGCAATGCCGATGAAATGGAGCCTGGAACGTTTAAAGATCGCCTGCTATTAGAATGCGACCCCCACCAGCTGATTGAAGGGATGATTTTATCGGCGTATACCATTGCGGCCGACATCGCCTATATATTTATTCGCTCGGAATACCTAGTGGCAGCGCAACTACTGCGTGAGGCCATCACGGATTGCTACGCAAGGGGCTATCTCGGCAAGAACATTCTTGGCAGCGATTTTTCCTTGGATATGTACGTTCATACGAGTGCCGGCCGATACATTTGCGGCGAGGAAACAGCTCTGATCAGCTCCTTGGAAGGTAAACGGGCCAACCCCAGAGCCAAACCTCCCTTCCCACAAGTCAGTGGACTGTGGGGGCGACCGACCATCGTCAACAATGTCGAAACGCTTTGTAACATTCACCACATTATTGAACGGGGCGCAGACTGGTTTCAATCACTAGGGCTTACGCAAGACTCAGGAACCAAGCTCTATGGTGTCAGTGGCAGAGTGAAAAACCCCGGGTGCTGGGAACTGCCTATGGGCACCCCTGTAAGAGAAATTATCGAAGACTATGCCGGTGGCATGGAAGACGGCTATCAATTGCGCGGATTTCTTCCCGGTGGCGGCTCAACCGATTTTCTCACTACCGAACATCTTGATCTCGCCATGGATTACGACACCATCGGCAAGGCTGGTAGCCGCATGGGCACGGGCACCATGATTATCCTCGACGACAAAACCTGCCCGGTCGGATTTGTAAAAAATTTGGTCGAATTTTTCGCCCGTGAATCCTGCGGCTTTTGCACACCCTGCAGAGATGGTCTGCCCTGGTCGGCACAAGTGCTCGATGATATCGAACGAGGTCGTGGTCGGGAGGAGGACATGACAACCCTGGGACGCCAGGTTGAGTATATCGGCGCAATGGGAAACACCCACTGCGCTTTGGCACCTGGCGCTATGGAACCATTGGCGAGCGCACTAAAATATTTTAGAGAAGATTTTGAGCGTCATATTAGTGGTCAAGCCTGTCCGTGGTGTGATGGGGGGAATCACTAAATGCCTATTGTCCAAATCGACGGCCAGGAATACGAAGTCAACGAGGGTGACAACCTCCTTCAGGCCTGCCTGTCATTGGGTTTAGACTTACCTTATTTTTGCTGGCACCCGGCGATGGGCTCGATTGGCGCCTGTCGTCAGTGTGCGCTGGTGCAGTATCAAAACGCTGAGGATCAACGCGGCCGCATTGTAATGGGCTGCATGACGCCGGTGACAGATGGCGCGATCATTTCTCTATCCGGTGAAAAAGCCAAAGGCTTTCGCGAGGCAATCGTGGAATCGCTGATGTTGAATCACCCCCACGACTGTCCAGTTTGTGCAGAGGGTGGAGAATGTCACTTGCAGGATATGACCGTCATGGTCGGCCACCGGGACCGACACTATCGTGGCCTGAAAAATACCCATCGCAATCAATATCTGGGCCCGCTAATTCATCATGAAATGAACCGATGTATTACCTGCTACCGCTGCACGCGCTACTACAATGACTACGCCGGTGGTTCAGACTTGGCAGCTATGGCTGCGCACGATCACATTTATTTTGGCCGCCATGAAGAAGGAATTCTGCAGAGCGAGTTTGCCGGCAATCTGGTAGAAGTCTGTCCAACAGGTGTTTTTACCGACAAGACACTGGTTCACGATTACACCCGCAAATGGGATTTACAATCTGCACCGTCCGTGTGCACCGGCTGTGCGGTGGGGTGCAATACAATGCCGGGCGAGCGTTATGGAAAACTCAAACGCGTGCACAATCGTTTTAACGCTGAGGTAAACGGATACTTCTTATGCGATCGCGGCCGTTTCGGAGCCGGGTTTGTCAACGACAAGAATCGCTTTAACTATCCCGGCTTGCGCAACTCCGCAGGCCAGTTTGACGCGATCAATCATCACCAGGCATTAAAGTCTGTGTTGCAATGTTGCTCACAAGGTGTCGTCGCAGGAATAGGCTCACCTCGCGCTTCCGTGGAATCGAATTATCTATTGCGAAACCTGGTTGGCCCCGAGAATTATTCCCCGGGCTTCAGCGCGGCAGAACACGCGCTAATAAATGTCGCCTTGCAACTGCAGCAAAACACCAAGGCGGTGATTCCCGACATTCAAACCATAGAATCTGCTGACGCGGTAATTATTTTGGGTGAAGACCTAACCAACACTGCCCCGCGCATTGCTCTGGCCTTGCGACAAAGTGTGCGCAACAAAGCCTACGAATTAGCGTCACAATTGAAACTTCAGCCCTGGCAAGATGCTGCAATACGCAATCTGGCGCAGGATCAACTCAGTCCATTGTTTATCGCTAGCGTGGCGGATACACGTCTAGATGATGTGGCGAAGGAGACAATTCATCTTGCCCCAGATGATATCGCTCATTTGGGGTTTTCCATAGCTGCACAGATATCAGCAAACGGCGATGCTGTTTCCGGTGTTGAATCAGTACCTGCCAAGACCATAGCCAAGGCTTTGATGGCAGCGCAGCGGCCTCTCATTGTCTGTGGTACAGGATGTGGCAGTGAGTCGGTAATGTTCGCAGCCGCGCAGATAGCTAATGCACTGTGTACGGGTAGTAATCGTGCGATGCTTTGCATTGCAGTGCCAGAAGTAAATAGCCTGGGGCAAGCAATGCTGGCTGGACCGGACGCGCCTGATATAAATGCGCTAACACTAAGGGCCCAAGCGGGAGAGCTGCAAACACTCATCATACTGGAAAACGATTTGTATCGACGCGGACCTGAATCCGAAATAAACGCTCTGCTGGAAAAAGTACCCAATATAATCGCTTTGGATACTATTGATAATCGGACACTATCAAGGAGTTCTCTGGCTTTACCCGCAGCCAGCTTTGCCGAATCCGAGGGGACAGTGGTCAGCATGGAAGGACGCGCTCAGCGGCACTTCCCCGTTTTTCTACCTGAGTTCGAGCGCAAGCCTAGCTGGGTATGGTTATTAAGCGCACTGAAAGAAATGGGGCGCGCAGAATTCGCAAACCTTCATTTATTCGACGATGTGACGAAAATATGCTCTGAGCAGATTTCCTCGTTAGCGGGTATCACTGCAGCGGCACCCGATCATTTATTTCGCAATACAGGCGTCAAAATTCCGAGACAGACTCATCGCAACAGTGGACGCACCGCCGTGCGATCGAATGTCTCGGTGCACGAACCAAAACAGCCAGAAGACAATGAGACTCCGTTGGCATTCTCCATGGAAGGACTAAACAACAATCAGCCTGGATCCCTACTGCCCTATGTGTGGTCGCCGGGATGGAACTCAAATCAATCACTGCATAAATTTCAATCCGAGGTGGGTGGCGCACTAAAAGGCGGAACGGCGGGAGTAAGGTTATTACTCCCTTCAAATCAAACTCACGGTGTCAGCGAAACCGCAATCCCAATGCCGTTTAGTTCACGTGAGGGGCAGTGGCAACTCATCACCAGACACAGAATATTTGGCAGCGATGAACTGAGTGCGCTAAGCCCTGGAATCGTCGAGTTAGTCGCGCCGGCATCAATAGAGATCAGCAGCACTGACGCGGCCGCTCTTCACGTGATTGACGGCGATGGCATTAGCATTGCGAGCGGAAAAGCAACGCTGGAAGTGAAAATCAACGATAACATTCCGCAAGGGTGTGCTGCTTATAGCGCAGGTCTGGAGGGGACTTTTAATCTTGCTGCTGGCGATTGGGTGACATTGAGCAAGGCCGATGAGTGGCGGCGCAACACGCCTCAATTAATCGGTTCCGATGGAGGTGGCCATGTCTGAAATGGGCACCATTGGTTTCGGCCTGTTTATTATTCTCGCAGCGGTGGGTGGAGCAGCCTTTCTGACATGGTTCGAGAGGCGTCTACTGGGCGTATGGCAGGATCGCTACGGCCCTAACCGTCTAGGCCCATTCGGCGTGTTTCAGGTATTGGCTGATATGATAAAGCTGCTCACCAAGGACGACTGGATTCCGCCATTTGCTGACCGAGTCGTTTTTGTTTTTGCTCCCACTGCCATCGTAGTAGCGATGATGTTGGGTTTTGCTGTAGTGCCTTTTGGTCCTGATTTATATGTTATCGATCTCAATATTGGACTGCTATTTTTCCTGGGCATGACTTCGCTGGCGGTTTACAGCGTACTTTTGGGTGGTTTGGCATCCAACAACAAATACGCTCTGTTAGGAGGACTCCGCAGCGCAGCGCAAATGGTCAGCTATGAAGTCTTCATGGGGCTATCTCTCATGGGCGTGGTCATGCTCACCGGCAGCTTTAGCCTGCGCGATATCGTCGAGGCACAGCGCGACATGTGGTATTGCGTTCCACAATTCCTAGGACTCTATGTTTTCATAATTGCCGGCATCGCTGAAAGTCACCGACTCCCCTTCGATCTACCGGAAGCTGAGCACGAACTAACTGCGGGTTTTCACACCGAATACAGTGGCATGAAGTTTGCGATGTTTATGTTGGGGGAATACCTGGGCCTGATATTAATTTGCTGCATGATCGCAACACTCTTTTTTGGCGGGTGGCTGGGACCCTGGCTCCCTCCCGTTGTGTGGTTCTGCTTGAAAGTCGCCATGTTGATATGCTTTTTCATTCTTCTACGTGCAGCGATCCCAAGACCTCGCTATGACCAATTGATGTCTTTGGGCTGGAAATACATGTTGCCTCTATCCCTTTTCAACTTATTGATTACCGGCGCGATAGTGCTGGCGTTGGAGGGATAGCGTATGTTGAAATCTCTGCGTAGCCAGCTCACTACCATTTGGACAATCCTTCAGCACAGTTTTACCCCCGCAGAAACTGTTCAATACCCTGAACAAAAGCCGTATTTAGCTCCGCGCTATCGCGGCCGAATTGTGTTGACCAATGACCCGGACGGAGACGAGCGTTGCGTCGCCTGTAATTTATGTGCCGTGGCCTGTCCCGTCGATTGCATCGCATTGCAACAAGGTGTGAGGGACGATGGCCGTTGGTATCCGGAATTTTTCCGTATCAACTTTTCGCGCTGCATTATGTGCGGGATGTGCGAAGAGGCCTGCCCCACTAATGCCATACAGCTCACTCCCGATTTCGAAATGTGTGAGTATGACCGGCAAAATATGGTTTATGAGAAAGAACACCTACAGATCGACGGTACTGGAAAATACCACGACTACAATTTTTACCGTGTGTCGGGATTAGCTATCGAAGGGAAGGACAAAGGCCAGGCGCAGAACGAAGCTCAGCCCATTGACGTAAAGAGCCTGCTGCCATGATGGAAGTTCTTTTTTATATTGCTTCAATCATCGCACTGTCTGCCACAGTCCTCGCCCTGAGTCGCAGCAATGCAACTCATGCGCTAATCTATCTGATAGTGTCGCTTCTTGCAGTTGCAGTTGTATTCTTTCTATTGGGAGCGCCCTTTGCAGCGGCATTGGAAATTTTAATTTACGCCGGCGCTATCATGGTGTTGTTTGTGTTCGTCATCATGATGTTAAACCTTGGAGCAGAGGGAGATGCGCGCGAGCGAGCATCATTGAGTCCCAGCAACTGGATACTACCTGGCATCATGTCGACGCTACTTTTTGTCGAGTTACTCTTCGCGCTCTCGCACAGTTCAGGTTCCATATCCGGCGTTGCAGTTGACCCCAAAACCGTGGGGCTGACACTGTTTGGACCCTACGTATTGGCGGTGGAAATCGCCTCAATGCTACTCCTCGCCGGGCTAGTGGGTGCCTATCATTTGGGCCGCCGCTTTCTCGTTCGCGAAGGAGAGGATGACTGATGGGCGGCCTGAATGTGCCATTAGAGCATGTACTCCTCCTGGCCTCGCTATTGTTTTGCCTGGGCTTGCTAGGGCTTATGCTGCGAAGAAATATCATTTTCATGCTCATGTCCCTGGAAGTGATGTTGAACGCCGCGGCACTTGCGTTCGTCGCCGCCGGCGCCCATTGGAGCCAGGCAGATGGGCAAATCGTATTCCTGATCATCCTGAGCGTGGCTGCGGCGGAGGTCGCAGTGGGTCTCGGCCTTGTCCTTCAAATCCAGCGTCGCTTCAAGACACTGGATATGGACAAAGCAAATCGGTTGCGGGGTTAATCGGATGACCCTGCTTCCCTTAATTCCGCTACTGCCTTTATGCACGGCAGCACTGCTAATGATATCTACAGGGCGAATGCCCAAAGCATTGGTGGCCATTCTCGGAGCAGGATCGATTGGTTTAGCGGCGCTGTGTGTCGCCTCGGTTGCGGTCGATTTCCTTGCCGATGAGCAAGTCATTCAAATTACATTGTGGACCTGGATGGCCGTGGGGAACTTCAATCCGGAAATAGCATTCTACGTCGACGGGCTCACGATTGTGATGATGTCGGTTATTACCGGAGTAGGTTTCTTGATTCACCTATACTCCCTGGAGTTTATGGCCGAGGACGAGTCTTTTTGTCGCTACTTCGCCTACATGAACCTGTTTGTCGCGGCGATGCTTATTTTGGTGATGGCGGATAACCTGCTGCTACTTTATTTGGGCTGGGAAGGCGTGGGCGTGTGTTCCTACCTACTGGTGGGTTTTTGGTATCGCGACCCCAATAACGGCAAAGCAGCGCGCAAAGCATTTGTTATCACGCGCATTGGCGATACGGCAATGATGCTCGGTCTGCTGTTGCTGTTCACCGAACTGGGAACACTGAACATTCAGGCGCTAATGTCTGAAGCCGCCGTCCAGTGGGAGGTCGGTGGCGTTTTACCCACCTTGGCAACCGCATTGTTACTCGGTGGAGCGGTTGGAAAATCGGCGCAACTGCCCCTGCACACATGGCTACCCGATGCCATGGCAGGCCCCACACCGGTCAGCGCGTTAATCCATGCGGCGACAATGGTGACAGCAGGCGTTTACCTTATTGCACGCACTCACGGTTTATTTCTGCTGGCACCCGCCACGATGGAAGTAGTGGCTTGGGTCGGATTGGCCACCCTGCTGCTGGCGGCGTTTACCGCCCTGGTGCAAAGCGATATTAAGCGCATTCTCGCCTACTCGACGATTAGCCAAATCGGCTATATGTTCATGGCGATGGGTGTTGGTGCGTTTAGTGCGGGCATCTTTCACCTGATGACCCACGCTTTTTTCAAGGCCTTGCTGTTCCTGGCCGCTGGCGCTGTCATTCACTGTCTGCACCACGAACACAATATCTTCAAAATGGGTGGGCTGCGGACACGCATTCCAGTGGTGTTCTGGAGTTTTGTATTGGGTTCGGCAGCACTGGCAGCACTGCCGTTAACTTCCGGATTCTTCAGCAAAGATGCCATCCTGCTCTCTGCCTGGAATCAAGCAGGCATAGGAGCTTGGCTATGGGGTGGCGGATTGCTCGGCGCACTTCTGACCTCCATTTACAGTTTTCGTCTAGTATTCATAGTCTTTTTTGGTCCCGCACATACGGAGCCGGACAGACAGCCCGGATGGAAGATGTCTATCCCACTAGTGATGTTGTGCGTGCTATCGGTTTTGGGAGGTTGGATTGCCTTGCCGCTGCTGGGAGTCTTCCCTGAATCTGGCGACGTGGAGATTAACCACACGGTGGAGTACATCTCAATCGCCACCCCACTGGTGGGATTGTGCATCGCGTATTTGTTATACCTGGGACGGCAAGTCTCCATTAAAACATTTGCCGACGGCGCTTTCGGAACATGGCTGCAGGAGTTTTGGCGCAGTGGATGGCGCATGGATGGGCTGTACCATTTAATTCTGGTGCGTCCTTTCACTGCACTGTCCCGTTGGTGGCGCAATGAGCCCGTCGATTTACTCTACAACGGCATTGTAACCGTGAGCCAATGGTCACACAGGGGCTTGGCGGCGATACAAACCGGTGAACTTCGCTGGTATGCAACCACCATGGTGTTTGGCCTTGTTCTGCTCGGAGTCGTTATGCTGAGGAATGCTTCGTGAGCACGCTGCTGCTGATTCTAATCATAGGAGGTCTTTTCGCCTGGCTTAGCGAACGCTTCAACCCGAATTTACCGCGGGCAATGTCATTAGTCATTATTTCCATCGCGTTGTTGTTTTTACTCAATGAAGTCAGTGCATTGCCCCTGGGCAGCTTTAGCCTTGTACCCAATCCTAACGACGCCAGCACATGGCTAATGCACAGCCAGCGGGACTGGATCCCACGCTTTGGTATTAGCTTCGAACTTGCTATGGATGGTTTAAGTCTGATGCTGGTGGTGCTAACCCTTTTACTGGGACTTGTCGCCGTTGCCTCGTCCTGGGTTGAAATAGACTTTAAACCCGGCTTTTTCCAGGCGAATATTCTATGGACACTTGCGGGGGTCATCGGCGTCTTTCTGGCGCTGGATATGTTTCTCTTCTTCCTCTTCTGGGAGGTGATGCTGATTCCCATGTATCTGCTGATCGCGATCTGGGGCCATGAGAAAAAAGCCTACGCAGCCATGAAGTTTTTTATCTTTACCCAGGCTTCGGGCCTACTGATGTTGGTGTCCATAATGGTTCTGGCTTGGCAGGGAAACGTTGCTAACGGAAGCTTTAGCTTCAGCTACTTTGACCTAATGTCTGTAAACCTCAACGGCAAGCTGGGCTTCGCCGTTATGCTCGGCTTCTTTGTGGCTTTCACCGTTAAATTGCCCGCGTTTCCTTTCCACACTTGGCTACCGGATGCGCACACCCAGGCGCCTACCGCAGGCAGCGTATTACTTGCCGGTATATTGCTTAAGACCGGGGCGTACGGCCTGCTTCGATTTGCTATTCCCCTGTTCCCAGAGGCCTCTATTCAATTCGCACCAGTAGCCATGGGTCTTGGCGCAGCGGGGGTAATCTACGGAGCCATACTTGCCTTTGCCCAAAGTGACTTCAAGCGTCTTGTCGCCTACAGCAGCGTCAGTCATATGGGTTTTGTTCTACTGGGGCTTTACGCCTGGAACACCTTGGCGCTACAAGGTGCCGTCATGCAAATGATCGCTCACGGCGTGAGCACTGCAGCACTGTTTATGGTGGCTGGAGCCTTACAACATCGCCTGCATACTCGCGACATGCATCAGATGGGTGGGCTGTGGCACAACATGCCGCGCATGGGAGCGTGTGCAATGTTTTTTGCCATCGCCTCTTTAGGCCTTCCCGGCCTTGGTAATTTCGTCGCTGAGTTTTTAATTCTGGCTGGTCTATTCGCGGTCAACCCATGGATCACTGTGATCGCCGCATTGGGGTTGGTAACCGCCGCTATCTATTCTCTATGGATGATACAGCTTACTTTTCAGGGTGAGCCAGATCGCAATCGCAAACTACAAGATTTTGCTGGCAGAGAGATGTCGACGATGGCTTTTCTTATGCTGGCATTGGTCTGGCTAGGGCTTTATCCACAGCCGGTTCTAGACATGGCACAACCGGTTATTGAAAGCCTACAGAACTCAATTGCATCGACTATCAACGTCGCCGGAGCCGGACAATGAACGCGGCCGATTTCCAGGCCCTACTACCGGTATTAATACTCGCTGGTGGAGCGACGATCATCATGCTTCAAATTGCGTTCCAGCGCAGCATCAAGCTTACCAGCGCATTAACACTACTGACATTTCTTGGCGCGAGCGTGTCGTGTTTCTGGGCTGCAGATGTCGCACCGCGAATGGTAACGCCACTGCTGAAAGGCGATCACATGGCGCTACTCTTTTGCGGCGTGTTTACACTCGCCGGCTTTGTTACCACTGTTTTTTCGATCGACTATATGGAACAGCGCGGTGATGAGCCCGAGGAGTATTTTTTACTACTGCTGCTCAGTACCATGGGGGCATGTATCCTAGCCTACTCAACGCACCTTGTTTCGCTGCTGCTTGGGATGGAGCTGCTCTCTGTTGCACTCTATGCCCTGATCGCCTACCCCGATAAATCAATACTTCCACTGGAAGCGGCCATAAAGTATCTAGTACTCTCCGGAGCTGCCTCCGCCACTATGCTGTTTGGCTTTGCGTTGCTTTACGCGGTGACGGGAACTCTTGCCTTTTCGGAACTCGGGATTCAGTTAGCCGCTGCGCAGACAAGCAGCACAATACCGCTTTTTGCAGCGGCCCTGGTACTTGCTGGGCTAGGATTCAAACTGTCTCTAGTGCCGTTCCACATGTGGACTCCCGATGTTTATGAAGGCGCTCCATCACCGGTTACGGGGTTTCTGGCAAGCGTTTCCAAGGCCGCTGTCTTCGTAGCCTTGCTGCGCTGGTTTTTAGAGTCCAATCTCTTTCAGTTTACCATCGTGGTCGAAATCACTGGCTTGATGGCGATTCTCAGTATGGTTGTTGGAAACCTTCTGGCGTTGCAGCAGGACAATATAAAGCGGCTACTGGCTTACTCCTCTATTGCACATATGGGCTACCTCATTATTATTCTTATGGTAGCCGGCAATACTGAAAACCGGGCGCTGGCCACAGAGGCCGCTATTTATTATCTGATTGCCTACACAGTGACAACATTGGCCGCTTTTGGCGTACTCGCACTCATATCCGCCGAACAAAACGATCGTGAAAATGTCGAGATCCATCATCTTGGGGGCCTTATGTGGCAGCACCCGCTTCTCGCCTGTTTGATGTTGGTGGCTTTACTTTCTCTGGCGGGTATACCGCTCACCGCGGGATTTATCGGCAAATTTTATATACTAACTGCGGCTGTGAGCGGCTTCCACTGGGTATTGGTAGCGAGCCTGGTTCTCGGCAGTGCCATTGGTATTTACTACTATCTACGCATCGTGTTCCACATGACGAAAAAACCAGAAGAACAACACTATCAAATCACAGCGCCCCGCTCCTGGATGGTCAGGGCAGTATCGGGCTCACTCATTTTAAGTATCTTGCTCCTGGGACTAGCTCCACAGCCCCTAATGGAGTACATAAGGTCTATACTATTATCAGCTTAGATCAAGGAGATGGAAATGCTTCGATCAGTTAACCTTCGCGACTACATGCAGGTCAACCCCGTTAAAGTTCGGGAAGACGATAATTTACTGGAAGCGATGCAGGTCATCATCGACAACAAAATCTCTGGGGTCTGCGTCGTCGATTCGGGGCAGAAGTTGGTCGGAATACTGTCGGAACTAGACTGCCTCAGGGCAGTACTGGGTGCCGTTTACAACGAGGGCGGTGTCGGCAGGGTCAAGGACTATATGGCAAGTGACAATCTGGTCGTTGCAAACCCCAATGAAGATATCGTCGATGTTGCCCAGGATATGCTGTTGAAAAACAAACGCCGCCGACCGGTGGTCGAAGATGGAGAGCTGGTAGGTCAGATTACTTGCAGGCAATTGCTGAGCGCAGTTAAAAAGTTTCAAACCTAGTTAAGCTCGTGAAGTTTCTGCAAATATAGACCCTCATGGGGCTATGAAATGTTGACATGCTGATATTCGAATCAAATTGACTCCGGCTATCGTATTGCGGGTTGTGCTGTCGCATAATGAGCCTCTGACGCTCTGGCGCCCTCTTATTTAACTCTCTATATAAGCCTCTATTCATATGATAAAACCGATACCCCAGCTCATCGCGGACGAACTCGGTGTGCGTGAAGCTCAGATTAGTGCAGCCGTAAAACTGCTTGATGAAGGCGCCACAGTGCCTTTCATTTCAAGGTATCGAAAAGAGGTCACCGACGGTCTGGATGACACTCAGATGCGCCAGATAGAGGAGAGACTCAACTACCTACGCGAACTTGATGACCGCCGCCAAACCATACTCAAAAGTGTGGAGGAGCAAGGCAAGCTCAGCCCGCAGCTGAAACAATCGATTTTGGAGGCAGATACTAAGAATCGACTTGAAGACCTCTACCTCCCGTATAAGCAGAAACGTCGAACCAAAGCCCAGATTGCAAAAGAGGCAGGACTGGAACCGCTGGCACTCGCACTTCTGGAGGATCCCAGTCTTGAGCCCGAAAGGCTGGCCGCAAATTATCTCAACCCTGATCTTGCGATTACTGACGGCAAAGCAGCACTGGATGGCGCGAAACAAATATTGATGGAAAAGTTCGCAGAGAACGCTGATCTACTGGCCGCGCTTCGTTTGTTCCTGCACGAGAACGCGTTGCTGGCAGCTCGTTTAGTCGAAGGCAAGGAGAATGAAGGAGCGAAGTTTAAGGACTATTTCGAGCATACAGAACCACTGGCGAAAACACCCTCTCATCGAGCGCTCGCAATGTTCCGCGGGCGCAACGAGGGCATTCTAAACATCAATTTAATTATGGATGTAGATCAAAAACCCACTGATGCCCACCCTTGCGAGGCCATGATTGCCGATTTCTGGCAAATCAAATTTCTCGAAAGACCGGCAGATAAGTGGCTGGCGGAAACGGTGCGATGGACCTGGAGGGTAAAACTTCTGACCCATCTTCAAACCGATCTGTTCGGCGCGCTTCGCGAGATCGCTGAACGAGAGGCCATTCGGGTTTTCGCCGACAATTTGAAAGACCTGTTACTGGCGGCGCCGGCCGGAGCAAAAGCGACTATCGGACTTGATCCAGGATTGCGAACCGGAGTGAAGGTCGCGGTCATCGATGCCAACGGCAAAGTTCTTGATCACGGTGCAATTTTTCCAACGCTGCCTCAGAAGCGCACCCAGGAGGCAGAAGCGACGCTCCTACACATGATCAGAAAATATAACGTGGCATTAATTGCCATCGGGAACGGCACTGCCAGTCGAGAGACAGATAAGTTTGTTGGAGATCTGCTGAGTTCGAATCCAGAGCTGAGTGTGCAAAAAGTGATTGTCAACGAAGCCGGTGCATCGATTTATTCGGCATCTGAATTAGCAGCAAAGGAATTCCCGGATTTAGACGTCACTATTCGAGGCGCCGTCTCGATCGCCAGAAGGCTGCAGGACCCCCTGGCAGAATTGGTCAAGATCGATCCAAAATCAATTGGTGTTGGCCAATACCAACACGATGTGAGCCAGGTGATGTTGGCACGACAGCTCGACTCGGTCGTAGAGGATTGTGTAAACGCTGTTGGAGTTGATGTTAACACCGCATCCACCCCTTTACTGGCTCGCGTGTCGGGACTAAACCAAACCATCGCAAACAATATCGTCTCACTTCGAGACGAGAAGGGCAGCTTCGCAAACCGCCGGGCTTTGCTAAAAGTGGCACGATTCGGCGATAAGACCTTCGAGCAAGCAGCGGGTTTTTTAAGAGTGATGAACGGCGATAATCCATTGGATGCCTCAGCTGTACACCCTGAAGCTTATAGTGTGGTGGAAAGCATTGCTGCAAATCAGGAGTGCGATGTCAGTAGTCTTATTGGAGATTCTGCTTTATTGCGCAGTATAAACCCCGAGAGGTACACGACGGATTTACTTGGACTACCCACTGTCAAAGACATTATTGCGGAGCTCGACAAACCAGGAAGGGATCCCCGTCCGGAGTTTAAAGTCGCGGAATTTAAGGAGGGCGTAGAAAAAATCTCGCATCTAAAACCCGATATGATTTTGGAGGGGACGATTACAAATGTTACTAACTTCGGTGCGTTCGTTGATGTGGGTGTACACCAGGACGGGCTTGTTCACATTTCCGCATTGGCCAACTCTTTTGTGAAAGATCCGCGCGATGTTGTAAAAGCCGGCGACATCGTCAAAGTGAAAGTCATCGAGGTGGATGAAACTAGAAAGCGAATTGCTCTGACGATGCGACTAACAGACAAGGCAAGTGAATCGGAAAGCAGAAAAACGGGGAACGAGCAGCGAGGCCGCGGTAAAAGATCTACTCCTCGCGAAAAGCAGAGCGCTCCTGCAGCCAACAACGCATTTGCAGAGGCTTTTGCAAAAGCAAAAAAAGAAAACTAAATATTTGCGCAGTATGCACACTTAAAATCGCTGCAAAAAATGCTTAAAGATGAGGCTCGTCAACTTATAGGCCAGGCCAATCTCTCTTCCAGTTCTCAAATTCACTGGCCGGCAACGGCCTCGTGAAAAAATAACCCTGGACATAGTCGCAGCCCATTTCTCGTAACAGCTCAAGGCTTTCCTGATCTTCGACACCCTCTGCGACCGCCCTCATATCGAAAAGATGAGCTGTATCGATCATGATCCGAACCAGCTCTCTGTCTATTAGATCATTTTTCATGGACTTAACGAAATACTGGTCAATCTTCAGCTCACTTGCTGGGATGTGCTTAAAATAAGCCATAGAGGAATAGCCTGTACCAAAATCATCAATAGACAATTCAACGCCGAGATTTTTAAGCTGCATTAAATTCTGAAACCCAAATTCCTTGTCATCTATGATGGCTGATTCAGTGATCTCCAGAGTGATACTGCTCTCCTCTACACCCCAGATCGCAATGGTATCTTCTATTAGAGCCAGTAAATTCGGATTGCTTACCAATTCAGCTTGAACATTAATTGCAATCGACATTTCTGAACTTGCTTGCCAGGACTTAAGTTGGCGAATGGCGGTATGCAAAATCCACTTGGTCAACGCATAACTACTCCCCAATGTAGCGGCCAGTTCAATAGCGCGTTCAGGCGAAACAAATTCGCCACCGGGCAATTGCCATCGAAGAACGGCTTCGACGTGATCTGCCATTCCTGTTAACAGATTTATCTTAGGTTGATAATACAACTGGAAATTATTGTCGTGTAGCGTTTCACGAAATAGTTTTTCCAATTGATAATTTTGTTTTGCGCTCTGCCGATGATCACCGAATTGCTCCAGTTGCAGATCACCGCCGGTCCTAATGTTTGCCAAAGAAGTTTCAGCCATGGACAACATCGAAAGAGCATCAGCCTCCCCCGGATTTCCCACCGCCGTACCAACGCTTATTTTGATAGGGACGGTTTCGTCTCTAATCGTGCGACCTTGCCCAAGAATCAGCGAAACTTTGTTGACTGCGAGTGCTATAAATCAGCCTCTTCATAGCCAAAACGATGATTGATCTGAGTCATCTTCCCGATATCGACCAATAATAGGCCTATCAAGGACCCGTTTTCGCTTCCCTTGGCCACGTAGCGCTCAAGCGCTTCGAGAAATGGAGCACGCATTATCTGCGGTAATGTCACAGTGATAGCCACCGGATCAGAGCTGGATTGCCGACATGTCGATTCCATAGGCATTGGGCTCGAGACTATTGACGATCTCTAAAGGCTGACCGTTATCAGTCAGTTTGACTAAGAATAAATCAACCATCTTAATGTTTTCCAAAGGCTTGTGATCTGCATCAAGTAAAACCATCACCCTGGGTCTCAGACGCCTAGTAGGATACTCCGCCGCCACTACAGCAATCTCACCAGAGGATAGCTCTACTAAAGAACCGGCCGGGTAAATGCCGATAGCC
Source organism: Cryomorphaceae bacterium (assembly GCA_047612385.1). Taxonomy (GTDB): domain Bacteria; phylum Pseudomonadota; class Gammaproteobacteria; order Pseudomonadales; family Halieaceae; genus JBALVT01. Next base: position 760 of record JBLGAR010000015.1, on the reverse strand, counting down.
TGGATAAACTCTTCAACCAGCTCGGCCTGGAAGTCTATATCTCTCCATTCGTATATTTTTTTGATAGCCTGAGCAGGGGGGATGCCTCTAGCATAACTGCGGTTACTGGTTATCGCGTCATAGCAATCTACAATAGCGGCAATACGGGCAAAAACCGGAATGGAATCCCCTTTGATTCCCCGAGGATAGCCTGAGCCATCATGACGTTCATGATGGCTGGCGACCATATCAACTACATCCTTGTTAAGTATGCCATTTTCTTTTATCGCTTCGACACCGAGCTCAACATGTCCTTTCACTACTTCAAATTCTTCTGGAGTAAGTTGCCTCTCGAGCTTTAATAAACCCTTGTCCAACTGAAGCTTACCGACGTCCAAAAGCAAAGCACCCAAGGCGAGAGATCGTAAATCAGATTTCGGTAATCCCAATTGGCGCCCCAAGGATACGGCCCATATTGAAGCTCCCAGGGAATGCTGGTAGGTGTAATGATCTTCCTGTTTCAGACGAGCCAGCCAGATGCAGCCATCCGGGTTGCGACTAATACTACGAATCATCGGATCAACAGCTTTTTTGAGCTTCGAGATTTCTATAGCACCTCCTCTGGCAGCACTTTCGAAGATACTTTCTATGCTCTCTGACAGCGCAGCAACAGCGATCTGCGCCTCAGGAAATTCAGCATCCCAATCGACGGAGTCTTTATAGGGAATGAGCGTTTTACTGGGAAACAATTCAGCTTTTGTTTTTCTGGAGCCCTGCGGTG
>JBLGAR010000014.1:0-51724 GCA_047612385.1 Cryomorphaceae bacterium | reverse complement strand
ACTGCAAATCGCCATAGGCGACCTGCATGGATTGAATACTCTGGAACACCAACCGGCAAAAATTGCCGCCATGGAAGCGGTCTGGGAAACCGAGCGCGGAGCGGCTTTCACTTTAATAGGGTTTCCAGACGAGGAAGAGAAAAAAACCCACTTCGCCATTAAAATACCCTATGCCGCCAGCGTCATACTCACCCACAGCACCGACGGGGAAATACGAGGGCTCAACGAATTTGAAAATGAACATCCGCCGGTGGCTATTGTGTTCTGGTCTTTTCGGGTGATGCTGGGGATGGGCATGCTAATGCTGTTAGTCTCCTGGTGGACGGCAGCGCAGTTTATACGCGACAAAGAGATTGGTCCCAAATTGCTGCTGGTGCTATCTGCCATGGCGTTCTCCGGTTGGATCGCGACCTTGGCAGGATGGTACGTCACTGAAATTGGACGGCAGCCCTGGGTCGTCTATGGGCTACTAAAATCCGCTGACGTTGTTGCCGACCACTCGAGTGCAACCCTGACCGGAACCTTGTTCGGATACGTATTTCTGTACGGGTTTTTACTGGTGTCATACATCTATACGTTGAGACACCTCGCCTCCAAGCCCGCACAGTCCTTGAGCCTGCTGAATAACTATCGCCCCACCGCATCTAAACTGGGGGCAAACTGATGGAACAGTTTCTTCCGGTATTCTTCGTTTTTGCGATGGGACTGTCGCTGCTAATGTATGTCATCCTCGACGGCTTCGATTTGGGCGTGGGCATCTTGCTGCCACGGGCCACGGACGATGAAAAAGACATCATGATCGCGTCGATCGGGCCTTTCTGGGATGCGAACGAAACCTGGATCGTGCTTGGCGTAGGCATCTTGCTTATTGCTTTCCCCAAGGCTCACGGACTGATCCTTACCTCCCTGTATATCCCGGTCACCATTATGCTGTTTGGACTCATTCTGCGCGGCGTAGCCTTCGACTTTAGAGTCAAAGCTGGAGAGGAGCATAAAGACCTTTGGAACAGATTGTTTTTCATTGGGTCACTCACTGCCGCCATGTCCCAGGGCTGGATGCTCGGCGCCTACATTACCGGCCTGGACAACAGCACCATCAACGTTCTTTTCTCCGCTCTGATAGCACTGACATTGCCCGCGCTGTATGTCATGTTGGGAGCCGCCTGGCTGCTCATAAAAACTGAGAATGAATTGTTTGATAAGGCCGTGCAGTGGGCGCGTGTTGCCCTGCTACCCATGGGCGCTGCATTGTTGCTGGTGAGTATAGCCACCCCTTTAGTAAGCCCTGAAATAGCCGGCCGCTGGTTCAGCCTGCCCAGCGCCATTGGATTGCTACCCATTCCAGTGACCTGCGCTGTCGCCTACCTGAGCTTACATTACTTACTTCGAAGCCCTGGATTTCTAGATTCGCCCTACAGCTGGATTGTATTCGCTGCACTGATTCTAATATGTCTTATGGCCGCCCTGGGTTTGGCCTACAGCATCTATCCGGATATCATTATCGGCAAGATGGATTTATACGAGGCAGCGGCCGCCACCAATTCTCTGCATTTTATTTTTTATGGTGTAGCGATTACACTTCCCACAATTATGATCTACTCCGCTTTTGTGTATCGAGTATTTCGCGGTAAAGCGACGGATTTGAGTTACGAATAATGTGTCATAAAATTTCCACCGAGCTGCCCGCCAAGGAGCATTGTTAATCACTACACCACCACCCATTCTACTACCCCACAGGCTTTCTTTGGCCCCCATGATGGACTGGTCAGATCATCACTGCCGGTTTTTTTGGCGGCTGTTAACGAAAGAGGCGATGCTCTACACCGAAATGGTGACCACTGGCGCATTAATCCATGGAGACCGGGAGCGCTTTTTGCACTTCAACGCCGAAGAGCACCCCGTGGCTTTGCAACTCGGTGGCAGCAATCCACAAGATCTTGCCCAGTGCGCCAACTGGGCTCAGCAGTGGGGCTATGATGAAGTTAACTTAAACTGCGGCTGCCCGTCTGATCGGGTACAGTCAGGTATGTTTGGCGCTTGCCTGATGGCTCATCCTGCATTGGTGGCAGAGTGTGTCAAAGCCATGCGGGACAGCTGTGAGATTCCGGTGACTGTAAAACACCGGATTGGCATTGATGACATGGAGTCCTACGATCAACTGACCGGCTTCATGGCACCCATTGCCGAGGCCGGATGCGATACTTTTATTGTGCACGCGCGCAAAGCATGGCTACAGGGCTTATCGCCGAAAGAGAATCGGGAAGTCCCGCCTCTCAACTATCCCTGGGTGTACCAACTAAAGAAAGACTTTCCAGAGCTTACGATTGTGATTAATGGCGGCATAGATAGTCTTGCTCAGAGCCAGGCGCATTTAGAGCATGTCGATGGGGTAATGATCGGTCGCGAGGCCTACCAAAACCCGTGGATGCTGGCAGCAGTAGACTCGACTATTTACGGGATAGACAAAGCCACGATTAGCCGGGATGATGTTATGGCTGCTCTGCTGCCATATGTAGAGAAACAACTGAGCAATGGTGGCAAATTGAACCATGTCACCCGCCATGTTCTGGGCTTGTTTCAAGGTGTGCCCGGGGCGAAAAAATTTCGACGCCACCTTAGTGAAAACGCTTACAAAAAGGACGCAGGAATTGAAGTTCTAGCGCAAGCTTATAAACTTGTAAGCGACACATATTCCCAACACTCAAGCTCGGCGGCATAATCATAAGGAACACGGAACCATGGGCAACAGCAAACTCGACCAACTAAAAACCATGACTGATGTCGTTGCGGACACCGGCGACATTGAAGAAATAAAGCGCTTTGCGCCACTGGACGCCACAACAAATCCATCGCTATTGTTAAAAGCAGCAGCACTACCCCACTATGCTTCTTTGCTAGATCAGGCAAAATCCTGGGCAGCAGATCAGGGTGGCTCAGATCGAGATCAGCTGGCCAATTGCTGCGATCGATTCGCCGTTGATGTCGGCCGAGAGATACTGGATGTTATTCCAGGTCGTATCTCTACTGAAGTCGATGCAAGATTGTCTTTTGATACTCACGCTACTATCGAGCGGGCTAAAAAAATCATTGAGATGTATGGTGCTGCTGGCATCGATAAAAATCGAATTCTGATCAAAACCGCCTCTACATGGGAAGGCATACGGGCCGCTGAACAACTGGAAAAACAAAGCATAAATTGCAACCTCACTTTACTGTTCGGGTTTTGTCAGGCGGCAGCTTGCGCCGATGCCGGGGTATTTTTAATCTCCCCTTTCGTCGGTCGTATATTGGATTGGTATAAAGCCAACACGGAACTGAAACTTGAGACCCCCCAAGATGACCCCGGGGTGCAATCGGTCAGTAGAATTTATAATTACTACAAGAAAAACGGCTACCAAACCGTAGTAATGGGTGCCAGTTTCCGCAATGTCGGAGAGATAGAAGCACTGGCCGGCTGCGATCGCCTGACGATCAGTCCTGGACTGCTCGAGAAACTATCCGCGGACAACGGCGATCTTCCCTGCCAATTATCAGCAAATAATGCGCAGTCTCAAGACGAAAAATCTTCACCCACAGAATCCGAGTTTCGCTACCAATTGAATGAGGATGCCATGGCCACGGAAAAACTGGCTGAAGGTATTCGCAATTTTGTGGTGGACCAAATTAAACTGGAAAAGCTGATAAGTACCCGATGATTAAAGCGCTAAAAGCACTATTTGAAGTTCCCGCGAAAGAAAGCGAAGACTCCACAGAACAGAGAATGCGGCTTGCAGCCGCCGCGCTTCTGATAGAAACAGCCCGGGCGGATTTCACTCAAGATGGCGCAGAAGAAGCAGCGCTGGAAGAAATGTTGTGTACGGTACTTCATGTCCAACACTCACAGGTCAAGGGCCTTTTCGAGCTGGCAACACAGCGAGTGGACGAAGCTACATCGCTCTATGAATTCACCCGCGAAATCAATGATCATTACTCACCCGAGGAAAAGCTCCGTGTCATCGGGGCAATGTGGACAGTGGCCTACGCCGATGGCGATCTGGATAAGTACGAAGAGGCTCTGATAAGGCAGGTAGCAGATCTGACTTATGTTCCGCACGAAGATTACATCAAAACGAAGTTGGCTGCCAAACCGGCCGGCTGACAACATTAGCGTCTTTTAACCGCGTTCCAGTACGGTCATCAGGTCCTGAAATTTGATTCGATTTTCGTCGTTTAAATTCATCAAAACCTTGTGGGCGTCGACAATTTTCTCTTTAACAGCCCGCTCTGTACCGCTCACCATTGGCACCTCATCGATACCGTCATCCACCCCGCAGGTCTCTTCGCGCAGATCGAACAAACGCTGAAAACCCATGCTTTGAAGTAGCCGGTTAATGCCAGTATCACTGGAGTAGATGATCGGAATAAAGCCAAAATTTTCTTTAACTGTCAGCGCCAGCTTGGCCAAGAGGCCTAACGTGGTACTGTCAATTCCATCGGCCTCGCACACATCCACACAGACGCTGGCAAAGGTCGGATCTTGATACATGCGATCAAAGTAATCGTCGATAGTGCTGCATAAAGTCAGGCGCACATCACCCAAAAGACGGATCACATAAGCTCCGTCCTGATTTGCCGCCAAAATTTTTCCATCCTGCATTTCAGCCACGCTTGCTGATAAACAATGCTGCTATATCATCTGGGGCCGTTTCAACATGGTCCAAACCCAGCCGAGTAACAAGTTCATCCGGCGAATCGGCAGTTTGTTCAAACACATCCAAGAAATACGTTTCTTTGTCAATCAGGTTCTTAGGAGGTAAGATTTCCAGTATACCATCAGAAAATAGGGCCAGCATAAACTCTTCGGGTAGATCAACAGTATGCTCTTCAAAATCCCCCTCGGCCATGATGCCTACAGCAAAGCCCTCTCCATCCAGATAGCGCGCGCCCTCAGCCGACACAAGTACAGGAAGCGGCAAGTGGCCCGCCACACTGTAGATCAAGGTATTCTCCGTCATATCAATACAGCCGACTATCATGGTGGCGAATTTACCCACGCTGGTGTCCAGCAGCTCGCGGTTGGCCAGCTGAAGCATTGCTACAGGACTGAGTACCGAGTCATCGTTCTGGCGCATGTAATCCGACCGTTTTCTGGCGAACAGGTTTTTCAGCAGTACGGTCGCAAAGGCCGATGAGCTGCCATGGCCTGACACGTCAGCCATGAAAAAGGTCACGTTATCTTCGCCAACGGTAAAATAATCTGTGAAGTCGCCACTGAGGTATAGCGAAGGGATGACAGTGTGGCTAAAGACGAAATTGTCCAGCACCAAGGGAGTCACTGGTAACATTCTAAGTTGTACTTGGCGGCCTGCCTGCTGATCTTGCTCCAGCATTTTGATGGTACCGCGTAACTCTGTGTTTGCCACCTCAAGGCGTTTTCTGGATTCTTGTAACTCTCGTCGCATTCGTCGCTGGCGAATACAACGATCAATAGATTTATTGAGCGCGTCTACATCCTCTACAGGACGGACAAAGAAATCACTAGCGCCCAGGCGTAACGCCGTCATCATATTATCCAATTCGGCGGTGTCGCTGAACATAATGGCCGGCACTTCAATATTCATCTCACTGAGTGTGCGACGGGCGTCTCCCCAGGGCACGCCTTTGAGCTCCAGCTCACACAGAATTACGTCCAAATCGCTGTTGGTGCTCAAAGAAAAATCGGAATTAGCAACGTCGGTGACGACATTCACCTGATAACCAGACTCTGAAACAAGCTTTGATAATGACTCGGCTCTAGGACCGTTGTCATCAATTACAAGCACGTTTCCTTTCGCGGCCATGGGTGGAACTCTTGGGGCTTTGTTCGGCGTGACATTACGCCTATCGCGGAGAGCAGGCAACTGATTTAGCGGTGGATTGGGAAGGATTTCACAGTTTTACTCACAATTCTCTCGACAGGGTAATAAGCTTAGAAGTCCTCATCCCAATCGGCTTCCTCGAAGTCAGAGAAACTGTCATCAACGGTACCATCCCCGGTCAATTGATTGCGCTGTTGAAGGTAGGCATCACGCAGAAAAATATAACGATCGCCACTTATCAGATCATCAACACGCAGTAACCCAGCGCGCACATCGACCAGGTCGACCGCCCTCACAGTATTCAACGTAGGAACATGATCGATTGCTTGGGTCAAAGAAGCAAAGGCATCTACAGCTGATCCAGCGCCGCTGCGAAGCGTGCGCGGCCCCATTAAGGGAACCATAATATAGGGCCCGGATGGCACGCCCCAGATGGCAAGCGTATGACCGAAATCGGTTGTGTACTTGTCGATTCCCATGGGCGTAGCGACGTCAACCAAACCCAGTATTCCAAAAGTGGAGTTGACCAGGAATCGCCCAGTTCCTCTTGCCGCCCCGCCGAATTTCCCTTGCAGGACCGAATTCACAGCGGCGTTGGCGTCCAGAAGGTTGGCGAAAAAATTACCCACGCCCGTTTGCGCAAAGTCCGGCATCACAAAGTCATAACCAGCGGCTATAGGCCGCAAAAAATATTTGTCTACTCCGTCATTGAAGGCGAACATCGGCCGATTAAATGACTCAAATGGATCTACATTTTTATCTTCCTCACCTATGCTCAAGGCGGGGGCAGACAAAAATATCAGCAGGACTATCAGGCGGGGCAAGTTCATAAGAGTAAATTGGACCAGGTGGTTTTCCGTTCTCACAATGTGTAACAATTTTACTCGGTGGTCGAATCACTGACAATATCTGTAGGACAGATAAGAAAACTATTATTTCAGCGTCTTTTACAGCCACAGATGATAGAAAGCTCGTGAAATTGCTTGAGTTGATCGCCTCCGAAGCCTAAAACAGCTTCCTCAGGCATTGTAAGCTCTCCGGCCAGTTCAACCAGTAATTGCGTGCCTGTCGAGTCGGTGTTTTCCCTCACCAGTTCCAACAAACGGGCCGCAGCCGCATTGAGCTCCATGAATTTAACGCTGTCACTGCGATCGCGGTAGACCGCCAGAAATGTCGGATCTGTCGGTTCATTGGGCTGATAAGCCGCACCGATTTTATGCACAGGATAGCGATAGCTCAGCACCCACGCCACTGGAGACAGAACCGGCACAGCCTCAAGCGGATCAACGTCGACGTCCACCGCAGCAGAATCGATCTCGTCCTGAGACACGTCCAAAGCCAGTTCTACCCACTCGTAATGCGCAAGCTCTGCCATAAATGGGGGATCACAGTCTCTGCGCTCATAATCATTCATCAGGTAATTCACAAATTCCTGGCTGATCTCCAAAAAGTAAGGAGTGTGACAGCGGTGCCCCTCGATAAAATGGCGAACCAACTCATGCCATGTATCATCCGTATACAGAGTGCGCAAAACGGGGAAACCGCCGCAGATAAATCCTTCGATATTGTTGTAAACCAGATCTTGATAGATTTTTAGACGTCGAGGCTCAATGCCTTCAGGGGCGGGCTCAGTGTCAGGGTTTCGCAAAAATCGCGCCATCTCCAACTGGCTGTCTCTCAGTGATTGCTGGCCCATAATCTAAGCCAGTGCTCCGGCCGCGGGTTGCGAGTGCACTTCCTGCAAGGTTCGGATTCGGCCAACTTCTTCGAGTAAATCAGAGATGGGAGGTAGATTGAAATCCCGCTCCAGCAGTGTAGGCACCGAGCCTATACGTTCATAGGCTGCGGCCAAAAGCTCCCATACATCCTCGATCACATCGTCGCCGTGAGTGTCGACTTTCAAATCTTCCGCTTCATTAAAATGACCGGCAACGTGAATGTAACGCACGCGGTCAAGCGGAAGTGAATCCAGATACTTTAAAGCGTTGTAGCGGTGGTTAATGCTATTGACGTAGATATTGTTCACATCGAGCAGTAACTCACAATTCGCCTCTTCCAATACGGCAGTTACAAACTCACTCTCGGTTAAATCGGTGTGAGCTTGTGCGTAATAAGAGGCATTTTCCAACACGAGTGGCTGGCCAATAATGTCCTGAACCTGTTTCACCCGAGAGGCGACGTAGTGAACAGCCTCTTCAGTAAACGGAATGGGGAGTAAATCGTAGAGATGCCCCTGCGCTGCGCAGTAGGTGAGGTGCTCGCTATAAATCGGAGCCTCTATTTCATCCATTAATTCCCGAACTGACTGAACCAGTTCTACATCGATGGGATCAGGGCCGCCAATGTCTAATGACAAACCGTGAAAACCGATGGTGTATCGCTCCGCCAACTCGCGGAACTGTTTTCCAAAACGACCGCCGACACCTATCCAGTTTTCGGGGGCCACTTCCATAAAATCGACAGAATCATGCTGCATAGAAAGCAGCGGACCCAAAAGGGCCCGCCGCAGTCCAAGTCCCGCTCCTTGAAGTTCTCGAACGGGGGCGTTCATTAGCCGCCGCACTTACCTTCGCCGCACTTGCCTTCGCCTTCAGCTTTACCTTCGCCATCAGCTTTAGCTTTGCCTTCACCGCACTTGCCTTCGCCTTCAGCTTTGGCTTTGCCTTCACCGCATTTGCCTTCACCGCACTTGCCTTCTTCTTTGGCTTTTCCTTCGCCGCACTTGCCTTCGCCTTCAGCTTTAGCTTTGCCTTCGCCACACTTGCCTTCGCCGCACTTGCCTTCTTCAGTCTTGCCGAAGCTGACTAGATCGTAACCACCACTGAGCGTTTGAGCTGAGAAGGGGTTAACTTCCGCGGAAGCCATTGGAGCGATAGCCGATGCCAAAAATGCAGTGCCCAGAGCAAGAGCAAGAGGTTTCTTTAAATGAGCCATAATAGTTTCCCTATAGTAGTTACAGTAAAATAATGATTACCGAAGTGCCTTAGTTGACAGCTGTCGTGCAATCTATGACACAGTATCTGCGACTAAGTTTCATCTTGTTTTAGGTGCAATGGTACTTTTTCACAAAGTTAGGCAACCCAGTATTTTTCATATTTAGTGCGGGTTTTCTCTGATCCATAACTGCACCGAAGACCACTGCTCCTCCAAGCGCTTTTGCGAGACGGCCACACGAGTTCCCAGTGCCTGCGCAAATAACGAAACTCTGAGTTCTTCAAGCATCCATCGGTAGGCCATGGCAGCTGCGCATTCGCGCAACAAAGCGGGCCGCTCTTTCAAAAGAGGCACGAATGAGGTCTCAAGTTGAGCGAGCATCGCCATATGCTTTTGATCTTTCGCATACTGCCCAGACAGGCGCTCCAGTCTCTGAGCCAGCGCCTTCAGATAGCGTGGATAACAGGCTAACCATTGAGACGGAGTATCTCGCAGAAACCCTGGCGTAAAAAGAAACTGCAATTGTTGGTCAATATCACGACAAGTGTCTCCGCGGGTGCCGATATCAACTCCGCCCCGGCTGCGCATTACACCGGATTTTATCGCCAGAGCGTTTAACAGCATGGCTTCGAGTTCATTGGCCCGCTCTATTACCTGCGCTTTGCCTGACAATTGTGCTGCTGCAAAGGCTTCCTGACTACCCGGGCATTGATCATTGAGGTCCATCGCCTGCACGTAGGCCGCATCAATAAGATCCTCCACCAACTCTTCGCGGTTGATAGCGGCACCGGCCAGAGCTAGCTGAAATTTATTGCCGCGCAACAGTTGTTTTCGCAGGTACTTTACCTGTTGAGCATTATCTAGGCGCAGCAAGCGAAGCACGCCGTTACGATTTTCCAAACCCGCCTGTGAAGGATAATCTCGCAGCTCAATATCGACGCTTTCACCTTTGTCGACAAGGGCTGGGAATACCACAATATCGACATCTGCCTGGCGGATACGAAATTCCTGGGGCAGTACACCAAAGTCCCACTTCTTTAGGTCGATGCGAACAGGAGTTTGTTCTCCTTTTGCACTGACACTTTGCAAGGTATCACCTTTGAATCTGTCCACCAGAGCGCCGAGATCTCTACCCTGCTCTAAAAGCTTACCCTGAGGATCGACCACGCGGAAGTTCATGCGATAGTAGTCATCCAAACTAGCAATGTTCCAATCAGCACGAGACAGCTTGATGCCTCCCAAGTTGGACATCTGCCGCGATAAAGCTTCCAGCAAATCAGAATTATCGGGTTCCAGCGCCGATAGAGCGCGATCCACAAAATCCGGAGCGGGAACCAGGTTTTTCCGCTGAGATTTCGGTAAACCCTTAACCAACTGAACACATTTCTCTCGCAACAGCCCAGGAACGAGCCAGTCGAAGCGATAGCGTGGAACCCGGTTCATCAAGGCGACAGGAATAGTAGCGGATACGCCATCGGCGACCGCACCTGGATTAAACTGGTAGCTCAGTTTGAAGGTCATGTCCTCCCAGACCAGAGTATTGGGGAACTGCTCCCCTACCTGTCCCCCGGGATCGCTGGCGATGAGCTGCTCTTTAGTCACTCGCAAGGACTGATTGGCTCCTTCGTTCTTCTTTAGCCAAGACCCCAATCGCCCGGCTGTATAGGCATCCTCCGGCAGGCGTTGATCATAGAAGTCAAAAAGCACCTGTTCGTCGGCCACAATATCTCGTCGCCGAGTGCGAGACTCCAGGTCTTCCAGCTCCCTGACAAGACGCAGGTTACGCTTTAGAAAGTCGGGGTGGGCATGATAGCTTCCGGCAATCAAACCCTGGCGAATCAAGATCTCGCGAGCTTCTACCGGGTTTATGGGACCATAGTGAACAGGCCGTTTGTCGGCCACGGTCAGCCCATAAAGGGTGATGCGCTCATAGGCCATGACCCGACCGCTGCCGCTTTGCCACCTTGGCTCGTAATAGTGATGTTTCAATAGTTCCGGGTTTAAGCTGAGCACCCATTCCGGATCGATCGCCGCCACCTGTCGCGCATACACCTTAGAGGTTTCAACAATTTCGCCCGCCACTAGCCATTTAGGCTTGCGCTTGAATTGGGATGACCCAGGGAATATCTGCATCTTCCGGTTGCGACACCCCATATACTCGTGGTTTTCAAGAAACTGCGCGAGGTTGCTCAGCAAGCCCCCCAGTAAGGCAGTATGAATCGACTGATAATCTTCTTCTGCTGCAAGATTGGGCTTGGGTTTTAACTTAATGCCGCGGCAGGCCACAGTCAGCTGCGAGTGAATATCGCGCCACTCTCGCATTCGCATAAAAGATAAAAACTCGCGCTGGCACAATTTTCTCAGCTGATTCTGACTCAGTTCCTGGCGCTGTTGTTCGTAATACCGCCACAAATTAAGCCAGGCCATAAAGTCAGAACGCTCGTGTGAAAATCGTGCGTGAGCCTGGTCAGATTGTTGCTGCTTATCCGCGGGCCGGTCTTTGGGGTCCTGGACCGTTAGCGCGCTGGCAATAACCAACACTTCTTCGAGACAGCCCTTTTCGGATGCCCCCAAAACCATTCTAGCCAGCTTTGGATCCACTGGCAGCTTCGACATGTTTCTCCCAAGTTGGGTGAGCTTGCCTGCGGCCGTAACTGCGCCCAACTCCTCCAGCAGTTTGTAACCATCGCGAACCATTCGAGGATCGGGTGGATTGATAAACGGGAACTTATCCACGTTACCAAGCTGGAGACGCAACATCTGCAATATGACTGCCGCCAGATTGGTTCGCTTTATTTCAGGGTCGGTGAATTCACTACGAGAGGCAAAGTCCTCCTCGCTATACAGGCGCAGACAAACGCCGGCTTCAACCCGGCCACAGCGGCCCTGACGCTGATTAGCGCTGGCCTGTGAAATGGCTTCAATCGGCAGACGCTGTATCTTAGTACGAAAACTATAGCGGCTAATTCGTGCCTCGCCAGGATCAATAACATAGCGGATACCCGGCACGGTCAGAGAGGTTTCAGCGACATTGGTGGCCAGAACTACGCGGGTGCCCCGGCGCTTGGATAGATCAAAAACCCGGTTTTGTTCGGCATTGCTCAGTCTGGCGTAGAGCGGCAAGACATCGAGATCACTGCGTCTCCTAAGCAATTTGGCCAGCTCTCGGATATCGCGCTCACCCGGTAAAAAAACCAAAATGTCACCGCGACTGCCGTATTGGCCCAAATCGATATCGTCTACCAGTTCTGCTATTTGCTGGCGCTGCCCAAGTTCGCCCTCTTCGGCGGGATCCAGGTAAATCGTTTCAACCGGATAAGTTCGCCCAGAGACCTCGATGATGGGAGCGTCGCCGAAGTGCTTGGAAAAACTCTCCACATCTATCGTCGCACTGGTGATAATCAGCTTGAGGTCTGGACGCTTGGGTAACAGTTGTTTCAGGTAGCCCAACAGGAAATCGATGTTCAGGCTACGCTCATGTGCTTCATCTATTATCAGTGTGTCGTAATTACGCAGCAATCTGTCGCGCTGAATCTCCGCCAGCAAGATCCCGTCGGTCATCAACTTAACCGCGGTACGATCTGAAACCTGGTCTGTGAAGCGAACCTGATAGCCCACCAAATCGCCCAGAGATGTTTTCAACTCGCTGGCAATACGTTCCGCAACAGTGCGGGCCGCTAATCGGCGTGGCTGGGTATGCCCTATTTGCTGCACCAACCCACGACCCATCTGGAGGCAGATCTTCGGCAGCTGCGTAGTTTTTCCGGAACCTGTCTCGCCCGCGATAATAACCACCTGGTTGTGAGCAATAGCCTCGGCAATCGCCTCCATTTGCTCAACAATAGGTAGCTCTGGAGGAAAGCTGATGTCGCCAACGCTTCTGGGCTGCGCCGGAGGGCTGGGGCTTGTTATGACTGTCTCAGCCATTTACTTCCTCGTTGCTTCGATGTTGATAGCGCTACACACGACATATTGTCCGTGACAGCAGCTTGGTTCACACGCAAAATACGCCATTCTTTAGTACCCGGAAAAACTAACCGGCTAGCTGCCTTCGCTGGCCCTATCATCAGGAGCAACGCGTGTCACATTTAAGCAATTACACTTACGACGAAATCACCATTGGCCAGACTGCAAGCTACACAAAGGGCGTCAGCGAAAAAGATATCCAATTGTTCGCCGCTGTCTCTGGCGATGTAAACCCCGTGCATCTTGACGCCGACTTCGCAGCCAACAGCCCCTTCAAAGAACGCATCGCCCACGGGATGCTAACCGGTGCATTTGTCTCCGCCGCGTTGGCGCTGGAATTACCAGGCCCGGGCACTATTTATCTGGGTCAGAGCCTGCGTTTCCGTTTGCCGGTAAAGATTGGCGATACCATTACCGTACAACTTGAGGTGACCGAAAAGCGCGAGGACAAAAAATTTGTCACTTTGGATTGCAAAGCCGTAAATCAACATGGGAAAACGGTTGCCACCGGCACCGCCGAGGTTATGGCTCCCACAGAAAAACTCAGCATACCAAGGCCCTCTATTCCGCAGGTTGAGGTAAGCGCTTAGTAAAGTCGCAAAGAACTACCCCAAAACCTCAAGCAGTTTCCTGTGCAGCAGCAAACTGCTCGTGGTTGATGTACAGAAGCCTCAACAAGACAGACGGATTGTCCGCGGACATATTGGCTCCCAACACCATTATGTTAGGTTCATCGGATTCTTGCGTAACAGCGGTAACTCCGAAAATCATCGCGTTGGGATTATCCTGCTCGGTAAACACCTTGATCTGCTCTTCCTTTCCCAGGTTTTCGCCCAGGCTCGCTATCAAAACTGTGACGCTGGACCGAAACGCACCAAAGTTAATTGAGCCCAAATATTCACTGTGGTCCAGAGCGATGTCAAAACGGACTGTAGATTTGTCTTCCATTTCCACGTTTGTAAGAGGGACAGTCTTGCCAGCCGCCAACGCCTTGAACGTATTCTTGGCCTTTGTTCGAGTGCTGTCTAAAAATGCCCTGTGCAGCAAATTCCCAGCTATGTTCAAAAACTGTTCCTGGGGTATCGATTGTTTATTGTCGACAGCCATAAGACACCTCACGTCACAAAGAGGCGCAAGTCTAATACCTTGATACACCAAACTCCAGTCCAAGAGACTTCAATGCCTTCAGATTGTGCCGCTGGAGCCCTGATCTGGTATGATTCCGGCGTAATAGACAAAGGCTTCGGCCAAAGGTGTAGAGGGAACTGATATTAGAACGATGCTTGAAATAGTGGATACCAATGATTTGGGGAGTGCAGTCAGAAGTGCAGTTTTTTTCGCGGCGCTGCTTTTTGCGCCCATGTCCTTTGCGCAATCCGAGGCGCTCGAGCGGGAACTGCGTTCAATCTCAGAGGTTCGAGACCTCCTCACCGAGGAACTTAATCAGTACGAGAAAACGCTAGCACTATTGGTTCCCGCTGGTGCAAGAGCGGCCAATAGTACCAATCCAACGGTAAAGAGCATTGCGGCTGAAACATTGCGAGTTCGCCAGCGTTTAATCAGTATCACCGAACGAGAAGTCAGCTTGATTCAAAAGCGCATAGCCGCTTACAAGGCCGCCGCCACAGAGTACGAAGCTGAAGTATCCGAAAATGAAGCGCGACGCAATCCCCCGCCGGCATATTCCATTGAAGACGAAGCCAACGATGTCGCTCGACTACTCACTTTGCTGACCCGATATTACGCAGATCTTGAAGAATCTTTGAATACCATGCCGACCGAAGAAGAGTTGGAAAAGCGCAGAGCCACCACCGTGGATGCCGCAACTCTGGCTCAAACTCCTTTCAGCGCTGACAAGGTTCGCCTCAGTGGCGCCGAGGGCATCGCCGCCTTGGCAAGGATGTCACAGCGTCTGTCGGACGAGCGGGTTCCCGAGAGCCGCAGAGATATTGCGCCAATTTGTGGAATAAAAACCCGGTTTTTCGGCTCATTGATTGCCAGTGAAAACCGCAGTCTAAAGCCAGTGGGCAAAAACCAGTATGTAGCGAGAATTCGCATTCAACCCGGTGATACCAGCTTGCGCGTAAGGGGCAACACATGGGAGATTCGGCTACCGCAGGATATCGATGCAACTGATTATCTTGTCACTCTATTCTTGCCCAAGTTTGGAAAGCCCGAACTTCACGTGTTTGCAGTAGACGATTTGCTGGCAGAGGGCTCTCAATATATTCCCGCCTGGCTGCCGGAAGAGTTGAATCTAAAACGTCAAACTGGATGAATCGCGACAACACACTTTGGGAACCGATCCAGAGCGCTGAACTGGAATGGCCGGAAGATTCGGGACCCCGCTCAAAACACTATGACGACGTTTATTTCTCGCCTGCCGGAGGACTGGCAGAGAGCGAGCACGTATTTTTGAGAGGCAATGGTTTACCCGAACGTTGGAAACGCCATGACCGGCCGCTGTTCTGCATCATCGAAACAGGTTTCGGAACTGCGCTCAACTTTCTAGTAACCTGGGATTTGTGGAGGCGCCAGAGCGCCGATCGCCCAATACTGCATTACATCTCTGTAGAGAAGTATCCACTGAACAAAGCCGACTTATCCCGGGCACTGAGCTATTGGCCCAGCTTGGCAAACCTCGCGGCACAATTGGAAGAACGTTATCCGGAGCCTATTCGCGGCCAACATCGATTGATATTGGAAGAAGGCAAAGTCATTCTCGATTTATGGTGGGAGAATGTCGAAGATGCTTTAGTCAGTTTAAGCAGCGGCGAACACAAACCCGCCGACGCCTGGTATCTGGATGGCTTCTGCCCGGCGCGTAACGAAAGTATGTGGACCCAGCGCCTCTACAGCGCGATGGCTGCCGCCAGCCGTCCCAGCGCTACTTTCTCCACTTTTAGTGCAGCTGGAGACGTTAGGCGAGGCCTTAGCACGGCAGGTTTTACTGTCACAAAGGCTACGGGATTCGGCCCCAAACGCGAGTGCCTGCAAGGTGTCGTCGAGCAACCCTTACCCCATTTAGACATCACTCACACGCCCTGGGATTTGAAGACGCAACCCGGTCAGATACCAAATTCGGTGATTATCCTCGGTGCTGGTCTAGCCGGGTGCACCACCGCAAACGCATTGGCACAACGCAATATCGACGTAACTCTCATTGAAGCAGGTCAGGTGGCAAGTGCCGGCTCCGGGAACAATCAGGGAATTCTCTATACGCGATTGTCGTCCCGACATTCTTCACTAACCGACTTTGCCTTGCAGAGTTTTTGCTTCTCTCATCATTTTTATAAAAACCTGCTCAGTACCAGTCAATTGCTCGAAGACGAAGACGGAAGCCTCTGTGGAAGCTTTCACCAGAAGGAGGCTACCGACGAAATGTTGGCGCTGCGAGAAGCTCTGAAACTGGCACCTGAGCTCGCTGAAGTTCTCGACCGCACTGCGGCAGCGGTTCGCACCGGGCTCGATCAGCCATCGGGGGGCTATTGGTTCCCCAAAAGCGGCTGGATGCGCCCCGCTTCCGTTTGCAAAGCGCTACTCAACCATCCGAAGATTACGCTTATCGAACGCACTGGCCCGGCAGACTTACAGCAATGCTCTGAAGGCTGGCGTGCATCCATAGGCAAAAATGTTTTGGCAACTGCGGATTGCGCCGTGATCGCCACGGGCATATCTGCACAAGCACACCCTGAACTTTCCTGGTTACCCGGACAATTTATTCGAGGGCAAACCACAGAGCTACCCACCAATAACGTTTTTGGAGCGCTTTCTACTGGCCTTTGTCACACCGGCTATTTTGCACCAGCACGTCGGGGCAGTCACTGCATCGGCGCCACCTTCGATCTAAAAGACGATAATTCCGAAGTTCGTATTGCAGACCATCAGAGAAACCTGGATGCACTGGCGCTTGCGGTGCCAAAGTGGAAGGAGACGATAGATAGTATCGACCCCAAGTCTCTGGCTGGCAGAGTAGCCTACCGCTATGCCACCCCAGATTATTTACCTATCGTGGGCGCTGTGCCACAGTACGATGCGTTCTTGCATACTTATGCCGGCCTGCGTAAAAACGCGAAACAGCTTATCGCCGAACGGGGAAATTACACGCCGGGTTTGTTCGTTACCACAGGTCATGGATCCAGGGGTTTGACCTCCACTCCGCTGGCTGCACAGATACTTGCCAGTGAAATATGTGGTGAGGCTCCGCCTGTATCCACGGAAATGAAAAAAACGCTCTCCCCGTCGAGGTTTCTTATACGCAATTTGCGGCGAGGACTGCTGTGAATTCCCCCGATCGCAGGTCGACACAGCTCAAGCTGGCGCTCCTACTGCCCATTGTTTCTTTGCTGGTGTTGGCTGCCTGCACTCGTGCGGACGTCGCCCAATATGCCTACAAAGTCACCGGGAAGATTCCTCAACCCAGAGAAAATTTTGTGCAGGGCCTGCAAATTCTCGACGGCCACTTGTATGTCAGCACCGGCAACTACGGCGAGTCAAAACTGCTACGCTACCGGCTTTCTGACGGCAAACTACTCGCTGGCCGCAATGTAGACAAACGGCTTTTCGCCGAGGGTCTAACCGTTCTGGGCGATAGGATTTTCCAACTGACCTGGAGGTCCCACCTGGTGCTAATCTACAACAAGGAAGATTTGAAAGGCTTAGAGTATTTCCGTATCCCCGGCGAAGGTTGGGGCCTCACTAACAATGGCAGCGACCTGATCTACAGCGACGGCAGCCACCGTCTTCACTATTTGTCACCTAAGACAAAATCAATCACCCGCACGATTTCGGTCACTGAGAGCGGGAACCCCGTCACCATGCTCAACGAGCTCGAATGGATTAACGGCGAGATATGGGCCAATATCTGGCAGCAAAATCGAATCATCATGATTAACCCCGATACCGGAAATGTCACCGGTAGCGTCAATCTGCAGGGTTTGCTGCCGGGAGAAGAGAAATTACCCGGCACCGATGTACTCAATGGCATCGCTTTCAATCCGCAGGACAATACGGTGTGGGTTACCGGAAAACGATGGCCTTGGTTGTATCAAATTGAACTGATCTCAACCCGGGCGCAAAGGTAAGATTCCCAAGCCCCAGCACCCAATTCAATGTAAACTAGCGCGCGTCTATTCACGGACACGATCATCAAGAGAGATTTTATGAGCAACACCAGCACCGCCGGGCTCAGTGCCCACTCTGCCTTCATTCCTATTCGGCGCGAGACCATCGAGTCTCTCAACGTATCAGTAGAGCAATACGAGCATCGCGCAACGGGTGCAAGCCACTATCATATAGCGGCTGATAATGCAGAAAACGTATTTTTGGTGGCGCTTCGCACGGTACCGCAGGACTCTTCTGGTGTGGCGCATATTCTCGAACATACTGCTTTGTGCGGCAGCGAACGGTTTCCGGTTCGCGACCCATTTTTCATGATGTTACGACGCTCACTTAACACCTTTATGAATGCTTTTACTAGCAGTGACTGGACCGCCTACCCCTTCGCCAGCCAAAATCGAAAGGACTTTAACAATTTGCTCGATGTCTACCTCGACGCCGTATTTTTCTCTCGACTGGACCCGCTGGACTTCTCACAGGAAGGCCACCGGGTTGAGTTTGCGGAGCCGGACAATGCGGACAGTGACCTTGTTTACAAGGGTGTAGTGTTCAATGAGATGAAAGGAGCCATGAGCTCTGTCGGCAGTACATTGTGGGCAGCGCTAAGTAAAAACCTGTTCCCCACTACCACCTATCACTATAACAGCGGTGGTGACCCAGCGGACATTCCCGACCTCTCCTACGAGCAACTCAAGGCGTTCTACAAAAGCCACTACCATCCGACCAATGCTATTTTCATGACGTTCGGAGATATCCCGGCTGCTGAACATCAAAGTGTGTTTGAAGAAAAAGCACTCAAGCGTTTTGAAAAACTAGAAGAGCGTATTCAAGTACCTTTGGAGCACCGCTACGACGCGCCAATACGAGTCGCCGATACTTACGCGTTTGACGACGCGGGCAGCGCAGACAATAAAACCCATATTGTCATCGGCTGGTTACTGGGAGAGAGCACCAGCCTGGATCAGCTTCTGGAAGCACAGTTGCTCTCCAGTGTACTGATCGACAACAGTTCCTCACCACTGATGCATGCACTTGAGACGACAGAGCTGGGCCAGTCACCCTCCCCGCTTTGCGGTCTGGAGGACTCAATGCGCGAGCTGGTGTTTTGCTGCGGAGTTGAGGGCAGTGAGTCCGACAATGAACAGGCTCTGGAGCAACTGGTTCTGGGCGTACTCGAAGATGTGGCCGAAAAAGGTGTCCTGCTGGAAGAGCTGGAGGCGGTACTGCACCAGCTGGAACTGCATCAGCGTGAGATTACCGGTGACAGTTTCCCCTATGGCCTGCAGCTAATCCTGTCTGCGCTAGGGTGTGCCACCCACTACGCGGACCCCATTCCTGTTCTCAATCTGGACCCTGTTATCGCGAGCATGCGCGAAAAGATTCAGGACCCCGACTACATTCGGGGGCTGGCGCGTCGACTCCTGTTGGACAATTCACATCGAGTGACGTTGGTGATGACTCCGGACAAGACACTCTCTACCAAGCGTACCGAAATCGAAGCCGACCGACTCGCCAAGCGAAAAGCGAAGATGGATGAAACAGAAAAGAACGCGGTAATAAAACTGGCTGCGGACCTGGTCACCCGTCAGAGCCAGGTCGATGACGAAACTATTCTTCCCAAGGTTGAACTGAGCGATATACCCGCAAGCACGCCCGAACTACAAGCGGAAGAACGCATTGTCGATGCCAGGAAACTGACAGCCTATGGTCAGGGAACAAATGGACTGGTGTATCAACAGGCGATCGCAAGCTTGCCCAAACTTCAATCCCAGCAAATGGCAATACTGCCTCTTTACAGCAGTATGCTCACCGAATTAGGTTTGGGCGAAACCAGTTATCTGGAAGCCCAAAGACGCCAGGCATCGACAGTAGGTGCAATCAACGCTTTCACCTCTATGCGGGGCACTGTGGAAGACGAACAGTCGGTATCGGGCCATTTCATCATATCCTCCAAGGCGCTTTTGAAAAACAGTGCCGATCAATCTGCTCTGATGCGCGATACGTTGGAAAACGTACGCTTTGATGAAACAACGCGGATAAAAGAGTTAATCAGCCAGCAACGCGCTCGTCGCGAGCAAGGTGTCACGGGCAACGGTCATGGTTTGGCTATGGCAGCAGCCAGCGCCGGCCTAAGCCCGCTGGCAAAACTCAATCACGAGCTTTCCGGGCTGGTTGGGATTCGCGCAATACGAGAGCTGGACGATTCATTGCGCGACGACCAGGCACTGGCTAGTTTCGCAGAAAACCTGGGAAACATTCACGCTCAGGTCACTGGCATGCCAATGCAGCTGCTCACAGTAGCCGAAGGCCACAAAGTCAATGACGTCGCTAAGGAATCTCTGCGTGTTTGGGCTGGCTTTGGCGGTTCAACGCAGTCCAGTGAATTTGATCTCTCTCCATCGCGCGAGCGCGTAGGCGAGTTGTGGGCGACGAACACCCAGGTTAACTTTTGTGCTCAGGCCTACCCCACCGTACCTGTGGGCCACGCCGATGCCGCAGCGCTGACAATACTAGGTGGTTTCTTGCGAAATGGTTTTTTGCATCGTGCTATCAGAGAACAAGGCGGCGCATACGGTGGCGGTGCTTCGCAAGATTCTGGCATAGGGGCATTCCGCTTCTACTCCTACCGAGACCCCCGGCTTGAGGAGACACTGAATGACTTCGATGCGGCTATTGACTGGCTGTTAAATACTACTCACAGCTACCAACCACTTGAAGAGGCCATCTTGGGCGTTATCAGTTCTCTCGACAAGCCTAGCTCACCAGCCGGCGAAGCCAAGCAGCATTTCCACAACAGCCTGTTTGGCCGCACTCATGCCCAGCGTGAAAAGTTTCGACAGAACATTCTTAGCGTGACCCTGGAAGATCTGACGCGGGTTACCCAGACCTATCTCAAACCCGAGCTAGCCAGCACTGCCGTCATTACCGGCAGCAACCAGGTCGAGGCCACGGCAGAGCTGCGAGAGCGGCGCAATCTAAGCCTTCAGGAGCTATAGCGGCGAGTGTAAACTTCTGTAAAGAAGTGCGCAGTCATGTCAATCTCAGGTGACAAGCGGCCCGTGCTTGTCCAAACTGCAGGAAGTGTACCCTTTCATCGTTTTTGACTTTTTGACGAGATGACACAGCCCGCTATGACAAAAATCCTGATTATTGATGACGATCAAGAGCTCTGTGCGCTATTGGCCGATTTCTTAAAGCTCGAAGGTTTTGAAACCCATGCACAACACAACGGAGCTGAGGCCGTAGTGCATTGCAAAGAACATCAGTACGAAGCCATCATATTAGACATTATGTTACCTGGTATGCAGGGCCTGGAAGTTTTGCGTAAAGTTCGACAGTTCAGCCGCACCCCCATCCTCATGCTGACTGCACGCGGTGAAGATACAGATCGTATTGTCGGCTTGGAAATGGGGGCCGACGACTACCTGGCCAAACCTTGCAACCCGCGTGAGTTAGCAGCCAGACTGCGAGCAATTTTACGGCGCTCGGAAGTCATTACCGAAACCGCTGCGCCCGAGCAAATTGATATCGGTGCCACCAAACTAGACCGCAGCAATCGATGCGCCAGCCATCTAGGGGAAGATTTGAATCTTACCAGTGCCGAATTCAACGTGCTTTGGGCGCTCATTTCCCAAGCTGGGCAGGTCGTGGTTAAAGAGAGCATCAGTAAGGCCGCCTTGGGACGGTCTCTGTCCGCCTACGATCGTTCTGTCGATGTGCATGTCAGTAAGATACGCAAAAAGCTGGCGATTGCAGGCGGTGAAAACCTCATTCTTAGCGTTCGCGGTATCGGCTACCAATTTGTTGCGCCTACGCAGGCACCGCCGGCGTGATAGTACGCAGCCGATTTTTTGTACGGATATTTCTAGGCTTCTGGCTGGTCACCATCACTGTTTTAGGCAGCTGGCTGATTGCCGCACAATACTTTGAAAGCAGACTTCAGACCAATCCCAGCCACAATCCATCCGAGGCTCCCCCGCGCTCCATGCAGCGACTTATCTATCAACTGCAAAATCGCAGTGATGAAGAGCTCCCCGGGTTGCTGGACGCTGCGAAAAAGAAACACGGCCTGGATATTTATCTCATCAAGAACGATGGGGAAGATCTCTATGGGCGAAAGTTAGTATTAGGGGCAAGCGAGGTAGGCCGGAAAATTCAGGGGGGAAACCGGCGCGCATATCTTGAAACCTCTGACGGAAATTTGTTCGCCCACAGCATTTATCGCAATGAACAGGGCCCACTAAAAGCGGTCGTCGTTTTCAAATCAGAAGATAGGGGCCTACTGAGCGCACTGGGACAAAATCTTTGGTTGCGCGTAACACTGGCAATACTGGTTAGCGGCCTGGTGTGTTTTGCTTTGTCTCGGGCTATGACCAATCGTTTCAAACAGTTGCAAGTTGCGTCCAGAAGACTAGCCCAAGGCAATCTGGACACTCGAATCCAAGTGCGCGACCACGGAGGCGACGAAACCGACGAATTGGCCAGAGATTTTAACTCGATGGCGGAGCAAATCGAACGGCAAATCCAATCTCAAAAGCGCCTCCTAAGCGATGTTTCCCATGAATTACGATCTCCTCTGGCCCGATTACGTATCGCACTGGCACTGGCAGAGCGCGACACACAAAACCAGGATAAGCACCTGGATAGAATCGACAGTGAAGCCGAACGTCTTGAGGAATTGATCGGGCAGCTACTTCAAAGCCAAATGAGCAATAACACGCTGGATTTACACATCGACCTTGCAGTACTGCTTCAAGAACTGTGCTCAGATGCCAGCTTCGAAGGCAGTTCTGCAGGTAAAAAAGTGGCATTCATCAGCGACCTCGAGGACGCTCTGGTTGCAACACACAGCGACTTACTCAAGAAAACCTTTGAGAACATTTTACGAAACGCGCTCAAATACACCCGCAACAACACCACCGTCACGGCACGGCTTATCCGGTTCGATGAGGATTACGTGGTTCGTATAGAGGATCACGGGCCAGGGGTTGCCGAATCAGAACTCGAAAAATTGTTTGATGAATTCTATCGGGAAGATACTGCCCGTCCGCGCGAGACCGGCGGTTATGGCCTTGGGTTGTCGATTGCCAAACGAGCCATTACCAGTCACCAGGGTACGATCTGTGCA
The DNA here is from genome assembly GCA_047612385.1 of Cryomorphaceae bacterium. GTDB lineage: Bacteria > Pseudomonadota > Gammaproteobacteria > Pseudomonadales > Halieaceae > JBALVT01. The sequence goes on along the minus strand of JBLGAR010000014.1, from coordinate 28,741 downwards.
GGTAACACCGCCAACGGGCTAGAAATCACCGTTCGAATACCCGCATACATCAGCTAAAATTGCGTTGGTCGAAGCATGGATTTTTGGTGGCGCGGTGTTAACATCGCGTTTCTTTTTAGTGCGGTCGCCGAAGATGCTAGATATTCAACCAATGTCAGGAGCCCTGGGGGCAGAAATCCATGGGTTGGATTTAAGTGGGGATTTAAGCGCCGATGATTTCCTGAGTATCCGGAAATTGCTCAATGAGTATGAGGTGATTTTTTTTCGGGATCAACCCATAAGCCCTGCACAGCAGAAAATCCTGGCGTCTTCTTTTGGCCCATTACAAACGCATCCAGCCTATGCGACTGTTGAGGGATTTCCTGAAATTACGATATTGGAAAGCACTGCCGATAAACCCACCAAAATCGAGGCATGGCACTCGGATATGACCTTCCGGCAACACCCGCCTCTTGGCACAGTACTGAAGTCTGAAATTATCCCACCCAAGGGTGGCGATACCCAGTGGGCGAGCATGACGGCGGCTTACAACGCCCTATCGCCCTCTATGGCGCACTTCCTTGAGAGTCTCACAGCGGTTCACGATTTTTCTCACGGATTTAAAGAGAGCCTCGCGGAACCTGGGGGTCGGGAACGCTTAGCTGATGCAGTGGCAGCCAACCCACCTGTGACTCATCCTGTGATTCGCACACATCCGGAAACCGGTAGAAAGGTCATATTCGTAAACTCACTGTTTACAACGCATATTGTCGAGTTACAGCCCAAGGAAAGCAACGCCGTGCTGGCGTTCTTGTACAAACATGTAACCACCGACGAATTTACCTGCAGGTTCCAATGGAGACCCCACAGCATTGCTATCTGGGACAATCGTAGTACTCAACACAAACCGGTCAATGACTATTTTCCAGCACATCGACGCATGGAGAGAATCACTATCGACGGTGACAAGCCGTACTGATGCACCTTGATGCTTGTATGCGGAATGGCTTAAAACCTTAAAATTTTTTCCTGATTTTCAGGTTTTCCAGAATATGAAAATAAAAAATATCGCTACGACGCTTCTGCTTGCATGCGCACCCGCTTTTGGTGCTGATGTATCGTCTCTACCCTTTGAAAGAACTGAAGAGCGTGAGCCCTGAAGCGATTACCAATCCAATCGCCAGCCTCTATTTGGCGACTTGCACGTACACACCAGTGACTCGTTCGACTCCTACTTATCCAGCCAACGGCGGAACCCCTGGGACGCCTGTCGCTAAGCGAAAGGAGACTCCATCATATTGCCAGATGCCAATGGCGATCGAACGATTAAAGCTCGTATTGGGCGACCACTGGATTTCGCCTCTGTGACTGATCACTCCGAGTTCCTGGGACAAATTAATGCCTGTACGCTGGACTCCGCCAAGCCCGGTTACTGGCGGCCTCACTGTGTGATGACTCGAGCTCAGAATATTGGGGTTTAATTGTTAGCCGCTAACTGGTGGACTGACTTGGGGGGCAACTAGAGGCAGACCCGGAAGCGCCCCAAGCTTGTGGAAACAGCTTCGCACTCATTGCACCGACAAGGATAACGGCTGTGACGTGATGTCTATCCCTCACAATTCAAATCTGTCCGGGGGCTATATATTCCGGGACCCGCGCGATGAGGAAGAGCTGCAGAACCGTCTTTTTTCGAGCCTGTATTTGAAATAGTGCAACACAAAGGTGCTTCGGAGTGCCGCTATGATCGTCTGCGCGGCATGGGTCTGGACACAGTCGACGAGCAGTGTAACTTTGAAAAAATCGTAGCCGACAATCTCAACATGCTGGGCTCTGTGCATGGAGAGATTAGAACCGATCGCGTAAAGGAAATGACTCTGGAAAATTTCGGCCGACGAAACATGGTACGCAACGCCTTAAAAGATGGCCTGGCGCTCAAGCAGAGTCTTGGCAGCAACCCTTTTTTAATGGGCTTTATCGGCAGTACCGATGCCCACAGCGCGGCGCCCGCCCCACCGTGCGTTTCTTCGCAGGTGATCTCGATGAGAACTTGTGCGAATCACCCGACATGATTGAGCAGGCCTATCGGCATGGCGTCCCAATGGGTGGAGAGATTGCACAGAGCACCGAGGCAAATCCGCCTCGGTTTCCAGTACATGCGCAAAAAGATTCCGGCACTGTGAAATCTTCGGGCACTGACTTGCAGCGCGTTCAGATTGTTCAGGGATGGGTCGACGCTGAAGGAGAAACACACGAGAAAGTGTTTGATATCGCGGGCAGCCCCGACAACGGAGCCACAGTGGACCCAATGACCTGCGGTAGAGTGGGTCTGGGGATGTAACAATCCTGCAACGTGCGGAGCGACCCGGAATTCGAAGCTGAAAAAGACGCCTCTGGCGATGTATTCGGAAAGTGCTGTATAGCCCCAGAGCAACAATCCTTCTATTCTCCAACCCTACAAGAACGAGCCTGGTCATCACCCATCTGGTACAAACGCACAGTTGCTAAAGTCTCACCAAAGTAACACCACTGTTTCTATCGCGTATGATAGCCGAATTAAGTTCGGATGCCTGGAAGAGGCTGGCACTCCGGCAGGAGTTTCTGTCTTCATAAAGCTCACGGTTCGTCGCTGTACTCCTGGCGTCAAGTTCTCAAATTGACGTTAACGTAAAGGTAAGCTATATTTCTCCCAACCACTCGCTGGCTTGCCAATAGAGCTTACAGGCCAAAATGATGAGCGCCCCATGGCAAAAATCACCTACAACATCTCGCAACTGGCCGCAGAATTTGACGTGACCACACGCACCATCCGCTTCTACGAAGAAAAAGGCCTCCTCTCCCCTACCCGCTCGGGTGCCAGCAGGGTGTATACCGCCGCAGACAGAACAAAGCTCAAATTGATACTGCGTGGTAAACGTCTGGGATTCACCCTGGAAGAAAGCCGAGACATCATCGAGTTGTACGACCCTACTAGCGGTAACGTGGAGCAACTTGTGAAATTGCGAGACCGCATAACACAGCAACGTGCCCAGCTAGATCAACAGATGCTTGATTTGAAGGCGATGACATTAGACTTGGAAGATTCGGAAGAGAAGTGCCTGCAAGCCCTAGCCGATGCCGCAGAAGAAAAACAGCGACGCGCATGAAGCGACGCAAACCCCTTGAAAAAGAGAACAGCTTACGGAGTAATACATGAACACCAGCTATCCCACTTTGAACTACGCACTGGGCCAGGACATCGATATGTTGCGAGACGCTGTGTATCAATTTGCACAGGCAGAGCTTGCTCCTCGCGCTGAGGAAATAGATCGCAACAATGAGTTTCCCATGGATATGTGGCGCAAGTTCGGAGACATGGGTCTATTGGGCATGACCGTTTCGGAAGAATACGGTGGTACCAATATGGGCTATCTGGCTCACATCGTGGCGATGGAAGAGATCAGCCGGGCTTCGGCATCCGTTGGCTTGTCATACGGTGCCCACTCCAATTTATGCGTCAACCAAATCTTTAAAAACGGCAACGCACAACAGAGGGCCAAATACCTTCCCGGACTGTGCAGCGGCGAACACATTGGCGCCCTGGCAATGTCCGAGCCGAACGCAGGGTCGGACGTTGTCAGTATGAAACTCAAAGCAGAAAAACAAGGCGATCACTATGTACTCAACGGCAGCAAAATGTGGATTACCAATGGGCCAGATGCTCACACCTACGTTATCTATGCCAAGACAGATATCAACGCGGGACCAAAAGGAATCACAGCATTCATCGTCGAGCGCGACAGCAAAGGATTTTCCAGGAATAAGAAACTCGACAAACTCGGCATGCGCGGTTCCAACACTTGTGAGCTAGTGTTTCAGGATTGCGAAGTGCCCGCTGAAAACATTCTGGGCGAGGAAGGCCGCGGCGTAAATGTATTGATGAGCGGTCTGGATTTTGAGCGCACTGTGCTCTCAGGTGGCCCGCTGGGCATTATGCAGGCCTGCATGGATCTGGTGATTCCCTATCTCCATGATCGCACTCAGTTCGGTCAGAGTATTGGCGAATTTCAGCTAATGCAGGGCAAAATGGCCGATATGTATACGGAGCTTGCGGCGTCTCGCGCCTATGGCTATGCGGTGGCACGGGCCTGTGATCGCGGTGAAGAAAGCCGCAAAGATGCCGCTGCACTGATTCTCTATACAGCGGAAAAAGCCACCCAAATGGCGCTGCAGGCTATTCAGGCGCTCGGTGGCAATGGCTACATCAACGACTTCCCCGCCGGTAGACTGCTGCGAGACGCCAAATTGTATGAGATCGGTGCGGGCACTTCAGAAATTCGGCGGATGTTAATTGGCCGCGAGCTGTTTAACGAAACAAAATAAGAGACTGAACAGGGCATATCCAAAACCAATCGTATTGAGCATGAGACGAGAAAATGGCCACACTACAATCCAAAGTAAATATCCGCAGCGAAGACTATGCCGCGAACAAAACCCATATGGAGGAGCAGATTGATGATTTGCATCGCGTGCTTGCCGAAATACGATTGGGCGGTGGTGAAAAATATCGCGAGCGTCACCTGTCCAAAGGAAAGCTCCTGCCCAGGGATCGAATAGACGCACTTCTGGATCCAGGCTCGCCCTTTCTAGAGCTGTCACAGCTTGCCGCGTTGAATGTCTACGACGACTATGTGCCCAGCGCGGGAATCATCACCGGCATCGGTCGCATCAATGGCACTGAGTGCATGATTGTGTGTAACGACCCAACCGTAAAAGGTGGGTCTTACTACCCAATGACGGTAAAGAAGCATCTGCGTGCACAGGAAATCGCCTGGCAAAACAATCTGCCGTGTATTTATCTGGTCGAATCCGGCGGCGGAAACCTGCCGCGTCAGGACGATGTTTTCCCCGATCGAAATCACTTCGGCCGTTTCTTTTTCAATCAGGCCAATATGTCGGCTGAGGGCATTCCGCAAATTGCAGTAGTGCTGGGTTCCTGCACGGCCGGTGGTGCATACGTACCTGCAATGGCCGATGAATCAATAATTGTGAAAGAACAGGGCACGATTTTCCTCGGTGGCCCACCCCTGGTAAAAGCAGCTACTGGTGAAATAGTGACCGCTGAGGAGCTCGGTGGTGCGGATGTTCACTGCCGGATTTCCGGTGTCGCCGATCATTACGCACAAAACGATTTTCACGCGTTGGAGCTGGCGCGCACCATTGTTGCCAATTGCAATCGCGATAAAAAGATTAACATCAAAATCTCGGAGTCGCGCGAACCATTATTCGACATCGAGGAAGTCTACGGTATTGTTCCCAAGGATACCCGACAGCCCTACGATGTGCGTGAAATCATTGCGCGCATTGTGGACGGCTCTGAGTTCGATGAATTCAAGGCTCTCTTCGGCGTTGAACTGGTCTGCGGCTTTGCGCATATACACGGTTACCCGGTCGGCATCGTTGCCAATAACGGTATTTTATTTTCGGAGTCCGCACAAAAAGGCGCGCACTTTATTGAGCTGTGTGCCCAGAGAAAAATCCCGTTGGTATTCCTGCAAAACATCACCGGGTTTATGGTCGGTTCGCGGTATGAACAAGGCGGTATCGCCAAGCATGGCGCCAAAATGGTGACCGCAGTGGCCTGCGCCAAAGTTCCAAAATTTACGGTTCTGATTGGCGGTTCTTTCGGCGCAGGAAACTATGGCATGTGCGGTAGATCTTATGACCCCCGATTTCTATTCATGTGGCCCAATGCCAGAATATCCATCATGGGCGGAGAGCAGGCAGCAGCTGTTCTGGCACAAATAAAGCGAGATCAATACGACCGGGAAGGCAAAAGTTGGTCTGAAGAGGCCGAGGCAGAATTCAAACAACCTATTCTTGATGACTATGAAAAGCAAGGACATCCCTACTACGCATCAGCTCGACTGTGGGATGACGGCGTTATCGACCCTGCAGAAACTCGAAATGTATTGGGCCTGGCAATATCCGCTGCGCTGAATAAACCCGTTGAAGAAACTAAGTTTGGTGTCTTTCGTATGTAGACAGACGTATGCAAGACAACGGACACGAAACAGGGAGAACACAGATGACCGAAGACCTAATATCACTAAAGCGGGATGCTCATGGGGTCGCGACCGTGACCATGAACAACCCCAACAAACACAACGCATTCGACGATCAGATCATTGCGCAGCTCACTAGTGCATTCGAGAAGATCGCGGCAGACGCATCAGTGCGTGTCGTGATACTGGCGTCTACCGGCAAAAGCTTTTCAGCCGGCGCAGACTTAAATTGGATGAAGCGAATGGCGGACTACTCCTACGAGGAAAACCTGCAAGACGCGCAGGCTTTGGCGAACATGCTGAGAACACTTAATTTTATACCCCAACCCACTATTGCAAGAGTACAAGGTGCCGCCTTTGGCGGTGCTGTTGGACTCGTCAGCTGCTGCGATATGGCAGTGGGTAGCAGCGACGCCCTCTTCAGTTTAAGTGAGGTTAAAATAGGCCTTATCCCCGCTACTATCAGCCCCTATGTGGTCGCGGCCATAGGCAGCAGAGCATCCCGTCGGTACTTTACGACAGCAGAACGTTTTTCCAGTGAAACCGCATTAAAACTGGGCCTGCTCAGCGAGATCTGCGCGCCTGACAAGCTCGACGAAACTATTTACCAACTGGTCAACGCTTTGCTGGAAAACAGCCCTGGCGCAGTCAAAGCCGCCAAATCACTGGTGTTTGATGTCGCCGAGCAGGGTATCAACAACGATGGTTCATCAGAACCCGTATTCGTCATGACCAGTGAACGAATTGCCTCTATTCGCGTCAGTGAAGAAGGTCGCGAGGGTCTCGAAGCTTTTCTCGAAAAGCGCGCTCCCAGCTGGAAAGCAGATAATATCCGTCAAACCCCGGAGCAATAAGTCATGTTCAACAAAATCCTGATCGCCAATCGAGGCGAAATTGCCTGTAGGGTTATTCGGACCGCCCGCAAAATGGGTATTCGCACAGTGGCCGTGTACAGCGACGCCGACCGAGAAGCCATGCATGTTGCCATGGCCGACGAAGCGGTTCACATCGGCGCATCACCCTCACGCGAGTCCTACCTTTTGGGAGATCGAGTACTCGCCGCGGCAATCCAAACAGGTGCGCAGGCAATACATCCCGGGTACGGGTTTTTATCTGAAAATGCCGATTTCTGCCAGGCGTGCGCCGACAACAACATCGTTTTCATTGGGCCACCTATAAACGCAATCAAAGCAATGGGGTCGAAATCCGCAGCCAAAACTATCATGGAAAAAGCCGGTGTCCCTCTGGTTCCCGGATATCACGGCGATGATCAAAACCCCGCCATTCTCAAAGAGTCGGCCAACGCTATGGGCTACCCGGTATTGCTGAAAGCCGTTGCGGGCGGCGGCGGCAAAGGGATGCGTCAGGTGTGGTCCGAGGGTGAGTTCGACGAGGCCTTGGCCGCCGCAAAACGAGAGTCCATGAATGGTTTTGGCAATGACGATATGTTGGTTGAAAAATACCTGACCCAACCACGGCACGTCGAAATTCAGGTTTTTTGCGACCAACACAGCAATGCTGTTTTCCTGTTCGAACGCGACTGTTCCGTGCAACGTCGACATCAGAAAGTGATTGAGGAAGCACCGGCGCCTGGTATGACGGATGAACTGCGCGCAGCAATGGGCAAGGCAGCTATTCTCGCTGCACAGTCCATTTACTACGAGGGCGCGGGTACCGTAGAATTTTTACTGGATGTAGATGGCTCATTTTACTTCATGGAAATGAATACACGACTTCAAGTAGAGCACCCGGTCACCGAAATGATATCGGGACAGGACTTAGTGGAGTGGCAGTTGCGAGTAGCCTCCGGCGAGCCATTGCCCCTGCAGCAGGAACAACTGCGTATTAACGGACATTCATTCGAAGCGCGCATTTATGCCGAAGACCCCGCAAATGATTTTTTACCGGTCACAGGAAAGCTCGCTTTCCTGCAGGCACCTGATGAAAGCGCAAATGTTCGAGTAGACACCGGCGTTAGGCAAGGCGACGAAGTAAGTGTGTTTTACGATCCCATGATTGCCAAACTGATTGTCTGGGATGAGAATCGCGATAAGGCATTGGCGAGGTTGACCAAGGCACTCAAGGAATATCGGATAAGCGGCATGACCACGAATCTTGAGTTTCTTTACAATCTTGCGAACTCCCGACCGTTTAAAGCAGCAAAGCTGGATACCGGTTTTATCGAAACGCATCACGCAGCAATATTTCACGACTCCGAGCAGGATATAAATGCTGATCTTCCGCTGGCGGCGCTGTTCCTGGTTCTTGAACAACAGCGAGAGTCTGAGCTTCGCGCTGCGACCAGCGATGATTCGAGTTCACCCTGGAATGCGAGTAACGCATGGCGATTGAACGAAGCGAACGTGCATAACTTTTCGGTGATGTTTCACGAGCAGGCATACCCGGTGGCGGTGGAGCAATTGCGCAGCGGACTGCGCTATGAGATCACTGTAAACGACCATTGCACAATCGCCCAAGGTACACTTACAGGGGACACGCTTAGAGCGGATATCGGTGGCTATCAAACCAACGCTACGGTGTCGAAGCACGACGGTGTCTATACAGTGTACACACCAGAAAATGCGATGAGCTTTGAACGATTCCAGCCAGATTTGGGTGAAGTAGCTGAAATCGGCGGCGGTGGGCTGTGCGCACCTATGAATGGAACCATGGTGACCCTGCTCGTCCTGGAAGGTGCAGATGTAAAGAAAGACGACGCTATGTTGGTCATGGAAGCAATGAAAATGGAACACACTATTCGCGCGCCCGCGGACGGAAAAGTCACCAAGTTTTACTATCAGCCGGGCGATTTAGTGGACGGCGGCGCTGAACTTCTGGCATTCGAAACAGCGGAATCAACCTGAAAATGACCTTACCAAAAAGCGTTCGCATAGTGGAAGTTGGCCCGCGCGATGGCCTGCAAAACGAGAAGCAACCCGTAGATACCGACACCAAAGTTGCGCTTATCGAGAGACTAACTGACGCCGGCGTCAGTTACATAGAGGCCGGTAGTTTTGTAAATCCTAAGTGGATTCCACAAATGGCGGGCTCCGAAGAAGTGTTTGAAAAACTGACTCGAAAAGCGGACACCACCTATGCTGCGCTTACACCCAATATGCGCGGCTATGAGCGGGCGATGAAAGCAGGCGCAACCGAAGTCGCCGTTTTTGCTGCTGCGTCGGAGCTTTTTAGTCAGAAAAACATCAACTGTTCCATCGATGAGAGTATCGATCGCTTCCGGCCTATTCTGGATTGTGCAAAAGCGGACGGTATTCCTGTGCGAGGATACGTTTCTTGCGTCGTCGGCTGCCCCTACGAGGGCGAGATAGTCCCCGCCAAGGTCGCCCATGTGGCAAAAAACCTGCTCGATTTAGGCTGTTACGAAATCTCTCTGGGCGACACGATTGGAGTGGGTACCCCCGCTTCAATTACTCGTATGCTGCAAGCGGTTAGTGAGCATGTCCGTGTTGCACAACAGGCCGTGCATCTGCATGACACCTATGGCCAGGCGCTCGCCAATGTGTATGCAGCATTGCAAATGGGAGTTGCTATAGTAGACAGTTCCATAGCAGGTTTGGGTGGATGCCCTTATGCAAAAGGCGCGACGGGCAATGTCGCTACCGAGGATGTGGTGTATCTACTAAACGGTCTGGGCATAGAACACGGTATTAATCTTGAGAAGCTTATCGTCGCTGGTGAATTTATAAGCCTTCATCTAGATCGGCAAAACGGTTCCAAAGTTGCCCTGGCCTCGCGGAATCATTGATTCATAATTGCATGCTGAATGTAGGTAAAATTTCAAACCGCCACCAAAACCGATAACAACACTCAAGGAAACTGCATGATCATCGTAGTAGCAAAAATAATCTTTACCAACCAGTCAGAGCGAGACACTTTCGTTGACCTTTCCGCGCCAGTTCAACTTGCCACGCGAGAGCAGGAGCCGGGTTGCCACGCCTACTGTTTCAGCGCCGACCCCTGCGAATCCAGCTCTGTTCAAGTTTACGAACTTTGGGAAGACAGTGATTCCCTGGCGGCTCACTTTATCCATAGCAACTATCACGCTATGTTGGAGTTATTCTCCAAAAGCGGATCAATTGAAAGTATCAATCGAGCGCACCTCACACTAAGAAATGAGCCGGTCTATGGTCCTAACAACGAAATCAAAGAGGCCTTCTTTACGTAAGAAGACCTGGCTGAGAAGTTCTACAAAGTAGCGGTGGAGATCACCGCCGTTACCAGCCCTCATCGTTGAAAAGATCCAGAACCGCGCCCTTACTGGCAGATGAAGCATTGCGGGCAAACTTGGCGAGCACCCCACGACGATAGCGCGGTTCGGGTGGCTGCCAGAGGGCACGACGCCGCGCCAATTCATCCTCGTCAACTTCAAGCTCCAGCAGTAAACGGTGCGAATCAATGGTGATCGTGTCGCCCTCTTCAACCAATGCAATCAATCCTCCGGCAGAGGCTTCCGGTGCCACATGGCCAACCACCATGCCCCAAGTGCCTCCCGAAAAACGGCCGTCGGTCACAAGACCCACCGTCTCCCCCAAACCCTGACCCACCAACGCACTTGTTGGCGCCAGCATCTCCGGCATACCCGGCCCGCCTTTGGGGCCGAGATAACGCATCACCACAACATCTCCCGCCACGATCGAACCCGCTAAGATGGCGTCCAGCGCCGATTGCTCATCGTCAAACACCCGCGCCGGGCCCGACATAACCGGGTTCTTTAGGCCGGTAATCTTGGCTACGGCTCCCTCTTCAGCCAGGTTTCCCCGCAAAACAGCCAAATGACCTTGCGGGTAAAGCGGAGACTCGATGGGGCGAATAACCCTCTGGTCGGCGGGACAACCGGACTCGATTGTTGCCAGATTCTCCGCCACGGTCTTGCCGGTAATAGTAATACAATCCCCATTCAACAAGCCGGCATCGAGGAGTATCTTCATCACGCGCGGGATTCCACCCACCCGGTGCAGATCGATAGCCATGTACTGACCGCTGGGTTTTAAGTCGCACAGTACAGGTACCTTCTTTCGAACGCGCTCGAAGTCATCAATGTCCCAAGGGATCCCAGCTGCATGCGCTATAGCCAGGAAGTGCAGCACGGCATTGGTAGATCCACCGGTGGCCATAACCACTGCCACAGCGTTCTCAATAGATTCGCGCGTAACAATGTCCAGTGGTTTCAGGTCGCGCTTCACCGCCTCGACCAGTGCATTTGCGCTTTCTTTCGTACTCTGGGCCTTCTCCGACTCTACGTTGGCCATCGTGCTGGAATACGGCAAGCTCAGACCCAGGGCCTCGAAGGCAGAGCTCATAGAGTTGGCGGTATACATGCCGCCGCAGGAGCCGTTCCCAGGAATGGCATTGCGCTCAATGGCCAGCAAGTTTTCATCGGAGATTCGCCCCGCACTGTGTTCTCCCACCGCCTCAAACACGCTAACAATATTCAGGTCCTTGCCATCCAGGCGCCCGGGCAGAATCGTACCGCCGTAAACAAACACCGCCGGTACATTCGCCCGAAGCATACCCATCATCCCACCGGGCATATTTTTATCGCAACCGCCGAACACCAGCACCCCGTCCATCCATTGACCCAGGACGCAGGTTTCGATGCAATCGGCAATCACCTCACGGGATACCAAAGAGTATTTCATGCCCTCCGTGCCCATGGACATACCATCACTAATGGTGGGCGTGCCGAACAGCTGAGCGTTGGCACCAGCGGCCTGCAGAGCTTCCACAGCAGCATCCGCCAGCGGCTGCAAGCCGGCATTACAAGGAGTAATCGTAGAGTGCGCGTTGGCGACACCGATCATCGGCTTGGCGAAATCCTCTGCTTCATAGCCCAGTCCATAGAACATGGATCGATTGGGTGCGCGCTGCACCCCTTCGGTGATATTTCGCGAGCGTCGGTTACTTGGCATGAACTAGTCCTATTACAAATAGTTTGGTTCACCAATTGTATACGCTTGTCGATAAAAATGGACCTCCGCCGTGTATAAAAGCCACCCGGAACGGTGCCCCGCGAAGGTGCCGTGAAAGACGCCCCGGCGCAAAGAATTTCAGCCGCATCGTGACCTTTACCGGCTTCGTTTGTTAACCTGCATCACAACCATCCCCCGAGCCGACTGACACTATGCCAAACCTCAACTTCAACGGAATCAATCAGCGCTTTCTAAACGCCATCGAACGGGCTGGAAATAAGCTACCTGATCCCGCCGTTTTATTTATTGCCCTGTTATTCATCGTCTGGGTACTGTCATGGCTACTGTCGAATTTCACCTTCGGCGCGGTGGACCCTCGCACAGGAGACGCCGTGGTGGTGGTGAATCAGTTATCCGGATCATCCTTAACGACTTTCTTTGCGTCTATGGTAAAAACCTTCGCTCATTTTCATCCGATTGGTGTGGTGCTGGTTGCAATGCTCGGTATCGGTGTGGCCGAGCACACGGGCTTCATCAGTGCCAGCCTGCGGGCGACGATGGAAATCACATCCCAGCGCCTGCTAACACCGATGGTGATCCTCGTAGGTATTATGAGCCACACGGCGGCCGACGCCGGTTACGTGCTGGTCATTCCTCTGGGAGGCGCCTTGTTCTACGCAGCCGGGCGGCATCCTCTGGCGGGTATTGCAGCGGCATTCGCAGGCGTCTCCGGTGGGTTTTCCGCAAACTTTGTGCCCTCGGCCATAGACCCAATGCTACAGGGCATCAGCCAATCCGCAGCGCAAATACTGGATCCAAATACACTTCTGAATCCATTGAATAACTTCTTCTTCACCGCCTCCTCATCCGTACTTATTGTTGCGCTGGGCTGGATTATCACCGACAAAATAGTAGAGCCAAGATTGCAAGCACAGCAGGATATCGATGCCGACCTGACAGATCTTCCCACCTTGGAGCCGCTCACTAAACAGGAGCGTAAAGGTTTGCGCGCGGCTTTGTGGGCCATGTTATTGGCAATTTTGGTTCTTGCTGTCACGGCTTGGCCGGACACCTCTTCCTGGCGCGGGCCCGGGGGCTCTCTCACCGAGTCCGGAGCGCCGTTAATGGCCTCTATAGTGTCGCTTATCTTCGTACTGTTTCTGATACCCGGAATTATCTATGGCGTGGTGGCAGGTACTGTCAAAAGCTCCAAGGATATCATCGACGGCATGACTAAGGCGATGACTGGCATGGCCTACTACCTGGTGATCATGTTCTTTATTGCGCAGTTTATCTTTTCTTTCAGCCAGTCCAATCTGGGCATACTGTTAGCGGTGGAAGGTGCTGAATTTCTGAAGGCAGCGGCCCTGCCCCAGACACTCACCATTACCGGAATCGTCTTTATCACGGCCACTCTCAACCTCTTTGTGGGGTCGGCATCTGCAAAATGGGCACTGCTGGCACCGATTTTCGTACCCATGCTCATGGAACTGGGAATATCGCCCGATCTTACCCAGGCGGCCTATCGCGTGGGCGATTCAACCACCAACATAATCACACCGCTTATGCCCTATTTTCCGCTAGTGGTTGTCTATTGCCAGCGTTATATCAAGGGCTCAGGGATTGGTACGGTAGCCGCATTGATGGTCCCCTATTCCATCACCTTTATTTTCTTCTGGACTGCGTTTCTTCTAGGCTACTGGGCCCTTGGGATACCGCTGGGATTGCAGTCAAGCTATGCATTCCCGTAGACGCTGCCCCCAAGTTCCCGCTCTCACATTCGGGTTCTGACGATGCATATGACAGAAATATTTACTTTTTATGACGCATTTTAATAAAAATGTAACAATTTCATCATAGTCTTCTTTCGACCAATACTAGTCCACCATCAATGGCGCGGCGAGTATCGTAATTACATCTACAGATAAGAGTCGGGAGACGAGCATGCGTTCACAGAATTTTCGCGCCAGAACACTCGCTATATTAATATCGGGCTTATCATGCGCTATGGCGCCTATAACCCAGGCAGCCGACAAGGCCTTGCTGGATGTCCTGATTGAAAACGGTGTTATTTCACAAGCTCAGTATGACAACTTGATGCAAAAAGAATCCCTGACCAGTAAGGATATTCTGGGGCCAGCGACGACCGCCGCTGAGGTCCCGGCCGTTAAAGAAGTGATGGTAGAGGATCTGGGCAAGAGCACACTTGATCCGCAAACGGAATTGGCGATTGCCGAGGCAGTAGCTCGCGAATTGGAAGCCAGTACTTCGGTCGTTGCCAGCCAGGGCAGTAAGGGCTTTCGCTTGGCTACCCGCGATGGCGATTGGGAGACCAACCTGCAATGGCGAGGCCAGTTCCGTTATAGCAACCCGACCGGTTCCGATCCCCGCCAGTTGGACGATTTTGCAGCGGCGGACTCCTCAAGTTTCGAGGCCCGACGCTTGCGCATGAAAATTGGCGGGCACGGTTTCAAACCCTGGTTGAAGTACTACTTCGAAGTGGATCTGCAGCCTGCACGTGACGTCGATGCCGACGCCACTTCATCGGGCGCTCGCGTCATCGATTGGCGAGTGGATATTGCCAAATTAGATTGGCTCGGTGTCCGCTTGGGACAGTGGAAGGTCGATTTGAACCGTGAGCGAGGAGATTCATCCGGACGGCAGCAGTTTGTCGAACGTTCAATCGTAAATCGAAATTTCACCGTCGACAGACAGGTCGGTATACAACTCAAAGGCCATCTTTTTAAAGGTACCGGAGCGGATATGCGCTACTGGGCCGGCGTATTCAATGGCGAGGGCAGGAGCGTTCGTAACGACGATAACGATCATCTATACATGGCTCGCGTGCAATGGAACTTCTTAGGACGTGATTTGGCCTGGCGCCAGACTGACGTGGAATACACAGACCTTCCCACGGGCAGCCTGGCGTTTGCAACGTTTACCAATGAGGGTACTTGTACCCGCTGGTCCTCTTCCGGTTGCGGCAATTTGGATGGCTTTTCGCGCCCCGCCCAGGCAGACCCCGGACAGTACAAGATCGACCAGTATGTGCAGGAATTTGCCTTTAAGTATCGCGGGCTTTCTATCCAGCAGGAATACCACCGCAAGAACATAGACGATCAGATTCTTGGATTAAACAGTGAAATGACCGGCTTCTATGCGCAGACCGGCTATTTTTTCCACAACGTGATGCCATCCTTTCCTGAAGAACTGGAGCTGGCGGCGCGGTACGCTTATGTAGAGGAGCCCAATGAAGTTGATCGTTTATTCGACAACGAGCGGGAAGAGTTCTCTATCGGTGCCAACTGGTTTTTTTCCGGGCATAACAACAAACTGACCCTGGATTACTCCTACCTAACTTTAGAAGATGGGCTGGTGGATCGAGACGATTCAAAGAATCGTGTTCGACTGCAGTGGGAAGTTTCCTTTTAGCTGGATTTAGTTTGAGCTAGCGGCGCTTAGTTGAACAAGCGCCGAGCATACGGAGCAGAGAGCCTCAATTTTTTGGGACAGTGACTTCTGTTGTAGCGTATAAACTCTCGCAGCGCCGCTAATGCCGAATGAGCTGTGACTACATAGATAGTCTTAAGTGCGGCGCCGCAACAACCCCTGGCCTTGTAACATTCGTCGACTGCAGTAAACACGAAGCAGAATCAGAATATAATTTTTTATCCGCTGGGTGTACTGCTGCGATAAAGCATTGTCTCGCGCTCCCAATTATCCTAAAAATTCGAGCAAAGCGTTTGCTTTTGAATTACAGTGGCTAGGAAATTCAGCCTTCGTAAAACCTGCCTATTCGGGTAATAGAGATGACTAACAGCGCCAAGAATATTTTTCAGCGCGGCCTGGAAAACATGCACGATCCATTTTCCAGTTTCATTCGCGCTCAGACAACATCCAGCCTGGTTCTTCTGTTGTCTACTATCGCAGGCCTGTGGTGGGCAAACTCTGATTACTCTTCGACCTATCTGAATCTGGTGCACACACCGATTGGTCTATTCCTGGGTGATTTTGAGCTGAGCTCTTCACTCAAACACATCATTAATGATGGCATGATGGTGATATTTTTCTTTTTGCTCGGACTCGAGATCAAACGGGAAGTGCTCGCTGGGGATCTCGCTCAACCAGAAAATCGACGTATGCTAATTTTTTGCGCTATGGGCGGAATGATCTGTCCGGCTCTGATTTATTTGTTGTTCAACTGGTCACTTGATTCACAGATTGGCTGGGGCATCCCAATGGCAACCGATACTGCTTTTGCGCTGGGTGTACTCACCCTCGTAAGAAAACACATACCTGCTAGTCTTTTGACGTTCATTGTTGGCCTCGCTATCATCGACGATGTTGGGGCGATACTCGTCATTGCAATATTTTACACTCAGGAATTGTCTATCGTGCATCTGTCCAGCGCAATTGCACTTGTTGCTTTTCTGGCTGCCGCTAATTACGCAGGCGTACGGCAACCGCTTTTCTATCTTATCGTTGGTATTGTAACGTGGTGGATGACGCTAAAATCCGGCGTCCATGCCACGGTAGCCGGTGTCGCAATTGCCTTGACGGTCCCAGCACGGCCTAAGCTGGCCTCAGAAAAGTTGCTTAAAAAAGCAAAATCAACAATCAGCTCTATACAGAATAAAACAGCAGAAGTAGATGTACTTGGTAGCAAGCAGGATCACTCTCAGGTACTAGCGGTGCGCGATTTTGCTGAAGGTGCCGGCACGCCTCTACGTAGATGGGAAGATACACTTGAACTGCCGGTAGCCTTACTGATTTTACCACTGTTTGCGTTGACCAATGCCGGGGTTGTATTTAGCTTTAGTTCATTTATCAATAGCCTCCAGAATCCAACAGGATTAGGAATTATTGCCGGGCTAGTACTCGGGAAATTTATTGGTATTTCCGGCGCATGCTGGCTGGCCCTGCACTACAAAATAGGTAGCTTACCCAGCGGCGTTAATTTTCACTACGTTATTGGTGCTTCATTTATTGCGGGGATCGGCTTCACTATGTCCACATTTATTGCCACACTGGCTTTTGACGGGCGAGCAGATCTTCTCCATGACGCGAAGACATCCGTTATAGTCGCCTCAGTTCTCTCTGCATTTTTTGGCGTGCTATATATCCAGATGATTGCTTCAAGAGAGCATAAAAACCGCTGAACTAAACGCCAAGCCGGGAAAAGTCGCCACCGGTACCGATGTATTCCGTTCCCATCCCTAGGATAAATCCAACATACAGCAACAGCAGAAGTTTGCCGTTATTGTTGGTCAGTTCAACGCCATTGCGTGCTGGCACCAGTACCGTCACTGTCACCGCGGCAAGTATTAGAAACATCATCATGGGAACGATCCGCGGACAGTTGAAGCCCACTGCACCGACCACGATAACCCCGGCAGGTAGGACAACCAACAGGTCGAAGGTATTGCTACCAAAGCCATTTGTAAGGCCAAAAAGGTCCGGGATGCTGGTTGCGGCCGCCACTATAGTGGCGACCCAAAAATAGCTCGGCGTATCGAATATCTCCCCAAGGTTGATAACCATTAGGAGTAGCATTTCCACACCAATGGTAAATAATACAATAGAAATGACCAGCTTGCCCCAACTTTTGAGTGCCTTTGAATCCAGTTTTTCCTCTATGGTTTCTTGGTCGCGTACTTCTTGATATTGGATGTAAATGTACAGAGCGTAAAACAGCAGCGGCAGGATCATCAAGGAACAGGTGAGCGTTCCGTTCAGCGGATTCACTGTAGACGGGTTATAGATAGCGGAGAATGACAGTGACCAACTCGGGAAAGCTCGAACTGATTGCCATCACTGTGGAGCCGTTGACTGATCAACACCTTGCGGCCTCCGGGCAACCAGGTGTGAGTATCAGCCACCATATATTGAACCACCCAGCGAAGGTCATCAAACAAGAAATCTTTACAGCGTCCGATATCACCATGTATAGCGTGGAGATCATAACCAGAAATTTCATTTAGGCTTCTTTGCATAAAAAATACTTCTATATTTGATTTTCGAAAAGAACCTAAGACCCTAGGTTCTTGGAATTTTTAACCCAGAAAAATTCTTGTCAAAATAGCTCATATTTCTTCTTCGCGTATTGACTTTATTGACTGCGTAAATTCGAGCAGAGCGCGTGCACTATAGATCAAATTTTTAGTAGTTCTGTGCGGTCTCGTATAGACGCATTACTGAATTTTTTGCAAAATCACCAAAACCAATACACCCTAATCTGGTTTGCAATAGAGAGAGGACTTTAATCGATTCAGGGGCCATTACCCACAGTATGATGACCTGTTCGCCAAGATAAGCAGCCTGTGCGAGATCATTACGAGCAAGGCACTGACTATAGAACGCGACAAACAAGATCAAGGATAGACCGAACGCAAGTGCCTAGTCATAAATAGCAAAGCACTCGGTAATATGGGAATTTAGAGCCCTCGCAGGGTACGGCCGCGCACTCCACCAAAGACCGACGGTTTTCAAGGAAATATTCCAAGGAGTAGTTAACCTACGGGCAACTATCCTACTCAGTCCAATCGATACTGATCCAGAGAGGGTATCAAGGTTCTCTCCAGTACGGTCAAAAATGGTTTGAAGTGTGCCCACTGCTCGACACTCTCTTGGTAAATCGGCTGCCTTACCTGCTCCGAACTCGCCGTGCGAACGGCGCGTTCTGTGTTGTAATAATCCAGACATTCCGGTTCGAATGGCAGACCGCAGTATTTCAGGATGCGCGTCACTTGCGATTCTAGATCCGAGACAACATTCTCGTAGTTAACTCTAAGTACGCTGTTGGGCGATGCGGTGTCCCAATGATCCATGAGTTCCAGATAATCATTGTAATAGCGACCGTAGTCGATTAAGTCGTAACTGAATTCCTGACCTTCCGCGAACAGTTGCTTAAATCCGCTGAAACAACAGGCCATGGGGTGTCTGCGGGCATCAATTATCTTTGCATTGGGTAAAATGAGTTTGATAAGACCGATGTGACGAAAGTTATTAGGCATCTTATCTATGAAGAAAGTGGCACCGCGCCTGTGGACGCGCGTATCCTCGATGTACTGTTGACCCAGTGATTGAAGTTGTTCATCGCTGAAATCCTGCAATAGCTCCGGGTAAGCCTTGCCGTCACTATCACGCCCCTGGCGCCGAAGCTTTTGAGCTATGGATAGAATATTGGGAAGCTCCAGGGTGCCATCGACTTGACTGTGCGAAGACAGTATCTGCTCCAACAACGTCGAACCGGCCCTGGGTAAGCCGACGATGAATATCGGGTCCGGTGCAACAAAACCTGCGTGGGCACGACTGTCCAATACTTCACGAGTGAAGTAGCGGCGCTGCGCCATAAGCTCTTCCGACATTTTATCTGCGTCATAGTTGCTCTGCTGTCGCTTTAGCCGGTTGCCCTGCGCATAGTACTCAAACGCCCTGGTGTAGTCTTGCTCATCCTCGAGCGCCTTGCCCAGTGCAAAAGCCATATGCACCTTGCCGGCTGGCCCCAGTTCCTCGCGCTGCTCCAGTGCAAGCATCTCCTTAATTTCCTCCGCGCTGAAACGGTAGGTTTTCAGATTGGACAGCGCATAGTAGGCCTCTCCGTGCCAGGGACTCGATGAGATTGCTGCCCTGTAACTTGCAATCGCTTGTTTTTGACTACCGCGGGTCTTTAATGCGTGGCCCCGTGAGGTCAGGGTGACTGCATCGCCGGGCAGCACTTCCAGTACACTGTCAAACAGGTCCAGCGCTCCTTCAAAATCACCCATCTGCATTTTCTCGATCGCGTAAAGGGACATTAGTTGCGGATTTTTGGGCTGCTCCTTGTGCAGGTTTTCTGCAGCCGACAGCGCTTGGGCGAACTTCTGGCTTTTGCGCAGTACGCCGATGAAATCTATCTTTACTTGAATGTTGCCCGGCTCGAACTCTGCCGCACTCTCCAACAAGTATTGAGCGTCTTCGAACGCGCCGAACGCGATGGCAAGTTCAGCCAAAAGACGCATGCCCTCCACATGACTCGGGTTGGCTTGCAGGAACTTGCGGCACAGCGCTTCTGCCTTTAGTAGCTTGCCCTGTGCAATAAGGTCTGTCACTGCAACCAGTGCTTTTGGAAGTGCCTGCAGCCGCTGCACCTGAGCCAGCGCCTGCTGCGCATCTTCCGGGCGGCCCAGCACCTTGAGAATCTGGTGTTGGTTTTGCCAACTCGCCAGTAGAACCGGGTTCAACTGGCAGGCGTTGGCAAACGCTGCAAGTGCTTTCTCCGGACAGTTCAGGGCAACATGCAGATGGCCTTGTTCCTGAAAGACCCGCCCTCTGTCATAGGACAAAGACATGAGAGACTTTAGACAGGCTTGTGCCTTATCGTATTGCGTTGTGTATCTGTAGCACACCGCGGCCATATACAGCGCTTCGGCATGATCTGGATCGATTGCCAGTAGCCTGTTGATGTCTTTCAACGCATCGGCAAAATTGCCGGAGGCAATTTTCTTTTGAATATCGGCTGGCTTGGGATCAGCCAAAGTTGAGGTCATGAGCGAGCCTGGGAACAGATTGAAAATGTCCCGGCATTCTAACGCCGGGACATAAGTCTTGCGAGCGCGGTTTTAGAAGTCGTAAGAGAAGCGCAGCCCAGCGGTACGAGGCCTGGCCATCGTGACCCTTGCACGGTTGAATATGGCATTGCCCGAGAGCTCTGCTCTTTCATCTGTCAGGTTTTCCACATAGAGCTCGGCAGTCCACTCATCGGAGCTAATACCGGCACTGGCGCCCCACAAGAGCCAGCTGTCCAGCGTTATGCTGTTGTCTGCCACGATGTCGGTGTTCACTTCATCAGAGTAGCTGACATACGACATAACGTGAGCCAAGTTACCGCCAGAAAGGTCCCACTCATATCTCGCATTGAGCGTAGCCTGAAGCTCTGGTGCAAAAGCCAGTTCATCGCCTTCGCGAACGAAGTTGGTGACAAGACTGTCGGTGATTTCTGTGTCGAGCAAAGAGTATCCGCCGCTCAGCAACAGCCCGGGCACAGAACTCGGTGCCCAGGTAACGTCACCCTCTAGACCCATAACCTCTGCATTCGCGCCGTTGTCAGAGAAGAATAGATTGCTGATACCGGTGTCGAAAATACCTATTTGCATATCCTCGATCTCGACAAAGAATATGTCCCCATTAAAACGCAGAGTGCCGTCCAGGAAGTCGAGTTTCCAGCCCAGTTCGTAGTTAGTTACATCATCCGTATCAAATGCAAAGGGCACGGTATAGGTGCCATCTTGCGATATTGAACCGCCCGGGCGGTTAAGGAATCCGGGGCGATAGCCCTCCGACCAAGTGACATAGAAGAGCTGGTCTGCGTTGGGCGTCCAGGTGAGACTGACTTTGCCAATCACGCCATCGGTTTCGGCCTTGTCGTTTTCTCCGCTAAATATCTCGTCGAGGTTGTTACCGGCGTTGTTGTCCTGGGTCGCGCCCATGTTGCCAAATGAGCCTGAGGCACTGCCTAGCAGGTCGACTTCGATGTCGTACCATCTGGCGCCTAGGGTAGCCATGAACTTATCGGATATATCGATATTTAGTTCACCGAATACGCCCTTTTGCTCGTCGGTACGCTTCACATCATTGCGGAAAATGACTCCTGGAGGATATGCCCCGGGGTTCTGAACTGTTGCACCGGCGGCGGGAAAGTTGGGGCCGAAGCCGATGCTAATACCATCGAAACCGACCACCTGGGTCGAGCCGGGATAGGTAAACTGGTTGTCCTCGAGTATTTCCATATCACTGTAAAAAGCGCCGACAATACCGCGAATGCCCCGGCTCTGATCGGTGGAAATTCGGAATTCGTGTGTTTGCACTTCCGTTTTTACCGAACTTTGCACAAACAGGTTGGGCGCCTGGCAGGTGCCGCTAGGTGAGACGCCATCACCGGGATACGTAACCGCACCGTCGCAGATGTAGTAGGGAATGTATTGGCCGACAAAGAGGTAATCGGTGTAATCGATTTTGGACTCTGCCTCGCGCTCTGTGTAAGCACCCGTGTAGATAACGTCCAGTGTTCCCAGTCGGCCGCTCAGGGTCCAATTGTAATTTTCGTAATCGTCGTCGAGTGTCTCGCTCTCATAGCGGCTGATTTCCAGGTCGTCGAGCTCCGGATCCTGGAAGAACACCCCGTCAGTATCGATATCCTGCTGGGCAACGCCCAGCAACAGGCTCCAATTGTGGTTGATGTCCCATAGTGCACTCAGGCGCACGCCCGTGTAGCTTGCCTCGTTGAAGTCGTCCTCAGCCTGTGAGGCGTTGTCAGCCTTAAGGAAGTTGACACTGGAGACGTCAGCGCTGCCCTGGAATCCGCCAGGCTGGAAGCGGGCACCCTCTTGCGTTGTCACCGTGCCCGCCACATTGTCGATATAGCCTCCCTGCTGATCAACATAAGCAACGGCGCGAAGGGTAAAGTTATCTGATATGGGCACATTGACCATGCCTTCCAGGTTATAGCTTGGGTCGCCTTCTGCGGTGTACGCAGCGCCCACTTTCACGTTGCCCGCGAAACCGGTAGGGTCAGGTTTGTTGGTAATCAAGCGCACGGTGCCGGCCTGTGAGCTGGCGCCGAACAAAGTGCCCTGTGGTCCCTTCAGAACCTCAACTCGAGCCAAGTCAGCCGCGTAGACGTCAAGGTTTCGTCCCGGTTGCGTGAGCGGCTGTTCGTCTAAATAGAAGGCGACGTTGGGCGCGAGGCCGGCCACGCCGGAAGTCGTCGTGTTCGGCGTGGTAGAGGCAACACCCCGGATATAAATGGTATTGGTGCCGGGTCCGCCGCCACCGGCAGTGACCCCGGGTAGATGAATGAGATAGTCAGAGAAATCCTTGATCCCCAGCTGCTGCAGGGAATCCTCCCCCAGCGCCGTGATCGCGATGGGAATATCCTGGGTACTGGCGGATTTCTTCGTCGCCGTAACGATCACCTCTTCGAGTTGAGCGTGGGCCAGATTGATCGTGGAAGCCGCCAGAATGGCTCCGTACATAGCATTTTTTTTAAACATATGATTTCCGAGTGATAGTGGGGAGCCTGAAATTTATTATTATTTGTGCAGGAATATTTTTTACACTAAGCATTATGATAGCCCTTCTGGAGCTAACCTCAAGCTCTGCGGCAAAAAAAGTAATATTAGGCCCAAAAATGGCACTTTTATCCTAATTTCGAAGCAGGTGTAGCAGCTGACCAGCATGTAATTACTTAGCATTCTATATATTTGATGGCCCAACTGCCTCCATTCATGTGTAATGCTTGGTATTGTGACTGAATTACGGACGACGCAGAGAGCGTCGTATCGCACTCTTAGGGAGAATGAGAGTTCATGGAAGAACGATTAGAACAAGTACTGGTGTCCCTGCGCAGGGTCATTCGCGCCACGGACCTGCACTCGAAGCATCTGGCCAAAGTATCGGGGCTGACTGCACCGCAGATACTTTTGCTTCAGGCAATTCGCAAGCTAGAAGGAGTCACAGTGGGGCAGCTTGCTAAAGAAGTCAGCCTGAGCCAGGCCACCGTTACCTCCATTTTGGATCGGCTGGAAAAAAAAGGTTACATAGCGCGCAAGCGCTCAACTGTCGACAAACGTAAGGTACACGTTCAACTCACGCAGCAGGGCATCAAAGCACTCAACGATGCACCCCAGCCATTGCATACCGAATTCTCCAATCAGTTCAATGTCCTGCAGGAGTGGGAACAGACCATGATTATCGCGGCGCTGATGCGGGTGGCTTCCATGATGGATGCCGAGCATATTGACGCGTCCCCGGTACTCGACATCGGCACCCTGGATTAGCAAGCTAGAGTCACTATCAAGTGTCGGAAGCCTTAATTGATCAAATGACGGTCAAGGCATTGATGTTTTAAACACATATGAATTTTTTAACCGCACGATAGGTTTCAGATATGCAGTGTGAAATAACGGCAATTTTTACTTACCCCGTCAAGAGCTGCCGCGGCAGCTCCATGGCGCAAGCCGAGCTATCTGAGCTCGGTATTGAAGGCGACAGACAGCTGATGATCCTGCGCGAGGGGACATTCGTTAATCAGAAGCAGCTTCCTCAGTTGGCCTGTATTAGCGTTTTCAGGTCAAGCACCAGCGAAATTGAACTTTCAGCGGAAGGTCACCCGACTCACAGACATCAAGTTGAATCAACGGGTCAACAAAGCGAAGCAAACCTCTACGGCAGTAAGATCGCGGTCGTTCACCAAGGCCGCGCACTTGCGGATTGGCTTTCCGGCGTCACAGGAGAGCCTCTTGAATTGGTCGCAGCGGTAAGTGTTTTCTCCCGCAATTTACCACAGCCCGTGCTGGCGGGGCTGGATGGTCTCAATCACACGGGTTTCGTCGATCTCGCCCCGGTCCTGCTCACCAGCGAGTCCTCCCTGGCCGATTTGAACAGTCGCCTGCCCTCCCCTATTCCCATCGCCAGGTTCCGCCCCAATATAGTGGTGCGAGGCCTCGATGCGTGGGCCGAAGATGACATACCAGAATATCGAAGTGGGGAGATTACGTTGCAGCGCCAGGCCCACTGCGAGCGCTGTGCGGTCACCTGCACCGACCAACTGACAGGAGAACGGTTTGGCGAACCTCTGCGAAGCTTAAAGAGCTTTCGTAAAACTGAAGATGCCTATTCCAGCGGAATACTGTTTGGCGAGTACCTGTCGATTATTGGCCAGGGTACGCTGACGGTTGGGGACAGACTTTCGATTTGAGGTCAAATGTGAAAGGACAAGGCTGGTTCTTTACAAAACCAGCTACGCTGATTTCACGGGTGCAACCTCGCTCGTGACTACGGCATAGCATTCCCAACTCAGTGCTTCAAGTTCGGGCCGGTCCAGAACGGTAAGATGCCACCGCTGGTAGTCGATAACCCCCAATCGCTGCAGCTTACCGGCAGCTTCCATGACACCTTCACGGCGCACGCCGTGCATATTGGCGATCAGCTCCTGCGTCATAGTCAGTTTGTTATCCGGTAACCTGTCCAGGGGCAGTGATACGTCCACTACACCCTCATTCCCTACTACTGAAATTTCTGCGGAAGAGCCATCTTCCATTATATAAAGCAGAAAAACGATACTGCCCAAGGGAAAGTAGACGTTGCGCCGGGTATCGCCCGACACATAAAAAATTTTACCTAAATGCATTGTTACCAGCTGGAGATGCTCGTAAATGCGAGACTTAACGTCTGGGGACAGTGCAGCCAGAAGGTGATTTAGATGCGGATTCATAAGCGACCTTAGCGTA
Organism: Cryomorphaceae bacterium; assembly: GCA_047612385.1. Taxonomy (GTDB): domain Bacteria; phylum Pseudomonadota; class Gammaproteobacteria; order Pseudomonadales; family Halieaceae; genus JBALVT01. The sequence continues at coordinate 3,523 of JBLGAR010000014.1, read as the reverse complement.
CAAATTGCAGAATGCATCTGTGCACGCGGATGCTAATAGATCCGTCGAATTAAGTATGTTCCGTTGCGTATATGGCGCTTTAACAAAGCCCGGCGATCACTAGGTAGCAGGGCTAATCTCGAGCACTAAAATGTGACGTCGATGCTATTATCAATATCGCCGTATATAGAAATCGCATAGCGGTTACAGTTGCAGTATGAGCAGGGCATACATCTGTGCTACGGGAAATTTACAATTAGCTCGTTGAACAGGTTGTACTCGTAGTACTGGAAAAAGTGGTTAGTCGCCCAGGGTGAATTCAGAAAACCTCTGGCCGCATTCAATACCTCATTCTCTCACGAACAGTCGATGACCTCCCAACTGAACGATTTCGGCGACCTCAAGCCCCCGATCCCTACCGGTTCGTGGGATTGCTCTGGCCACTTGAGTTGCTAAACCGCGGGATAGGTGTAACCTTTCAACGCCAAGAGGAGTCGTGTATCAGCATGAAATTTCAGGTTAAAAACCGCAGTATTGAATGCATACGTATTAGTGCCGATGACAAGAAGTTTGTCGTCGTCCGCTTTGACGAACGTCTTCGGATAGCCCCGCCGCACGTTATCAACAAATTAGTCGGAGGTGAGTTACTGAGCCTGACACAGTGGCTCGCAGAAAGAGAGCTTATCAAGGACGCTCCTGCCGAGAACAACCTTTTGTGCCTTCTCCCCAGCCTAATGGATGAAGCCATTCCCGCATTGGATCATGTCGACGGTATTAGTCAGGAATCTTACGCGTTGCTACTGGCTACGACCGAAAAACTTCACGAAAAATTACTGAACGTCGAACATCGGGTTGGTGAACTTCCGGGCAAGCTCAAAAAAATCACTAGCACTGAAGCTAATAAAGAGCGCATCAAACACGTTAAAAACAAGCTCTTATAAAAACGACCACTGAAAGGCCCTGCCCGTCGAAGGGTTGCCTCCCAAGATCAATTAAATTGGCAGTACCCCCATGACATCAGCTCGCATTGTCTGAAAGTTCGCGCAGCCTAGCGACCACATCAGGTGCAGCGCGGAAGCGAAAAAATGCACCTGCGTCATCAGCGCGCTCTTCAAGCACTTCGCAGGAGGCAAAGATCTCGCCACGCAATCCCTGCGCCGACCAAGGTAGAAAAATCTCTGACTCAATCAGCTGCGCTTGGAAAAAATGCACAATCGCCTTATGCAACTGTGCTATATCGCCCTTACGCCGCGCGCTAAGAACAATACAGCCAGGATACTTCGCTTTCAGCTGCGCTATACGCTCTGTTTGTGCTGCCGCGTCATCCAGATAGTCAATTTTATTGAACACACGAATGCTCGGCACATCATCCGCGCCAATCTCAGCCAATACTTTATCGGTCACTTCAAGCTGCATCTCAAATCCGGGATCACTAGAATCAATAACGTGCAGCAAAAGCGATGCGCTAATGGCTTCGTCCAATGTTGACTTGAACGATGCAACCAGCCCATGGGGTAAATTTTTGATAAACCCAACCGTATCAGTCACCAATACCCGCGGCACACTTTCCGGGTGTAATGTGCGCACCTTGGTGTCCAGCGTGGCAAACAATTTGTTGGCCACTAGTACTTCACTGCCCGTCAAGGCGCGCATCAAAGTGGATTTTCCCGCGTTGGTATAACCGACAAGTGCCACTTGCGTTAGCCCCGATTGTCCCTGACGTAGCGATCGCTGGGTATCGCGACCCGCCTCCATGGCGTCAATTTCTTTTTGTAGTTCGGCAATACGATCGCGAACCTTTTGACTATCCATCTGGCTGCGCGACTGCCCTGTGCCGCGCCCCCCGGTGCCGCTGCGCTGTCGCCCTACCGGTCCGGCGCGCTTGGCCGCCTCACGCAGGCGCGGCGCCATATAGATCAGACGCGCAATCTCAACTTGTACGCGGGCTGCGTGCGAGCGGGCATTGCGATGAAAAATCTCCAGGATGACCACCGTGCGATCCATCACTTCGCAATCAACTTCATTTTCCAGATTGAGTGCCTGGGACGGCGAGATCTCATGGTCGACCAGGATAAACTCTATAGGGTCACTCTCCGCCGGAGCATCAGACTGCAACTCCGTATCCAGGCGGGATTGCTGGCCCTCCAAAAATTGTCGTATTTCGTCCCGTTTACCTGCGCCCACATACGCCGCCGAGTCGAAAGACGAACGCTTTTGGGTAAACTGCCCGACCACCTCCAGCCCTAGGGTCTTTGCCAGTTCACCTAGTTCGGCCAACGACGACTCGAATTCGACATCGCTGACGGTGTCCAATTGCACGGCGACGATCAGCGCGCGGGGAAGACTTTTAGTTTCGGGATTTAACATAGAATAATTTCTCATAGGATTGAGGCGCGAACTTTTGACAATCGCGATTAGAATCCACTTACCGCAATATAAATGGGGGATTAATCCCTACTATACCGCGCTTATTGACGGTTTCTTTGGTGATTAGAACCTTACTCGTCTTCATCAACCAACGTCATCAATGAAGTGTTACCGCCAGATGCAGTGGTATCTATACTCACGGTTTTTTCTGTTAGCAAACGCTGGATCAAGTGATCGTTATACTCAGCAGTAATCACCGGCAATATTGCACCTGTGCGCTTGGCTAACATTTGTACCATATAGCTGGAGCGATCACTTTTGCTGTCTATTATCACACCTGCCAGCGAGTCTTCACCCAACAACGCTTGCAGATGATGCAGTTTAGCCACCTGGAATACGCCTTCTGGTGCGCCAGTGGCAACAAATTGTTCCCGGAACTCAAGCGCTTCGGCATAAAACAAATCAGACACCACTGAAATAACCACATTACCCGTTGCCAGCGCAGTCACTAGCGACAAGGTCCAATATTCAAAAGTAACGTCTTTATCCGCGAAACAGACCAAGATACCCCGCGGTTCCAAGTACAAAATATTAGATTCGCCGGTTGGACCGGGCAACACTTTAGGCTTTTTCAAGCGCCTTTCAATACTGATCAATTGAGAACGTGCTGCAGCCAGGGTGGAATTAAGATCGTCGGCCAACTCTTCGACTATGCCCACTTTGGCAATTTTTGCGAGTAATTGACGAACCGAAGAGACTCGGGTATTCAAGTCCGTTAAACGCCAATCATGCTCTGTGAAACGAGCATTTTTCATAAACTGGGCGGCTTGCTGCTGGGCTTCTTCATTACTTTGCAGGGCTTTGTCGGTGTCTGGCGAATGTTCGGCGGCCGCCCGCGGCGTCGATTTTTCAACCATCAGCCGTGGCAAGTAATTAGGCCCACCGGCTTTAGGGCCGGTCCCTGAGAGGCCTCGGCCTCCAAATGGCTGCACTCCGACTATGGCACCTATCATGTTGCGATTAACATACACGTTGCCTGCACGGGAGAGTTTAACGAGCTCCATGGCTCGGGCATCAATGCGCGAATGAATACCCATGGTTAAGCCAAATCCCGTGGAGTTGATTTTTTCTACTGTGTCCTCCAAGTCCTCTGCTTTAAAACGCACTATGTGCACAC
>JBLGAR010000013.1:0-52782 GCA_047612385.1 Cryomorphaceae bacterium | reverse complement strand
TCTTGCACTGAGATTCTCATTGGTATTGTCGCGCATTAGTCTAACGCAGAACATGGGCCCTTGGGCTTTTTACACCTCGCCTCGCCCCAACGCTGACAATAGTGTGTAAAAATGGGCGGATGAAAACAATGATGGGCCCGATGGGCAACAATCAAAGCTCGTTTGGGCATAGGTGTCTGTGGCTTATCTTTTTGGTATTGCTCGCATCTTGCAGTTCCAGCCCCATAGTTGAGCCAGTGGTTAAAAAAGGCAAGATTGTCTGTGATTCCTACATTGTTCTCGATATGTGTGTCCGCGACCTGATCGGCGACGGGACAGTTGATATGATTTACTTCACCGATACACGTGAGATCTTCATGTATCGGGAGGGAATGCAAGAAACGGTCGCCCAGGTGATGTCGTTTCACCAGTGCGCAGTGGTTTTATCCGCGGGTATGCAAGCGACTACCGACAGAATCCTCAATCGCGAGAACCTGACGCTCACGCAAGAACTGAATATTACCAAAGATCTTATCAGCAATTATTTTGCAGCAAAGTCAGAGATTGACGCCTGCAACGCCACCTTTGATAAAGAGAAGGGTTTGGCCAGCGAGTCCGCCGAAGATTTCTATATAGAAGAGTGGGAAGACTAGTCGCCATTGGAGGGCTGCCATGAACTACCAGAAATTAAAGGAAGCTGAAGCCGGCTTTTTACAAGCTTATCCGGGAGGATTTGCGGACCCGGGCATGGAGCCTATTAAAAAGAAACACAATATTGAGAAACTGTCGGATTTTGCCCAGCAGAATCTTAGGCGCGAAGACTTTAACCGGCCGGAGAAAATTGCTGAAACCGTGGTGAAAATTGTCAGCCGTTCTTCGATGGTCTCCATGTTTGAAAAACCCAAATTTCGCGACTTTGTTAAAACGCTAAATTCTCACGAAAGGCAGGCCTTGGCCGATGCGTTTGAGAAACGCCTGTACGGCCGGGCTAAGAAAAGGGGTTTTGAGGAGCTGCTGGGCATGCTCAGTCATCATAAGATTGCTAAATGGTCTGTGATCTCAGTTGTGCCCTTTTATTTTGCCCCCGAAAAAGAAGCCTTTGTTAAACCGACGACTGCAAAGGGCATACTTGCCTATCTGGAGATTGAAGACCTGGTGTATAAGCCGGCTCCCTCCTGGGAGTTTTATCGCGGGTATGTGCAAATTTTGGACGAAATAAAGAAAGAAGTGGTTCCTTCCCTCTCGCCAAATTATGCGGCGCTTACGGGTTTTATGATGAGCTCGATTTAGTTTTATCGCCACTATCGGGCGCACTTAGGTGCGCTTGCGCAGCAAACCTGAGTCCCGTTGACTAAAGCATGCGACCAAGGCGAAACAAATTACCGCCACCACTAATCCCGGAAGAACATGGAATTCGAGGATATGTCTGGGTTCGTACATGCAGGCTATCTGCATATACAGAGCGGGGATCATACCTGCAGCCAAGCCGATACCCGCCGCAGTCCCTGCCGGTTGCAGAGGGAATAGACCTCTGGCTATGAGCAGCGCAGCCAATGCGGGTGGCGCTGCATAGAACCAGGTTTCCCAGGAGCAGTGCTCGCGTTTACCCAGCATGCTTGGGGCTAGGGTCGGGTTGAAGAGCCCCACAACGTAGTTCATCAGCCACAGCACCATGACGCCCGCGGTAATGACAACAAAGCGCTTGCTCAGCGCTCCGGGAATAGTTGCTCTGAACGCGCATAAACCTGTCATGGCAATTGCCACTACACCCAATAATGATTCTATTGCGAACCTAGGCTCATTGACTAGCTGAGCGAGCGCATCGGGTCTTATTGGCCCGAGTAAGTGACCCACCACTGCTACATAGACCGTACTCATAATCAACCAGACGATAGCCAGTCTATCGATGTTGCGCGGGGGGCCTGTGGGTGCCAGATCAGCGGCCAACCCGTCGATAAAGGCATTGTGCTTACTCATAACGTGTCGGCCTCCATCATGCGCCGTAGCTGGGTTATTGCGCGATGTATTCGCACTTTGAGCGCACCTTCGGATATTGACAGCTGCGCCGCCGCTTCGGCGGTACTAAGGCCGACAATTTTGGTCAGCGTTATCGCTTGACGATAGGGGTCCGAGAGTGAGTTTACCAAACGACCGCTCATGATACTGTTTTCCAATTGCTCGGCACCGACTTCTGGCCGTTCTAGCGCCGTATGACTGGCGATGGCATTGTGCTGGGATCGTTCTTTGCGCAGGGCATCAATCGCCTTGTGTCTAACAATAGCGAACAACCAGGGGCGAAACTTGCGGTTGGAATCGTAGGTATGGCGCGCTTGGTGTATGGCAATTAAGGTCTCCTGGGCACAATCATCCAAAAAGTGATGGAAGCCGATACGGGAGGAGAGGTAGCGCATTATTACGTCCGACAGTTCGCCTAACAGGCATCTATAGTCTGCTTCGTCGCCCGCTTGGGCGCTCACCATTAAGGCGGACCAGCGCTTTTCATCTGCTGCATAGGCAGCGTTAGGAGCTAATGCCATTTTTGCTCGATCGACCGCCTTAAGAAGCGCGGCCGGGGAGGTCCCTGTCGTCTAGTTCATATATCTGACAGTGATTCGGGCGACATTGTTCCGCCAGTCGTACGTTTGTGGTCCAAGAATTTCCGAACCGTTCTCATCTTCACTACCCAACTCGTGAAAACCGTTGCCGATATGGATGAATCCTTCGTCGCCATCACCCGCATCACCCACATAGCCAACACCACCACAGCGAGGTCCGGGAATGTTTGCGCAGTTTTGGTCATTCGCCTCAGTTCCCGCATCATAGGCCGGTACCATGCGCATTTTCGCTCCAGAGGGAGGAAGGCGAACGTGGTTCATTGCCATAAAAGTGTCGTTGGTGGGGATCATCATTGCCGCTATAGAAACAAAACCCTGCAAAGGAATGCCGTTGACCACAATTGAGGTTGTTTCGCCTGGCCCCAAAAGACCGCCGATGGTTTGTACATCGGTTGCTACGTTGGCTACCGCATCGGTCAGCGCCGAGGTGTCGCCACCTTCGGCGATAATCTCTAATGGCTCACTGGCGGCGTCGCCGAGTCTAAACAGAAAGACCTCACTTGGGTGAGTCACGACAAACTGTGGGGTAAAGGTTTGTCCCTGTGTGATGTTAGTTATTGTGATTTCGTATTGCGAAAGTTCCTGGGCGGATAGCGTTGTACTGGCTAGTGCCAGGCCAAGGCCCAATGCGATTGCTGTTGGCTTTTTCATTGCTTTGCTCTCTTTGGTTAAGGTTGGTTTCCTACCGTATTCGTGCGGGGGGCAAAAAAGGTTACAAAAAACTTTGTTAATTTTTTCGGCACAAAGTTTTGAGCAGGAAGCCTGCTCCTGTCACGCTGCGAATGTTTGCTACTATGAGTTTGGGTGATCTATGGGTACTTCGCTGAGAAGTCTGGTAGGACTCAAGGTCGGTCGTTCTGAAGAGTTGCTTTTCGACTGGGCCTCGACCACACTGATCGCTCGAACAAAATCTAATAATAAACGCCGTTAATCGGTAAAAAGGAACTCACCGTGAATTTACTTGTGGTCCATCGGGCCTTTTGGTCCGTCAATTTGGTCCGACGGGCAGTATTTGCCGTAATTTTTGTGCTTGGCCTCGCCGCTTGCAGTGACAGCAGCGACCGCAGATCTGCGGTGTTAGCTGAGCCAGAAGAGGAAGTAGTGCAGCCTGAAGAGGTTGAGTTTTCCGATTATGAGGTCGTTACGCTGGCTGCCGGGGACGATCTCGAAGTGCGAGCGCTGGAAGCGCTGATTACCGCCAACCCCAAGACGATTATTGAACTGCCCGCGGGCACCTATGATTTGGTGGGTGAACTTAGCGTGAGCGTGGACAATATCGTCGTGCGCGGAACCGGTATGGATGACGAAAATGGCACGGTGCTCAATTTTCAGAACCAAACCACGGGCAGTCAGGGGATTCTCGCCACCGGCGACAACTTTGTAATTGAAGACCTCGCTGTACTTAACACGCCCGGAGATGGCATCAAGGTCACCGGCAGCAATGGCGTAACCATACGTCGCGTTCGCATGGAGTGGACCAACGGGCCGGATGAGAGTAACGGAGCCTACGGTTTATACCCGGTACAAACTCGCAACGTGCTGATTGAAGACTGTGAAGTTCGCGGAGCCAGCGACGCTGGTGTCTATGTGGGGCAGTCTGAAGTCATTATTGTTCGCCGCAACTTCGTCTACGAAAACGTGGCGGGGATCGAGATCGAAAACTCCAAATTTGCCGATGTCTATGACAATGAAACCACTGCCAATACTGGGGGGATTCTAGTTTTTGACTTGCCTGGCCCGCCCGTTCAGGGGGGCCAAGCCACTCGAGTGTTTAACAATAATATTTATGACAACAACACCCTGAATTTTGCACCTGCAGGCAATATCGTAGGTATTGTACCAACTGGTACCGGTATTTTAATCATGGCTAACGATGACGTTGAGGTGTTTGGCAATACGATTACCGGCAACGAGTCCGGCGGCATCTATGTGGTCAGCTACTATGTCAACGATGTGTTCGTCAGCAAGCCAGGTTATGACCCGGTGCCAGAGAAAATTTATCTTCACGACAACGAATTCAGTGGCAACTCCACCGCACCCAAAGGGCTGGCACAGATTATTTTCGAAGGTGTATTTGGTGGTGAAGAACTGGATATTTTCTATGACAGTTCTGGGGTCGGCACTGATGGTGGCTTGCTGGTTGAATTCCCTGATGGCTTTACGGAAGACCAGCGGATTTGCATGCAGAACAATGGCGATGTTCGTATCGGTCGAGCCAATGCGAGTGTGTTACTGGGCGGTTTGCCTTTCGATTCAGATATATCTAGGTCGACTACTGACTATGACTGCACTCACGCATCCTTGCCCGAGGTTGTTCTCGAGGCTGTCTCAGCCCGAGACGGCGACGAAAGTACAGTCGACACGGAGGCCCTCTGTGGCGCCGAGGGCGACACCATAAATACCGAGGCCTTTGCTGCAGATTGCCCCAACTTGTCGGACTATCGTTTATTTACCGATGCTACTGATCCTACTTCAAAAGCGGATAAAGGTATCTTCTACGATTTAACGACGCCGTTGTTTAGCGACTACGCGGAGAAGTATCGGGCTGTGTTTTTGCCCGACGGTGCAGCGGCTGCCTATCGCGAAACATCTGTTTTTGACTTCCCAGTGGGTACGGTTATCGCCAAGACCTTTGCTATCAGAAGTGATCTTCGCGATGCCAATAGCGCCGAGGATATTATAGAAACTCGGCTATTGATAAGGCGCAGTGCGGGATGGGAAGCGCTGCCTTATATCTGGAACGACGAAAAAAGCGATGCGTTGCTAACCGTCGTCGGTGGAACTAAAACCATTAATTGGACAGATGCAGTGGGTGAAGAGCGGACCACTGATTACATTATTCCAAACTCCAACAACTGCGCTAATTGCCACGGCGAGGATGGGATGCAACCCATTGGCCCCAAAGCGCGCCTGTTGAACAAGAGTTTCGATTACGGCGATGAAACTGCGAACCAGATCGATTATTGGACGGAGCAGGGTATTTTGGCCGGGGCACCTGTAGACACGAGTGCGATCGATACCATTCCCCTGGCTGGAGACACCGATGCGGATCTCGACGATCGCGCCCGGGGATACCTGGACATAAACTGTGCCCATTGTCACGGTGTGGCAGGTGCCGGAGATACCTCCGGTCTGCTGTTGGATTACACTCGAGAGTTCGGCCTGGAGGTAGGCGAGTGCAAGCCTCCCGTCGCCGCAGGTGATGGAGCAGGTGACCTCGAATACGCGATTGTGCCAGGTGACGCTGAGTCTTCTATTATGGTGTTCCGTATGAACTCCGATGAAACCGACGTTCGCATGCCAGAAATTGGACGCAGCATCATTCACAGCGAAGGCGTTGAATTGATCAGACAGTGGATCGATGCGATGGAGCCCAATGATTGTGGAGGCTAGTGTTTATGTTTAGTGGTTCGCAAGGACGGATATCTATAGCAGATTGAAATCCTTTGGCTGCTGCGATAATGGCAGTGTGAATGACATAGTATGGTTGGAACGACTGTATGCCGATGTGTGTAGTATGGCGTCAATAAAAAAGGTGGCTCAAGCAGGGACTGTAAATCCGCCCACCTCATCACCTGCCTCCTCAAAAGTGGGCGTTTCATCTTTTACAACATTAGCAATTTCGGTGTGCAGTGGCTTTTCGGCCGCGGGATTCTGAGACAGTAAATACCAGGCCCAATTGAGGTTTTTGGCAGCCGTTTCGTGGGTGGCAGCGGTCGCCGACAACGATGCCATTGCCAGGCAACATTTTGACCTGTTCGAAACCGTGACACTTTTCGTAGTTTTTGACCAGGATGTATTGTATCGCATCTGGATCGTTTATCAGGATGGCATCGACGGACCTGGGCACTGGCCTGCTTCAGCAGATGTTTCCGTACTGGCTTATAAACTCCTCGACTTTGGGAAATGACTCCTCCGTGGTATTCAGGTCATAGAGTGTCTCTGGCCCTGGAGGAAACGCTGGACGGATCGGGCCAGTGGAAGGCATAGTGAGAGCTAGAGCGGGGGTCAGAGCGGGGGTCAGTGTCGATCATTTATTATACAATCAGTAGATCACAAATGTATTGGGTACTCAGTGCTCGATATAACGAAAATTAAAGGGGTTTGTGAGTGCGTACGAGGACCTGTGGTCGCGAGCTGGGAAATGCGGTTGTGCGTTCTGTGGGCGAGGCCTCAGTTGGCGAACGAGAAAGTCAGCGCCGAGGAACTCGAAACTGCTTGAAAAGCAATGGAAGAGTCTATGAATCATCTGAGCCAAATTGCACAGGCGGCGGTGAGCACAACGTTGAAGAGTCGCCAGGGATAATGTCGGACACGAGAAGCAATATTCTGATCGCGGCCAAGCAGTGCTATCTCGACCGCGGTATATCCGCAACCGGAATGCGCGAAGTCGCCATCGCCGCCGGTGTCGCTCGTTCTACTCTCTACCGTTATTTCCCTGGTCGAGATGATGTCCTGGTATCTACGATCAAGTTAGAAATGGAGATAGCGAATACCTGGATCAGTGAACAACTTGGGCAATTTGATCAGCCCGCTGACTTTATTGTAGAAGGGTTACTGTTGGCCCTGGACTACATCCCAAACCAGCCACTTCTTAAAGCGGTATTTGCCTCCGATCAAGACGCCGCTGCCAGGCGGATTATTTGGCGGTCCGATATTATAGTCAGCTTCGGCGAAGAGTTGATGTTCAATGTTGTGAGGCCCGCCCAGGATGCGAAGCTATTGCAGTGTCAGGTCAGTGCTGAAGTGATGGTGGAATGGGTTTACCGTGTGTTGCTTTCGTTTCTTACCCTGCCAAGCAATTCAATCACCGACAAAGATCATCTTCGTGCCTCGCTGCATGCGCTTTTAGTACCGGTTCTACTGCGGTAGTGGACGCACGGTAGCCTCTTCGCGCTTCCTTACCCGGCATTAGGAAATTGCTGAGTTCAATGTCTGGGCGAGCTGCTCAATTGTGAAAGGTTTGCTTAGATAGTAATCCATGCCTGCATTTATGCAGCGCCCTCGATCTCCCTCCATAGCGAAAGCGGTGATGGCGATAATGGGTATTCGAGCTGAGTTGCCGCGTTGGGACTCTATTTTTCGAATACGTTGCGTCGCTTCGAAGCCATCCATTCGTGGCATTTGGCAGTCCATCAGAATCATATCGTAACCCCCGTTCTCGAAGTGCTCAAGGCCAGCCTGACCATCCGCTACAACATCCGTATGACACCCTAAGTGTTTGAGATGCAATCTTGTAACCTCCTGATTAATCTCATTGTCCTCGCACAGTAGCACGTGAGCACCGGCGAGCTTATCCACTTTCATACTAACCTTCAAAGCTGCGATCGGTTCTTCTGCCCTGGCGTAACGGCCACTCGCTTTGTCCAATCTCACCGTGAATCTAAAAGTACTACCGCCGCCTGGAACACTCTCCACAAACATCCCCCCGCCTAGTAGTTCAACCAGCTGCCGGGAGATAGCCAAGCCAAGACCGGAGCCGCCGTAAACTCGGGTCGATGAGGCATCTGCCTGCGAGAAGGACTCGAAGATGGTCTCCAATGACGTGTTGTCAATACCGATGCCCGTATCACTAATCGAACACGATACGAGCACTGAGGTCTCCGTTTCTTCCGCGATGCTAGTGGTAACAGAGATGTCGCCTGCTTCGGTAAACTTAATGGCGTTGCCCAGTAGATTGATGAGCACCTGACGTAGTCTACCTTCGTCGCCCATGAGGTCATTGTCTAGGTTTGTCGTATCGTTAAACTTTATGCTGAGGCCTTTTTTCTTCGCTTCCGTAGAATAGAATTGAACGGTCTCGTCCATTAGCGTGAACAGATCGAACCGTTTTGGAATCAGTTGAAGCTTGCCAGACTCTATTCTTGATAAGTCAAGAATATCGTTGATAAGAATGAGAAGTTGAGATGATGAATTACTAATAAATCCCACAAATCGATTCTGGCTCTCGGTAAGAGGCGTTTTCTTCAGCAGTTCGACCATACCAATAATGCCATTCATCGGTGTTCGAATCTCATGGCTCATATTAGCCAGGAACTGGCTTTTAGCACGATCGTATTCTCTGACTCGCTCGAGCGCGAAGGACAATTCTTTTGTTCTTTCCTTTACTTTATTTTCCAGTGCTTGTTCCTGCATTCGGGATCGATAGATCAAGTACACAAATGCGCCGCTGAGCAATAACGATAATATGATGATAGATCGCAGTAGTTTAATGCTGTTCGTGCTATTCAATAACTCCGATTCTTGTAGTAGATTTTTTTGTTCCAATAAACGGTTTTCTTGCTCAGCGCTCGCTATTTCGTATCTTGCTCGTATCTGGTTAAGCTGCTCATTGCTTTGTTGGTTCAGGGTTTTCTTTTGCTGCACCATGGTTTTGGCTAGCAGTTCATAAGCTTGCTCGTGACGACCCACGGCCGCCAGGAACTTCGTCTCGGCTTCCAGTACTGCCGGTCTTGCCAGTTTCATGGCGTCGGGAACGAGCAAACTTTTGGCAGTGTTTAGATGATACTCCGCCTGGTCTACCTTGGCAGTGGTTAGGTACAAGTTAACCAGCGAGATATGGATGTGAATTTGTGACAGTATATTTTCTGATCGCACAAAAGTGCCTAGTGCTTCTAACAATTGGCTCTGTGCCTCTGGATAGCGTTCGAGTTGTACGCTGATATTTGCCAGCTTATACACAGCGTATGCCTCTCCTTGGATATCACCGGCTTGTTTAGAAAGTAGGGCAGACTCCTCATAGAGCCTTGCTGCTGTGTCCAAATCGCCTAAGCCCTTATGCGCACCACCGAGGCCGTAAAGCAATACACTGGCGGAAATTCTGTCGCCCACGCTCCTTTCATACTGGAGCGCTTCTTCGTAGTAGGGTATGGACAGTTCATGATTTCCGCGCACATAATAAATCCCCGCAATGGAGCCAGCTGTCTTTGACTTCGCACTACCTCCATCTGCTTTTGCCTTCTGAAATGCGTAAGCTTTCAATTGGCTTTCAAGGGCGCCAGAGTAATCGTAGAGCTCAAGTAAAAGTTCGCCCTTCATATTGTGAGCGTTTACTTCAAGCTCTTTGTGTTCGTTCGCTTGGGCCCAAGCCAACGCATCGTTTGTGGGCCTCAAGCCTTGTTCCGAGAAACCACTCATGCTCAGTGCGTAGGATCTTGCTAGGTTGCATTTGTGGAACAGCCAGGGTTGCTCTGACGGCGACAAAAGATCGACTGCCTGTTGGGCGTATTGCAAGGCTTCTGCCGAGTAGACTAGAAATGCATAGGAGCGGCTGACTATATAAGCCCGCTGCGCCTTCTCTGTATTGGTGAAGGACGAATCATTAATCGCGAGCAAACTTTCTATCCTGCCCAGCGGGTCACCGTGATCTGAATTTAGAATACGTTTGTACTTAGGTGAAAAATCTGTGAGCCTTTCGGCGGTTACAGCAAACGCTGCCCAGGGCGACAAAAAAAACACAATTAGTGTCAAACACAGGCCCGAATGTAACGGCTGCTTGTGGCGTAATGGCTTCACTCTTTGCACGTGAAAGGGCCTTTGAAAAATGGCATCGATGATGTTATCGGAGCCTCTTTAAAGTCAAAGCTTAAATAGCTCATTGAGGATTTTTATTGATTAAGCTCTTTTCTTGCGAGAAGTTGTACGCAACAACGATCGTTATCATCAACCACTATAGCAGAACTTGCAAGAGTGCTCGGTTACTGAGTTAACTTTAGGAAGCCGCTGACTTCAAGGTTTGGGAAAGCTGTTCAATGGTAAAAGGTTTGCTTAAATAGTCATCCATACCGGCGTCGATGCAGCGCTCTCGGTCGCCTTCCATGGCAAAAGCCGTGATGGCGATAATAGGTACCCGAGCTAGATTTCCGCGCTGCGACTCGATTCTGCGAATTGAGCGTGTCGCTTCAAAGCCGTCCATTCGAGGCATCTGACAATCCATCAGAATCATGTCGTAGTTGTCTTTCTCGAAATGTTCGAGCCCAGCTTGCCCGTCTTCGACAACATCCACGTGACAGCCCAGGCGCTCCAGATGCAATCTTGTGACCTCCTGATTGACCTCGTTATCCTCGCACAGCAGGATATGCGTTCCGGCGAGTTTTTCCGCATTTACAGAAGGCTCCAGATGTCCGATGGTTTTTGCGACTTTTTCGAAGACTTCGCCAGCTTTTTCTAGCCTGGCAGTGAATCTAAAGGTGCTTCCGCTGTTTGGAATGCTTTCAACAAAAATTTCGCCGTCTAGCAATTCTACCAGCTGTCGGGAGATAGCGAGTCCCAGGCCGGAACCACCCGAAGCTCTTGTGGATGACGCATCCGCCTGCGAGAAAGATTCGAAAATAACCTCCATCGATTCTTCTTCGATACCAATGCCCGTATCGCTAATCGAAAACGATATGAGCACCGAGTTCTGCTGTTCTTCGACAATGCTAACCGTCATGAATATGCCGCCTACCTCTGTGAACTTTATCGCATTGCCCAACAGATTGACTAATATTTGGCGGAGCCTGCCGTCGTCGCCTATCAGCTGATTATTGAGCTTGGTAGTATCATCAAACTCTAGACTAAGACCCTTTTTCTTGGCTGCGTTAGCGTAGAACTGAACGGTTTCTTCGATCATGGCATGCAGATTGAATGTTTTCGGCATTAATTGGATCTTGCCCGACTCAATTCTAGACAAATCGAGAATATCGTTGATTAGAACGAGAAGTTGAGATGAAGAATTGTTGATAAACCCGACAAAGCGTTTTTGGCTCTCAGTGAGTGACGTTTTCTGCAGGAGCTCTACCATCCCGATGACGCCGTTCATGGGGGTTCGAACTTCATGACTCATGTTCGCCAGGAATTGACTTTTCGCTCTATCGTATTCTCTGACCCGCTTTAGAGCGAAAGACAGTGCTTTGGTCCTCTGTGCTACCTTGTTTTCCAATCTTTGTTCTTGCATTCGAGAGCGGTAGATTAGGTAGATAAAGGTACCACTGAGCAATAGCGATAACGCGATGATGAAGCGCAGCTTCGTGATGCTGCTAGAGCTGTTTACTAATTCCGACTCCTGTAGTTTATTCTTCTGCTCTAGCAAACGGTTTTCTCGTTCAGCGCTTTCTATTTCGTATCTTGCTCGTATCTGGTTAAGCTGTTCATTGCTTTGTTGGTTTAAGATTTTCTTTTGTTCAACCATGGTTTGAACGAGGAGTTCATAAGCTTGTTGAGGCTCACCTGTGGCCAACAAAAATTCTGCCTCTATTTCACGTACTGCAGGTGTCTCCAGTTTCATCGCTTCAGGGGCGAGTAGATCTTTTGCGTATTTTAGATGTCGTTCTGCCAGGTCAGGCTGTGCGGTGCTTAGATACAAGGTAACCAATGAGATGTGAATTCTAATTTGCAGTTGGGTATTTTCCGACTCGACAAAGGTTTCCAGTACTTTGAGGAATTGGCTTTTAGCCTCCGAATAGCGACCGAGTTCCAGGCTGATAATCGCCAGTTTAGCCAGAGTATAGGCTTCTCCTTGCACGTCACCGGCTTGTTGAGAAAGCACTGCAGACTCTCCGTAATATCGCACCGCTGTGTCGTAATCTCCCAGCTCTTTGTAGGCACTACCTAGGCCGTAAAGCGACTGGCTGGCTCCAATTATGTCGTCTGTGTCTCTTTCGGATCCGAGTGACTCTTTATAGTAAGGGATGGACATTTCATGATTGCCGCGCACATAGTAAACCCACGCGATGTCGGCGGCTATTTTCGACTTTTTAGCAGATGAACCCTGCTTTGATTCCTCAAGTTGGTAAGCTTTTAATTGACTCTCCAGTGCACCCGAGTAGTCATGGAGTTCTAGCAATAGTCGCCCTTTTGTAATGTGTGCGTCGGTTGCCAATTCTTTGTCATTGTTGGCTTCGGCCCAGGCCAGTGCGTCAGCGGTGGCCCCTATACCCTGTGCTGCAAAGCCATTAATACGAAGGGAGCGAGATTTTAGCAAACCAATTTTGTGGGAGAGCCAGGGTTCTTCCGACAATTTCACGAGATCTACAGCCTGTTGAGCATATCGTAAGGCTTCTCCCGGATAGGTGAGAAAAACGTAGGTGTTGCTGATAACAAAGGCCCGCTGTGCTCGTTCTGTATCGGAGAGCATCGAATCGTCAACGGCCAAAAAGCTCTCTAAGGTCTCGGTGGGAGCTTTTTTTAGAGAATCCAATACACGCTGGTATTTAGGTGAAAATGCTGTCAGCGGTTTTGCGGCGACAGGTAGTGCCGGCCACAGTACTAGAAAAATCGCGACCAGTGCAAAACATAGGCCCGAGTTGAACGCTACTGTATGACCAGGTATTAGAGCGCCCTGTGGTTGGAGTATTTTGTAGAACGCTAAATCTATGATTTTGTAATAGCCATTTGACGGTCAAAGTCTAAACAGATCGGTGACAATTTGATTCTGTATTAATCATTTTTCTTCCTTGAAAGGTTCTTTTGGGAGTTCCATGTCATCAACCGGTATAGCGACACTTGCAAGAGTACGCGGTTGGCTAAGTGTCTCTAACTGAAACCAAGCACGCGAGAGTTGTTGAGATTATTGAATTTTCTATGGTCTATGCCGCACACTCGCTCTGTTTATTTTTTGTCTTAATTGGGGCGGAGTCCGGTACGCTATTTGTGCCGCTCAAAGCCATAATTTCATGTGCGCAGTTATACCCTGGAAGAAATGTTACGCCCGGACCCGGATGACACGATGCGCCGCACAGGAATAAGTTGTCTATAGTTGTTGTGTGCCCCGTACCCTCTACTAGGCAGCGTTCGCCAATCATTTGGTCCGGGTGCAGGCAACCGTGGGTCCAGTCGCCGTTGGTTACGCCGTGCATGCTGGCGAAATGATCCGAAGAGAAAATGGCCTTGTCTTCTATCAGGGATCGGAAATCAGGCATATGAGTACTAATATGATCGATAATCATTTCTCCCATTTGGTCTCTCAGTTTCCCCCGTTCTGATTTGAGTGACTCACAGGGAAAGTAAAAGCCATAGGCGCTGGCAATATGGGCACCCTCTGGCGCCAGGCTGGAGTCCATCACTGTGGGAATCTGAAAGGCCAGTGGGATTTTTTTTGGCAGTAATCCCTCCAGACAGTTTTCATAGGCCTGCTGCATCTCCTCCGGATCGATTACCATAGCCCCGCCAAATCTGGCTCCGGGTATAGAGTTGAGCTTACTCAGGTGGTTGCTGTAGCTGGGGAGTGCCTTTAGTTTGAATAGCATGTGTACAAAGGCTCCCCGATGCACAAAGCCGTCTATTTTTTCCTGTATCGCCTGCGCTAATGGATGCTCGGGAAGAAGCCCTCCAAAAGTTGCGGGCTTGTCTAGATTGGAAACGATAGCGTTTGCAAAGTATTGTTCACCGCTCTTCATTTCGACGCCGATGGCGCGGTTCCCCTCCAGAATAATTCTCGATACCTGCTGTTTGATCCGAACCTGACCGTTACGAGCTTCTATTTGGCCGACCAAAGATTCCGAGAGCTTACCCATACCTCCCCTTACCCGCTGCATCAATCCTTCGGAGCCTTCCTGGGCTAAGGTGTAAACCAGACACAAACCAGATCCTTTGGTATAGGGCCCCTTATACGTTGCCTGAACTGCAGCGAAGGCCATGTTGGCGCGCAGTTCCTTGTGCTTCACTTTGTCGGGGAAGAACTTGTCGATGATGTCCATGGCCGAACCGTTAAAAGCCAATTCCAGATGGTCGCGCTGATTCTGAGTTGCCGCTTTTGCGATGATATCTTCGAGCTTCTGTGGCGCCTTTCTGGCGGTGAAACGGTCCAGAACTGCCGCTGGATACCGACAAAACTTCATCAGGCGAACAAAGCCGAACATGGCGCTAAAACCAAAGGTGGTAAGTAGTGTCAGCGATAACTTAAAAGGGTTTTTATAGAAAATTAATGGTCGCCCTGCAGGGCCCGTGAGATTTACCGCCATGATGGGTAGGGGAATGAACTCCACACCGTGCGCCTGGAAGTCAAAGTAATCACTGATTTCCTTCGACAGTGGAAACAGGCAGCTGGCACCGACTTCGTTCTGGCAGTCTTTGAGTATTTCTCGCGTGCCGCCCATGCCGCCTACATAGTTGTTTTTTTCCAGAACCAGTACTTTCTTTCCGGCTTGCGCCAGCACTGTCGCCGTTGCCAGGCCGTTGTGTCCGGCTCCTATCACAATCGCATCAAAGTTATTATCAGTTTGCGGCTGGCTTAAATGCTCTGGCATCGGGGAGCGCCTCAGATGGCTAGTGAAATAGTTTTGCGATGTAATGGGACATATTATAAAATTTGTCCCATTACGGCAAGAGTTCAGAGTAAGCTAGCAGCGATATTCGGTACTATAAGATATGGGCACAGTGAGAATCGTAGATACTATAAAACTGGCTTTGTTTGCTGCTTTCCAGGGACTTGGGGTTTTTTTCGACGCCTGCAAAGACCTGACAGGTGCCTCAATGCCTTATGCAGTAGATAAGGTAGTCACACCGGCGCAGCTTGGCAATTGGCTCAATCGGTATAAAGTTGAGCCTCGCTCTGACCCAGTGAAGATTGAAAGTGTGCGAATTTTGAACATTCCTTCGGTCAGTAGCAATTGCAATAACGTGGTGGTGGCGATCGATCAGCTGGGCGATCCTGTACTACCTCAAAGCTTGTTTATCAAATTACCGATGGAGTCCCTGGCGACGCGTTGGTTTTTTTCGGTTATTGGGTCCTGGGAGCTCGAGTCTTTGTTTTTCAAGGAAGTTGCTCACACGGTGCCCCTGCGTACGCCAGTGACCTACGCTACAGCATCGTCTGGCAGTCGTTTCTTCCTCATTCAGGAAAATCTTCATGAAGACCCGCAGGTCAGGCTGTTCACCAATCCTGATATGTTGGCAGGGCCATCCCGGGAGGTGGTTCATAAGGCTCTGGATACCTTCGCCCGCCTTCATGCCTGTCATTATGGTATGAGCGCAGCCGAGCGCGAAGCCATCTTGCCAATGACTCACCATCCCTTCCTCTCAGCAAAAATGCGGCTGGTATCACAAACGTTAAATGCAATGGCGCTTAAGCCCTGCATGAGAAAACTACCCGGTGCCATACCCAGTGACGTGGTCGATGCATATCAGCTAACACAGCAGCATTGGGCTCAGCTGCTCGAATATTGGTTTTCAGGCCCGCTGTCTTTGCTCCATGGTGACAGTCATTTGGGTAACTTTTTCATCTCCGGTGATGAGATGGGTATGCTGGATTGGCAAGCTGTCCACTGGGGGAAGGGTGTCCGCGATGTGCAGTACTTCCTGATCGATTCTCTGCCAGTGCATGTACTGGCCGACTGTGAACGTGAGCTTTTAGACTATTACGTTTCAAGGCGTAGCTTCCACGGTGAGGCAATTGACCCGGAGCAGGCATGGCAAGAATATCGAAGCTTTAGTTACCACACGCTGATGACCATCGTGGTTTCTATCGGGTTTGGAGCCCTCAATGAAGAACAAGATTCGCTGATGCAGGAAATTCTGCAACGAGCCGTTGAGGCAGTCGTGCGATTGGATTATTCTCAGTGGTTGGAGGATTTTCTGCACGAGGCTTAGGTATTAATTTGAGCTAGAAAGTATTTCCAAAGCGCTGTTCCGTTAACAACTCGGCCGTAGCGGCCGAGTATCGGCGTTGAACTTATGACCGATTAAGACTCTGCGGGAATGCGAAGTACCTGGCCTGCGTAGATTTTATTTGGGTCAGTCAGCATGGGCTGATTCGCTTCGAAGATTTCCTATAGCTGCCGGCATTGCCATAAAACGCTTTGGCGGTCTTGCCCCGCCCCTAAACTTGCGCAATTTTTAAGCTCACCCTAGTACAAGGGTGATTTTCATTTGCACTGGGTCTTCCGTGATCTCTCCATCGTCCACTGAAACTTGCTGAGAGCCAAGCCATGCGCCAGCGTTTCCATCAATTGTTTTAGACGCTTTGATTTCGGTTACTTTTGCAATCGACATGGTTTTTTGATTTTTTCGACGGTCTGCGTTCCTAAATAGTTGCTAAACTGTCTCTCTGACGGAGAGTTTAAGAAGGATAGACGCAAATTCTGGTTTTAGTCGATGTGACGACTGAGCAGGATAAGCCTACAATTCTCGACCCGGCTACGGGTTGGGCTATGTACTAAATTCAGCCGGTTTAATTGATAAAACTATTTAAAACAAGGGCCTGTGTTAGGCCTTGGCATTCAAGAGATTCGCAATGTTATCGAAAAATAAGTGCTGTGCTCGATTTTGCAGCATCCAATACCCCGCCACTAACTTTTCGTGCATGCGACTGATGTTTGTCCTTATGATCTTGGGCAGCGGGTCTGCGTCAGCCAGCGCCAAAGACCTTACCCAACTAGTTGCTGAACGTCTGTCGCATATGAAGAGTGTTGCCGCTTATAAGTGGCAACACGATTTACCGATTGAAAATGTCGAACGCGAAAAACAGGTATTGTCATCCGTCTCCCTGCTTAGCCTTCAGCACGGGCTGATTGCCCAGACGGCGGAGTCTTTTTTTCGCAGCCAAATAGAGGCCGCAAAGGAAATACAACGCTATTGGTTTGCCCAGTGGAAGCGCAATCCAAAGCTGGTTCCCTCTGAATCCGGTGATTTAGATGCAGACATTCGACCTATGCTGATAGCGTTGGGTGCAGAGATCACGGCCAGCCTGGGCAGGCAGACTCAAACCATTACCTTGTTGCAAGTAGAGGGGTTGAGCGGGTCAACTTCTGCCCAGCTCAGTGATGCGGCGAGGCTGGTAAGGCGGTATCCCAATCGGCTGAAGCAAGTGTTGGATTCTGGGGTTTTGAGGGTTGGAACTACGGGCGATTATCTGCCTTTTTCAAGCGGGACTAGGTATCAATATGAAGGTATTGATATAGATTTGGCCCGGGATCTTGCTCAATCTCTGGGCGTCAAAATTCAATGGGTTGAAACCTCCTGGCCGGGTTTAATGCAGGATCTGGACCTGGGTCTGTACGATATAGGTATGAGCGGCATTTCGATAAATCTCAAAAGGCAGCGATCTGCCTTTTTTTCTAGTGCCTATCACCGCGGTGGAAAGACACCCATCGTGCGTTGCCAGGACACAGCTCTTTATGGTTCTCTCGCAGCCATAGACCAACCGGGCATACGTGCTGTGGTAAATCCGGGGGGCACGAACGAGCGATTTGCGCGCACTCACCTCAAGCAGGCGACCTTGCGGCTTCATCCGGACAATCGTACGGTATTCGAGGAGATTCTCAGCCATCGCGCGGACGTTATGTTTACTGATCAGATTGAAGTGCAGCGCCAGAGTCAAATGTCGAATGAATTATGCGCGGCAATGCCCGGGCAGACGCTCAGTGTTTCGCAAAAAGGTTTTCTGCTACCGCAGGACATGATCTGGAAGCAATACGTGGATACTTGGCTCAAACAGCGCGTATTGGAAGGTCGTGTCCGGGAGATTTTCGCCGAGCATATGCAGCGCTAAAATCGTGTGTCACTGAGACTCGCGTATTGGAGATGCCCGACTATACTTTAATGATCATTGAGATTGAGCGCACGGCCATGGATACATCTGAACACACAATGCAGTCACTGTTTGCTCAACTGGGTTTGCCCAACAACGAGACGGCTATCGATAATTTTATCCACAACAATCACTTGCCGGATGAGATTCCTCTTGAGAGCGCCGCGTTCTGGAGCGCGGGGCAGGCCCAGTTTATTCACGAAGCCATCTCTGAGGATGCAGACTGGGCTGAGGTAGTCGACCACCTCGATGCGCAGCTACGGCATTAAATCTAGATACTAAGTCCGCGGTGGGAAATTCGTCCTAGTCGCGGCGGCCAAGACGCCAGGTATCCACAATCCCAACAACCCACAGGGCGAGTAGTAGTGCTGCTACAGCTCCAATCGTGCCTTCGGTGAATAGACCTGGAGTCGTCGCTATTTGCTCTCGAATCTCCATGATGCCCAGAGACATTTTCCCTTCTACTATGCCTTGCGCAATTGTTTGAGCTTTATGACTTGAGTCGACCGAAATAATCGCTATCAGAATGATAGCTGCCGCAACGAATGTCACTCCTCTTTTTTTTGCTCCGAGCAAAAAATACCCCCCACCGGGTATCACCAGAAATGAATGCAGTAAGGCCTTAGTCGATTTTTTCATAGATTGTTGGACCCTTTTTGCCATTCCTCGACCTTTCCTTCGCGGTCGTCAAAGATGCGGTTGAGCAGCCCGGGTATTCAGTGCATGATGCTGCGATGGATAAAATAGCACATGTCGTCGTAAACCCAATTAAGTCTTTGAATCTTCTTTCTCAGCAAGATATCGAGGGGCTTACCAACTCCAAAGGCGAGTTGTTCGCTGTATTTCGCAACTGCGCCCTCGCGATTCTCAACACGGGCAGCAATATCGATGACGCAGAGAAGGTCTATTCCGATTACCTGGATTTTGACCTACGTTTAATTCCAAGACCCCGGGGAGTATCGCTGGAACTCTTTAATGCTCCGGCTAAATCTTTCGTTGAAGGTAAAATTATTCGAGGTATTCGTGAGCACCTTTTTTCGGCGCTGCGGGACATTCTCTATACAGATTTCAAGATGTCAGGTACACAAAAAGAGTCCCTGGAATCTACTGAGATTACTAATACGGTGTTTCGCATGCTGCGCAACGCCGGTACGGTACGCCCCAACCATGCCCCAAAGATGGTTGTATGCTGGGGCGGTCATTGTATTCCGCGCCACGAGTATGATTTCGCCAAAGATGTGGGTTATGAGCTTGGTCTGCGTGCCCTGGATATTGTTACCGGTTGTGGTATCGGGGCAATGAAAGCACCCATGAAAGGTGCAGCAGTAGGCCATGCCAAGCAACACGTGACGGATGGTCGGTACATAGGGATTACCGAGCCTGGGATCATTGCCTCAGAATCGCCCAACGCGATTGTGAATGAACTGGTGATTATGCCGGACATTGAGAAGCGGCTGGAGGCCTTTGTGCGCCTTGCCCATGCTATCGTCGTTTTTCCAGGAGGAGTGGGAACCGTCGAGGAGATTTTATATCTGCTGAGTATTCTTATGCGACCCGAGAATGCGAACACATTGCCCTTGGTATTTGCGGGGCCAGAATCCTGCAGGGAATATTTTGAAGAGCTGGAACTTTTTCTGGTGCAGTGCCTCGGAGAAGCCGTGAAAGAGCACTATAAGTTGATCATCGGCGACCCTGAGGAAGTTGGACGAACCGTTAAAAAGGGTATCGTCAAAGTCCACGGCAATCGCAGAAAATTTCAACAGGCCTACTACTATAATTGGGAGTTGAAGATTTCTCCCGATCTGCAGGAACCTTTTCATCCCACTCACGAAAAAATGGCTTCACTGGCATTACGCACAGATATTCCAGTCCCGGACCTTGCCAGCTCATTGCGCTGCGCGTTTTCTGGGTTGGTGGCGGGCAATGTAAAAGCGTTTGGCATCGAGCAGGTTCGATTGCACGGGCCATACAAAATCTCTGGCGATAAAAAACTACTCACAAGCATGGATCGATTGTTGCGGGTATTGGTTAAGGAGCAACGCATGAAGCTGGGAGAGGGAGAGCATGATTACAAACCCTGCTACGAGTTAGTGGACTAGTTGGCTGCGCTCAGATCCTAGTGACTGACTTTTCTGCCGATATAGAAAAGGAACCCCTGATGAGCTTTGAGATTTTGCTGGGCCTGGCGCTGTTCGCGTTTGTTTCCTCAATAACACCAGGACCCAATAACCTGATGCTGATGGCGTCGGGAGCCAACTTTGGATATCGAAAAACACTGCCTCATATTATGGGAGTCTGGATTGGTTTTACCGTGATGATAGTGCTGGTGGGTGTGGGAATCGTTCAGATATTTGACACCTATCCGCAAAGTTATCAGATACTGAAGGTCGTTAGTGTCGCCTACCTGCTATACCTGGCCTGGAAGATCGCAAATGCGGGGCCTATTTCCGGCAATTGCGAGGCGGCGGGTAAACCTTTTTCTTTTATGCAGGCGGCGCTTTTTCAGTGGGTAAACCCCAAAGCCTGGTCGATGGGGCTAACTGCGATTAGTATTTACTCGCCCACGCAAAGTGTTCAAGCCGTATTGTTACTCGCAGCGGTATTTGCCGCTTTCAACTTACCGTGCATTAGCTTGTGGACGGTTTTGGGCCAGCAGCTACAGCGGGTTCTAACTAGCCAGAGAAGGTTGCGCGCTTTTAACTGGACCATGGCTGGGTTGCTAGTAGTCTCCCTTTATCCTGTTTTGAGGCCATAAGTTGGATCCTGGCATAGCTCAAACGCTACCGGCGAAGATCCGCAACGCTTACCGTGTCTGTGGACTTGTCGTAGATGTTGACCGCGGTGCAGTACTTGATAAAAACGAGGGCGGAGATAAATCCGATAACAGAAAAGGCACCCAGACCAGCGAAGACTAGTTGATGGCCTTCTATAGTAGCGTGATTGTCCAGCATCCATCCCATAGCGGGAGCGACAAAAATATCTGGCGTAAAACCGATTACGGAGACTACGCCCACGGCGGTACCCATCACGTTAAGTGGAATGTTTGATTCAGCCAGCAGAGCAAAGTAAATGGCGTGCAATGCGTAGACAGCCAAGCTAGTGAAGACTACGTTTACGAGAAGAACGTGATAGAGGTTGGAATGCGGAGTCACAAAGGTGAACACACTGTAGCCAGCCATTAGCATCAGAAAACACATGGCAACGACTCGAGATGCGCGGAATCGATTGGCGAGATAGCCAGCGATGACGGCGGCTATTGGGCGAGTCCAGCCCGTTAGTGCGCCAATTTTTGCGCCCGCAACCTCACCGAGCCCATAGCCCTGCACTGCGTACAGCACATAGTTGTCGACCCCCTTATAGGCAACATAGGCACTGACCACGATCAGCATTTGCGGCCAGATAAGTTTGTTTTGAAACACGGTCTTCAGTCGTGTCCCCAGCTGCAAGCGCTCGTTGGTATCTTGATTGTGCCCATTGGAATACGGAACAAAAGCGATTACGCACATTGCTGCGAGAAGTGTTCCGCCGATATACAAATAGATAATTTGCTGTAGGGCCTGCGTACGATTCGCTGCACTTAGAGTTTCTAGATCGACCGGGGTGCTTAAACTTAAGATGCCAATGGCGATAGTCACAAGAACTGCAGCAAACAAGCCTCGGCCTGCTTCGAGTAACCCGAAGGCGCTGCCCTGTTTGTGATCTCCGCCCCAGGCACGGGTAGCTTTGATCAGGGCGCCCCAAAAAAGCAGTATTGTCGATCCGCCCCAGAATGCAAATAACAAAGTCAGGCCCTGTAGGTCGGGTATTGTGGCGTAATACATGCCCCCAAGCGCTGTAATTGTGAGTGAGATTGCGAGTAGATTTCTGGCTTCAAATCGATCGGCGAGCGGCCCTCCCAGAAAATAACTGAGCATGGCAATTACGCCATAAGTTGCTTGCACCTGGCCGATTTGCGTATTGCTGATTTGGAAAACTTCCAGAACGGTCGGTCGAAAAAAACGCATGATGTGAAAGGGTAGAGAGAATATCGCCTCGCCCGCGATCACCAGGGATAACAACCCCATAAAGTGAGAAAATCGGCTGCGCTGCTTCAGCCCCGGAGACTCATCAGTTTCGTAATGTTCGGTTCTGGGTTCCGGCAATTAGGCGGACCGGTAGTATTGAAGGCTGAATAGCTGCTCCTCATCTACCCAGTTTTTTACCGATCTCAAGCCCGCTTTCTCTGCCAATTCCGCAAAACTTTCCAGTGAATATTTGTAGGAGTACTCCGTGTGAATTCGCTCGCCGGCGCAGAACTGAATATTTTTTTCTGCGACTTCAACAGTATGCGCTCTGGTGGCACTCAGATGCATCTCGATACGACTTGCCTGTTCGTTGTAAAAGGCAATGTGCTCGAAGTGGGATAGATCGAAATCGGCGTCGCAAAGCTGGTTTATGTGAGTCAGCATATTAAGGTTGAACTGAGCCGTCACTCCCTGCGCGTCGTTGTAGGCTTTGTTAAGCCTATCGGTGCTCTTTTCAAGATCAACGCCGATCAGTAGCCCACCGTTATCGCCGATCATTTGCCGAATATGTTGCAGGAAAGAAAGTGCGTCTGATGGGTTGTAGTTTCCAATGGTCGAGCCCGGATAAAAAACCGTTCGGGGGTGTTCGCGCAGATGTGCGGGTAAATCGACTTTTGCGCGCATGTCCTCTGCTACGGGAAGAATTTCGATGTCGGGAAATTCTGTGCGTAATTTTTCCGCAGCACTGAATAAAAACTCGCGCGATATATCTATCGGGATATAGCAAGCCGGACCTAAAGCCCACAGTAGTAGTTTTGCCTTGCTGCAGTTTCCTGCGCCGGGTTCGATCAGCACGTGACCGTAACCGATGGTATCGGCGATCTCCTTTTTATGGTCTGCAAGCAAGCTTAACTCAGTGCGAGTCGGATAGTATTCGGGAAGCGCGGTAATCTTCTCGAACAATTTGGACCCGTATTCGTCGTAGAAAAATTTCGGGTTTATAGACTTATTGGGCTGTAATAGGCCGGCAAGAACCTCTTCCCGAAGCTGTTGATTCTTCCGACTCTTGTCCGAGGCGCATTTTTGAGCGCTTTGTCCCTGCATTTAAACTTCTCTATGGTTAGGTATTTAGGTATTTAGGTATTTATTTGAGTATGTCTTTCAGGCGTCTTTAGCCAATCTTAGTCCCGTAAACTGCCATTGGTCTGGTGGGTAAAAGAAATTTCGATAACTGTGTCTATAGTGATCTGCACTGGTCACGCAGCTCCCTCCGCGCAAGACCAGCTGATTGGCCATGAATTTGCCATTGTATTCTCCAATGGCGCCCTTGGCGGCTTTGAAACCGGGATAGGGCGCGTAAGCGCTACTGGTCCACTGCCACAGTTGCCCGGTGATATTCTCGGTGGATCGACGGGCATCAGAGTAAACCGGATGTACGAGTGCTGCATCCATAAACTGCCCAGCATTTAATTCACTGGCGCGCTCTTTATTGGGCATTTCTTGGACAGAAGTTTCCCATTCAAATTCGGTAGGCAGTCTGGCATCTGCCCAGCGCGCGTAGGCGTCTGCCTCATAGGCTGACAGGTGTGCAACAGGGCGATTTGGGTCGAGTCGAGCTAGTCCATGGAGTGTGTATTCGAGCCACTGCTTGTCGTCTTGAACCCAGTACAGTGGGGCGGGGCGCGTGCCATGAGTGGAGCGCTCAGCCATCGCGGCCCATCCATCCGCTAGCCAGAGGTCGGGGCGTTGGTAGCCATTATCGTCGATAAATTGTGCATACTCAGCATTACTTACCAGGCGATCAGCAATGCGAAAATCGGGCACATACTGAGGATGTCTGGGTAGTTCATTATCGAAACAAAACCCCTCTTGTGAATCGTAGCCAAAGTCTCGGATGCCTGAATTGAAATTCTTCCAGGTCATTGGGGCAAGGGCGAGCGCTATGGGTATTTCCTGCTCGGCGTAAACCGGAAGCAGCGGATTCTGAAACCAGCAGTATTTCAGGTCTGTAAAAAATAATTCTTGATGTTGTTGTTCGTGGTGGCAACCTAAAATAACCCTGTCGTTAATCTCCTTGGCGGATTCGGTAGGAGTTGAATCGAGTAAGCTGCGCATCGCGCTATTGACATGTGCGCGGTATGCGAAGACCTCTTCCAGAGTGGGGCGCGATAGTAAACCGCGTTGTTCCCGGTTGTACTGCTCGCCAATCCCGTTGTAATAGGAGTTGAAGAGTATTTCGAATTTCGGGTGATAGACCTGATATCCGCTGCAATAAGGTTTCAGTAAAAACGTTTCGAAAAACCAGGTGGTGTGCGCCAGGTGCCATTTTGTGGGGCTGGTCGAGGCGATGGCTTGAAGTAGGTAGTCCTCTTTTTCAAGCGGCTTACATAATTGCTCAGAGACCTCTCGCACCGCGAGAAAATGCTGCGACAGGCGTTCCTGATCTTGAGGCTCAAAGCTTGACGGGTTTAGCAACACTGCATCCATACGGTTTTCTCTATTTGCGATGGGCTATGTTCAAACACTGACGGCTATGCGTGCCAAAACGATGTTGTAGCAGTTTATCAGTTTTCACCGGTGACGGGTCAACGGTGTCGGCCTAATTGTTCATCGTAGCCATCACTGAGGGTTTGAAGAAAAGCTACGATGGCAGAAAGTTCTGTCTCGACCATCGGCGAAAAACCCTTCTACCCAATGCTCCTCTTCTGACCTCTAGACAGATCCGGGGTGAACTTCACGCAGGCGATAGAAGGTGCATTGCGTTGGCCGAACAACTTTGCGCTGGCGCTGGGGCTGACCGTGGTTTTTGGGTCAGCATGTGCGGCTTGGGAGTTGTGACAGGAGCTGCAGGACTGGCCGCTTGGCTGTGAGAGTGTGCTGTCTTCAAGCGGCAACTTACCCAGCGTGATCTTCTCTGATAAAGGCTCGCTCATAGCCCACCGGTGCACAGGCAGAGCAAGAGTGCAGCGTATGATTTCGTGGTACCTCCACCGTTTTTGGGTGCCGAGGCGTAACAGCAAGATTACAGATTAAATAATAATGATTCTTATTCAATATTTAGTCTGGTCGTCGTAATCGGGCGCGCATAGGTGGAGTTAAGTGCTGATCCTCGGATAGAATGTCGTATCGCCGTTCAGCTCCGATCAGTTACACTCCCGAGCGGTTTTGGTCACGACCTGCCGACGAGTTTGTAAGCCATAAATTGTAAAGAGGAATTATTTTTGACTAGTCCCACAAGGCCTTTGGAAGGTATTCGTGTTATTGAAATGGGTCAGTTGCTGGCGGGGCCATTTACCGGAACGATACTCGGCTATTTCGGTGCCGAGGTCATAAAAATTGAATCTCCCAGGGGCGGGGATCCTATCCGCGGCTGGCGCGAGGTAAAGGATGGAGCATCATTGTGGTATCGATCTCTAGGTCGCAATAAAAAAAGTGTGACCCTGGATCTGAAATCGGACAGTGGCAAAGCTCTAGCCTTACAGCTAATCAATACCGCAGATGTTCTGGTAGAGAATTTCCGCCCGGGCACAATGGAGGGTTGGGGTTTGGGTCCGGAGATGGTCAAATCAAGTAATCCAGGACTGGTCTATACGCGAATATCCGGATACGGACAGACAGGCCCCTACTCGAACAAACCAGGCTATGCGTCGGTGACTGAGGGTATAGGTGGGTTTCGTTATATCAACGGTGAGCCGGGCAAGCCACCAGTGCGTCCAAACATCAGTTTGGGTGACACTTTAGCCGCGATCCACGCTGCCCTGGGAATCACATTAGCCTTGCTCGCTCGCAACAAGGACGACAATGGAGAGGGGCAGGTAGTCGACGTAGCGCTGTATGAATCGGTTTTTAATCTTATGGAAGGCATTGTTCCAGAGTTCGATGGTGCTCAGGTCATTCGGCAACCCTCGGGAACCACCATAACGGGCATTGTCCCAACAAATACGTACGCCTGCCAGGATGGAAAGTATGTGGTGATTGGAGGCAATGGTGACTCTATTTTCAAGCGCCTGATGGTTGCAGCGGGGTATCCCGAGATGGCCGAAAACCCTGCGATGGCCGACAATGCTGGCAGAGTGGAAAATGAGGCCGAAATTGATTCGGCCCTATCGACTTGGTGCGCCCAAGAATCCTCTGAATTTATTATCGCGACGCTCGAGGAGGCCAGAGTACCAGTGGGCCCTATTTACGATGTGCAGGATATGTTGAAAGACCCTCACTACCAATTCAGGGGTATGTTTGAGCAAGTAGAAATCGACGGAAAACCGCTTAAAATTCCAGCTATCATGCCCAAGTTGGATTCAACCCCTGGCCGTACCGATTGGCCTGGAGGAGCGGTGGGGTCGCACAACGATGAAGTGCTCAGGGAAATATTACAGCTCGATGATGAGGCGATAAATGAGTTGCGTGAACAAAATGTAATCTCCTGAATATAGTTTTGATATCAGTATGATTTGTGTCCAGGGGATCAAGGATCGAGCGGTGCCTGCAATTTGTTTCTTTCTACCGCCTCGAGCTTACCTTGGCGGATAAACAAGAACAGGGGAAAAGCGAACGCGTAGGCGATACCAAAAGCCAAAATAATGTAAACCCAGAAGTATCCCATCTCCAACCGTTTTGACTCATAGTAAATCCAGCATAAGCCCGCGATGCAGGCGATAGCTAAATCCCAAGTCAAGGATTTCGACACGGTATTGGTTGAGCCTTGTGCAATGAATTCAGCAAGGTCAAGGCTGCCTCCGGATTCACTGACAAACTGAAGATTGTAATACCACGTTAAAACAATACCGGCGATAGCCAGCGACAAATACAGAATTCTGGGGATGCTCATTGCGTTGTCTCCCGGAGAGTGAACTTTGCTAAAAAACAATATAGACTGTTTTTTATAATTATTAAATGCGATCCTGCACTGGAAATTACTATGTCAGATCAAGCGAAAAACTACGACGACGTCAAACAGTATAGGCTGGATCCCGAGCGGGAACAGGAGTTGCTTAAAACCGCCGGGGAGTGCACCTTTATTTGGGCCAACAAAGCCGGTCATCCACTGGGTGTTACCACGGCTTTTGTTCCGGTAGGGGATAAAATCTGGATGACAGCTACCAGGGAGCGTGTTCGTATTAAGGCCATAGCCCGGGACGGACGATCCGCCATTGTGATTACCAGCAAAGGAACGCCCATGGGGGGCGGTAAAACCGTTACTTATAAAGGCCATACGGTGATACACGACGACGCGGCAACCAAACTTTGGATGTACCGGCTGCTCGCCTCAGGTATGGAGGCGGAATCGCGCCAGGATGAAGGCAATGAGTTTACCTCTGGTATAGATCCGGATATGTTTGTTCGCTTTCTCGACACTCCAGAAAGGATTGTGATGGAGTTTACCTCCGAAATGTCGATTCCTTTTGATGGCGACAAAATGGCTGCCGGAACCAGTGATGCCTATGCTGAATTTGCTGCAGAGGATGCTAAAAATCAAGAATAGTCTTTGCTCAAATGATGCCGAGATTGGGTGGGTGCAGTCGCGCCATCCAATTCGGTTTTAAAGCCGCGATAGTCTTCTATGGCACAAGACATCGAACAAGCCCTCCAGATACTGCTCGCGAAAGAGTTCCCCTCCTTTGAGTCTTTAGTTTCCTGTCGGAAGTTGACAGCTGGCGCCAGCCAGGAAACCTATCAAGTTGTTATCGATATTGGCGCGCAGGAGCGCTCACTGGCGCTGCGGCGCGCCGTTCCCACCTTACAAAGCCAGTCAGAACTTGGAACGATAACGCTGGAGGTAGAGGCCAAATTGTTTCAGTTGGCCGCCGCGGGTGGGATACCCGAGCCCGAGATATTGTATGTGTTGCGCGAGGCCGACAATCTTGGCTCCGGTTTCATTATGGAGTGGCTGGAAGGTGAAACTCTGGGTAATCGAATAGTTCGGCATGAGGATTTTGCCCTGCTACGGGAAGACCTTGCTTACCAGTGTGGTTCGGTGCTGGCTCGGGTGCACGCATTAGACTGGCGTGATGCGGGGCTGGATTCTCACTTGTCCAATGTATCGCCTGAAGCCTTGGTGAATGAGACCTGGTCCTATTACCGTGATATTGCTGTGTCTGAGCCTATGATCGATTTTACCGGGCGCTGGTTGCTGGACCATCTACCGGAAAACTCGCAGACGGCTTTGGTGCATGGAGATTTTCGCAATGGAAACTTAATGGTGACGCCCAATGGTATTGCCGCCGTTCTGGACTGGGAGCTGGCCCATGTAGGTGATCCTGTTAGAGACCTCGGTTGGCTCTGTGTTAATTCCTGGCGTTTTGGCAATAGCGAGAAGTCAGTGGGTGGGTTTGGGCATGTCGATGATCTGCTGGCGGGCTACTACAGCGTGTCCGGTCAGAAAATCTCTCCGGAACATCTGAAGTTCTGGCAAGTGTTTGGATCGTTTTGGTGGTCCATCATCTGTCTGCGCATGGCGCAGAGCTGGCGAACCGGCGAGACGCCTAGCCTGGAGCGTCCCGCGATCGGGAGAAGATCCTCGGAAGCTCAAATGGATTGCGTTAACCTGCTCATACCCGGCTCTTTTAACTTGCCTGAACCGCGCAGCGATCTTGCCGATGGCGCGCAATTGCCAATGGCAGCAGAACTTTTACGCAGTGTTTCGGAGTTTTTGCGAGACGAGATTTTGCACGAAGTCACGGCTGAGAATGCTTTTTTAAGTCGAGTTGCTGCAAATTCTCTGGATATTGTCCAGCGTGAAGTGCTCTATGGCCCCATCTTGGCTGACGAAGAGAAGCAGCGCTTACAGAGTCTCCTTACGGGTGAGGCTGGCCTGGATACGCTGCGCTGGGAGCTCGTTGAAAAACTGCGGAATCATTTGCCACTGGGTACACCTGGCTTAGCCGAGCACCTACGAGAAACGGTTGCCGGCCAGCTTTCGATTGACCAGCCTAAATACTCCGGGCTCGTTCAGAGCCCTGCTGCCTAGTGGGTCGCGATTGTCGACCCCGCTCTACATCAATCCCAACTCTCTCAGCCGGGGTATTTCAATGGCTGGGCATTTGTCCATAACAACGTCAAGTCCTGCAGATTGAGCCAGTTCGGAAGCTTGTGTGTTGATGACACCTAGCTGCATCCATATGCACTTCGCTCGCGCTTTAATGGCTCTGGCAACAATCGGTTCCACTGCATCTGAGCGACGGAAGATGTCGATCATATCGATAGGCACCGGGATATCTTCAAGGCTGCCGTACACGTCTCGCCCCGCTATTTTCTCGCCGTCAAGTCCAGGGTTTACGGGGTAGACGTCGTATCCCTCCTCGAGTAAGAACTGCAAAATTCTGTGGGATGCGCGCTCCGGTTTCGGGCTGGCGATTTCAAGAGCGATGGTCTTGGTATCGATCAGGAGTTGCGCGATTTGGGTATCTTGCTCTAGAGGCATAATGTCATAACTTCCCGTTAGATTGTGAGGCTTGGGCCTAGCTTACCCAGGGTATAACATGTACCCAAGGCTGCGAAAAATTTCGGGATTGTGCCCCTATGCATACGTGACCAGATCCAGCAAAGACCTGCCAGCCCGCTGAACTGTGGCTATGGTAGTCAAGGATTCTGATATAGCCGACGCGGTTAACGCATAGAGCGTCAGTAGGGTGAAAGAAATCAGCATGCAATCATCAACACTTGAGGGTGACCTGGGTTTTTGCGATTACTTTCGATCTTGGCGCCAGTATCGCAAGCTATCGCAATTGGAGCTGGCCTCTGGAAGTGTCGGTCAACGGGTTCAATCTCAGTCTTTTTTAGTGTGATCATGACCTTCGTAATGCCGCAGGACATGACGACCGAAGCACTGAGGATCGAGGCTTTCTGTCTTAAAGACTCGACTACTGAGCAAGTCTTCAAGGATTTTACCTCAGCCTAGACTCGCTGTCGGTATTTTTGTCCAGGAACTGTCCGCACCAAATTAGTAAACCGTTTGGAGCTAATGGTGCTCGCGATAGTACAAATCTATCTCTCACTGCCTATAATATTACTCAAATATAAAAACAGGCGTGAGTACTTTTGAAAACTTTCTTGAACTTTATTTGGATAGGCCTATTGGCCACAATCCTGGGTTGTAGCGATAGTAGCGATCGCAGATCCGCTACGATTATGGCGCCGCCGGAGCCGCAGTTTTCACCTATTGCCAGCGCGGAAGTCAGCCTGCCACCTGACATAGGCGCTTCGCTCAATCTGGGAATATTTGATTTGGCTAGCGTTGGCTTTGAGGAACAAGAGTATTTTATCTCCGGCACAGCCTCAGCATTTTCCAACCTGAATGAACTGGGAAGTGATGGACTGTGGGAAGTTGAAGCAGGCGAGGAGGCCAACTACACGACACGAGTCCTGGTACGTCGGCCTATAGACGAGGCGGATTTCAACGGTACTGTGCTGGTCGAGTGGATGAACGTGTCATCTGGATTCGACACCACACCGGAGTGGGATAACGGCCATGTTGAAATAGTTCGGCAAGGCTACGCATGGATAGGTATCACAGCGCAATTCGTAGGTGTCTATGGCCGTGTGGGTGGGATAGTCCCTTTTCATCTGAAGGCGTTTAACCCTGAACGCTACGAGTCTGTCGTACATCCGGGCGATAGCTTTTCCTACGATATTTTTTCCCAGCTCGCTCAGGCTATTCGCGATCCACAGGGCATAGATATGCTCAATGGTTTGACGCCAGAATACTTGATTGGATCTGGCGACTCTCAGTCTGCCTTTCGCTTGACCACTTATGTGAATGCGATACACCCACTCTACAATCCTTTTGATGGCTATCTGATTCACAGTCGGGCCTCATACAGCTCTGCTTTGGCGCAGGATCCACAGACCTTAATCGGGGTTCCGAATGAGGTGTTTATTCGCAGCGACCTCAACGTGCCTGTGCTGGTTTTCCAAGCAGAGACTGATGTTTTGAGGGGGAGTTTGAATTCTGTTCTTGTTCGTCAGGACGATTCAGATATTTTACGTTACTGGGAAGTGGCGGGGACATCGCACACTGATCGCTATTCCAGTGGTGCGGGGTGGACTGACGCGGGCAATGACCCCAGCGCAGGGGCAGTGCTGGAAGTCGACAATATCCAAGGATTTATTCAGTGCGACTCGGCGATCAACTCCGGGCCTATGCATTATGTGTTTAATGCTGCTTTAGATGCTCTTAACACCTGGATTATCGACGGCGAAGCTGCTCCTATAGCCGAGCCACTGGTTGTGACTGATGATTTAAAAGAGCTGGTGTTGGATGACTTGGGGCTTGCAACCGGGGGCATTCGAACGCCCTATGTCGATGTACCTGTTGCGGTATTATCAGGTTACGGTCAGAGCGGAGAAAGTTTCTGCGGTTTGTTTGGCACGACGGTTTTGTTTAGTGCCGATCAACTGGCAAGTCTCTACGGTGACCAGGCCGGCTATGTCGCGGCCGTCACCGCATCCGCAGAGGAGGCGGTCGCGGCCGGGTTTATTCTGCCGCCCGATGCTCAGCAGATGATCGATTGGGCGCCCCAGCAATGGCTGTTACAAATCGACGCGCAATGAAGGTTGCCCCGGCAACACTAATTCTGATTTTAATGACCGGGAGTTTATAGCATGTCAAAACTGATCTTGGGTGCGGTTCTCTATGAGGGCTTTGAGTTGCTGGATATGTTTGGGCCTCTTGAAATGTTTACCGCATTGCCGCCCGATAAACTCGAGGTGGTCATGATTGCCGAAACAAAAGGTGCGGTAACCGCCGGTTCGATGACCGGCGCGCCAATGCCCACTGTGAACGCCGACTACGATTTCGAAGATGCGCCGGCGCTGGATTTGATTCTGGTCCCCGGCGGTGTAGGCACTATTCCCGAGTTGGATAATCAACGAATGCTGGATTTTTTGGCGTCCCGCGCCGTTGAGGCTAGGATTACAGCCTCTGTTTGTACTGGGTCAGCGCTCCTGGCCAAGGCAGGAGTGCTGGATGGGCATCGCGCAACATCCAATAAGCAGTTCTTCTCTCTGGCGACTTTGACCTCAGACAAAGTAGATTGGCAGACGCGTGCAAGATGGGTAGACGACGGCGCGGTTGTCACGTCTTCGGGCGTATCAGCAGGCATCGATATGGCGCTGGCCATTATACAGCGGCTGTTTGATGAGGAGACAGCCGAGACCATTGCAGCAGGCGCGGAATACACCTGGCATCGCGATGCAGATGAAGATCCATTTGCGGATCAGCTCAACGGATTAGCTGATACACTGTAAATTTACCTCTTTAAAAGCGAGTCGAAAATGAATAGACCGCTTCGTATCAGTTGTTTTGCAATGCTAGTTGTTAGCGGTACAGCAGTGGCTGATTGCGCGGTTGAGTCGGGTATTCGCCTGCAAGTGCTGGGTTCCGGCGGTCCGGAAATGACCGACGGGCGAGCGTCCAGCGGCTATCTCGTGTGGCGCGGGGACAAAGCGGTTGTTATGGTCGACGCCGGTTCCGGCACGGCCTTCAATTTCGAAAAAAGTGGCGCAGATCTAGCCGATTTACAGGCGGTGCTTTTTACTCATTTTCACGTCGATCACAGCGTCGACTTTCCCAGCTTGATCAAAGCGAGTTACTTCGGCGATCGCATCGAGGATTTAAAAGTGTTGGGTCCGTCGGGAAACTCTCGGATGCCCGGCGCTATTGAGTACGTCGCGAATGTGCTTGGAAAAAACGGAGCCTATCGTTATCTGAGCAATTATGTGACCGCAGACAAAACTGCCCCGTACAAAATTCAGGTAGTGGATGTACCACTGAAACCTCGCGAAGAAAGCCACTATCAACTCGAATCCGATATTCGCTTGGCCGCTGTGCCAGTTGAGCACGGGCCGCTTCCAGCGGTGGCGTGGCGGGTAGAGATAGGCGATTGTTCGATCAGCTTCAGCGGCGATATGAATAATAGCTTTGGCACCTTGGCGAAGCTGGCAAAGGATAGTGATATGCTAGTGGCGAATAACGTGATACCGCAGGAAGCCGTCGGTGCGTCCCGGTTCCTGCATATGCCGCCTTCCGAAATTGGATTGATTGCCGCCCGGAGCAAAGTCAAACAGCTGGTGTTGTCGCATCGCATGCAGCGTACGCTCGGTCGAGAAATGGAAACTGTGGCTGAGATCAGAAAGACGTATTCTGGGCCCCTGTATTTCGCGGATGACCTGGACGAGTACGAATTGGGATCAAATCAAGAGTTATAATTACAATAGTTTATGCTTAAATTTCAAGGGGTTTATTTTTCACCCCACTTAGCTAATTTATGGAGTGTTGCCGCGATGAAAATAATTATTCGGTTTTTCCTGTTGTTCACATTCATCTTGTCGTCTTCAGTTTCTATAGCTGATGAGTTGATGATTGAAAGTTCGACGTTTGATTGTATTCGAGATATGACGCCAGTACGCGGCTTCTTCGTTGACAATTTAGAAGATAATCTTGAGGGTACGATCAAAGTGTCGGAGGCCGGAGAGGGAACTTACCCACCGGGTTCGGTTGTGCAGTTGGTGCCCGGCGAAGCGATGATTAAACACGCTCAGGGATTTAGCCCTGCAACCTCAGATTGGGAGTTTTTCGAGCTGGATGTTACGGCTGAGGGAAGTTCAATTCGTGCACGGGGCTTTGTCGACGTGGTAAATCGATTCGATGGCAACTGCTTTGCCTGCCATATTAAGGCGAGCCCCGGCCGGGATATGATTTGTGAGTCGGGCCATGGCTGCGACCCAATTCCATTGACTCCGCTGATGATTAAAGCGATTCAGAATACCGATCCGCGCTGTGAACCGGTGTCTCTTCCACCAGAGCAAGTAGAGGCGCTAAAACAACTTCAGGCTGCAATGGCTGCACCTCAACAGTGATACGGTTCTGATTTGCATCGAGTCTAGATATTTCGAATAAAGGGATAAGAATAGATGAATGGTAGAAAGTGCGTGCTTTTAGGCTTGGCAATTGTTTTGGCTGGCTGCGGTGACTCGAGTGATCGAAGATCGGCAACGATAGCTCCCCCAACACCGGTCGAACCGACGACCACTTTTTCCTCGGAAATACGCCGCACCGAGTATGGTATTCCCCATATCAAAGCCGAGGACTGGGGTAGCCTGGGATACGGCTATGGTTATGCCTACTCTCAAGACAACTATTGCGTCACGATGCGTGAAATAGCACTCGCCGGCGGTCGCGGTGCGGAGTTGGCCGGTGGTGACGTGAATCGCGATTTCCTCTATCGCTTTCTCAATGGTTCCAAGGATGAGTTCAGGGCGAGCTTTTTTGATGGGGCACCAGAATATGCACGGGATCTAATTACGGGCTACGCCGCGGGTATGAATCGATACCTTCGGGATACCGGTGTGGAGAATCTTCCCGATGGTGATACTGGCTGTCGAAATCAGCCTTGGGTTTATGAGATTGATGAAATAGATTTGCTTCAGTACTTGCGCTTGATCGGGCTGGGCGGGAGTTCTGACCAGGGAACCGTGCGCAGCGCAATCTTGGCTGTTGACGGGCCTGATTCAAATGATGGCATGGCTGCGTTGAATCGGCTTGGCGTCGAGGCTTTTCCCGGTCGAGCGCTGGCGCAGGTCGGTAGCGATTTCCGTCCGGCAGAAGTGGGAAGCAATGCCATTGTTCTGGGCTCCGAGGCGACTCAAAATGGCGGCGGCCTGCTACTGGGCAACCCCCATCAACCCTGGAATGGTAGTGGCCGCTGGTACGAAGCCCACCTCACGATTCCCGGCGTTTACGATGTGGCAGGGGCCTCACTCCAGGGCTTGCCCTGGATTGCGATAGGTTTTACGAAAGATCTCGCCTGGACACACACCGTCGATTTTGCAACGCGCTTCACTTTGTACGAGCTTAAGCTCAATCCAGGTAATCCCATGCAATACGACTATGACGGTCAGTGGCGCGATATCACTGCGCGCACCGTGTCGGTGAAAGTGACGCTGGATGATGGCACTGTGGAAGACCGTGAGCGCACCTTTTACAGCTCGCACTACGGGTTGATTGTGGACCTTGGTGATGTAAACCCTCTGCTTGCCGGGTGGCCCATGTTTAATGGTTCCCTCTTTTCAATTCGCGATGCAAATTTAACCACTGGCACACGCTCCGCTACCCAGTGGATAGAGAAAGCTCAGGCGACTGATATGGCCGGTTATACTGAGGCTCTCAAGACCATTGGCAACCCGGTCTTTCACGAATTCGCGGTGGACCGCAACGGCGATGCTTTCTATGGCCAGGTGTCGGCAGTGCCGCATTTAACTCAGGAAAAGCTTGAGCGCTGCGTCAATGGGCTTGGGGCGTTACTGGCTGACGGGACTACCAACGCAATTATTGGCCTGGATGGCAGCACCTCCGATTGCGAGTGGGGAGAAGATGCCGATTCGCCCGCCGATTCCCAGTTGTTTGGTTACGAGGCGCGCCCGAAGATATTCACGAAAAATTATGTCGCCAATAGCAACAACAGCTATTGGTTAAGCGATGCGGATAATCCGCTGACGGGGTTTCCCGTTGTGATGGGTTGGCTCGGGCATGAAGATACACAGCAGTTTTTGCGAACCCGTATCACTCATCTTATGGTCGCTGACCGTCTTGCTGGGACCGATGATATTAGTGAAACGCCCTTGTTTGACATGCAGACCCTGCAGGCTCTCATGTATTCCAATCGTGTCTACGGCGCTGAGGTTGCGTTGGACGATACCCTACAGATTTGTGCTGACTATATTGCAGCGCCACCGGCCGACGCGAGTGGGGCTGATTTACAGGCTCTAGCAGACAGTTGCGCTGTACTTGGAGTATGGGACCGCAAAGTGGATTTAGAAAGTCGAGGTGCTCAGATATTCACAGAGTTCTGGTCCTCAATTCGTGGGGAGTTGGGTAGCGACTTCCAGAACGTTGTTGCTAGCGATGCGTTCTGGCTGGTGGACTTTGACCCGGCCGATCCACTCAACACACCCTCGGGCATTGATATTGCTGACGCACAAATCCGCGGAATCGTCATCGCCGCGCTGTTGAGTGCACACACCCGTTTGACGGATGCAGGTGTTGCTTTGGACGCACCCTGGGGCGATGTGCAGTTTCTGGAAAGAAACAACGAGCGCGTTCCTATTCACGGTGGTGCGGGCACGATGGGCGTGTTCGGCGCTATCAGCGCTGGATTGCAAGACGGTGGCTATAAGAATCCCCGCGCTGGTAGTTCTTATATACAAACGGTTACCTGGGATGAGTCTGACTGTCCTATCGCCGAAGCTATTCTCACGCATTCGCAGAGTGTGCAGCCGGATTCCAATAATTACGGTGATCAGACTTGGCTTTACTCCGACAAACGTTGGGCTCCTTTTC
Source organism: Cryomorphaceae bacterium (assembly GCA_047612385.1). Classification (GTDB taxonomy): domain Bacteria; phylum Pseudomonadota; class Gammaproteobacteria; order Pseudomonadales; family Halieaceae; genus JBALVT01. The sequence continues at coordinate 16,344 of JBLGAR010000013.1, read as the reverse complement.
CTTTTTGCGAAGAAGATATTGCCCGGCAGCAAGTGGGTGAGACGTTGGTGATGGAGGAGTGAAACCTGTTCATAGCAGCACTAACAATGCTTAGCTGTAGCCACAAATTGATTTTTCTTGGAGTGTAGTGAGTGCCATTACTAAAGAATAAGGTAGCGTTGGTGACCGGTGCGGGAGCCGGAATCGGCAGAGGCATTGCCCGCGCATTTGCTCGTGCCGGAGCAAAAGTGGTTGTTGCTGAGTTCGATTCAGACAGCGGTAAGCAGGTCGCCGAAGAACTCGCCGGTTTGGGAAGCGAGGGCTGGTTTGTCCACACTGATATTATGGCGTTGGATACGGTCGTGGCTGCTGTCGAGAAGACTGTTGAGCATTGGGGCACGATTGATATTGTGGTCAACAATGCTTACCCAACAATGGTTTACGGGCCCGCAAAGATAGAAGCTATAGATCAGCAGCGCTTGCGCGACAGCATGACCGCTGGTTTTTTTGCGGTTAGCGCCGCGATGCGCGCTGCTTATCCAGTGATGAAAGAAAACGGGAGTGGTCGAGTTATCAATATCTGCTCGCTCAACGGCGTCAATGCTCATAAATACACGGCGGACTACAACAGTGCCAAAGAGGCCGTGCGAGCGTATACGCGAACTGCAGCCGTAGAGTGGGCGGCTGATGGAATTACCGCAAACATTATCTGTCCCGGAGCCGCAACCACGCCCTATCAGTATTTCAAGGATGCTGCTCCTGACATGGCTCGAGAAATTGAAAAATCCAACCCCATGGGTTACATGGGTGACCCTGAAAATGACATAGCTCCGGTTGCTGTGTTTTTAGCTTCAGAAATGTCGCGCTATATGACTGGAAATACTTTGTATGTCGATGGAGGTGGTCATATCAATGGCGTGCCCTGGTCACCTACACTGTCGTAGCATACTGCAACGCCCGGGCCTCTGAATGGAGGCAGCTTAAAAACTCTCACGGTGATGGATGTTTGAGATTACTAAAATGAAAGGGCACATCATTGATTTTTCGTGCTTTTTAACGGTTCCAGTTTCCTCTGTATTGCATGGACTAAAACCGCTACTGTGCATTGTTGGGGTGGTCGTAATGTCGGGCTGCACAGGGCTGGCGGGACCCAGTCTGGAGCGGCTCTATTCTATGCAGGCCGGCAACCCAAATCAGCCGCCGGTCGTTTTTATTCACGGCACGCTGGGAAGTCGTCTAGTTCACAGCGAGACAGGTGAGGAAGCCTGGCCTGGGTCCCTTCGCAATATTATTTTCAGTGATTATCGATCTATTCGTTTGGATATCGATGTCGATACGCTTAACCCGGCCAGCTCTGAATTCGAAACAGCGGGTATTGCCGAGCGGGCGGCGGGCAGAGATTTCTATGGCCGAATTCTTGCGACGCTTCGCGGGCCGGGTGGTTATACCCAGGGCAAACTTGGAGTAGCGGCGAGCCGAGGTGACAAACAGTTCTACGTTTTTAGCTATGACTGGCGTCAGGACAATGTGCAAAGCGCTAGAAAGCTAGATCAATTTTTGCGGGAAATACGCGAGGATTACGATGATCCCGATCTAAAAGTTGATATTGTCGCCCACAGCATGGGTGGCCTAATCACTCGCTATTACGCGCGCTATGGTTCAACGGACGTGCTAGATGGCAATGACTTCGACGTCACGCTCGCAGGAGAGAGGACGATACGCCGCGTCATACTGCTGGGCACGCCCAATTTGGGATCAGTAGGTGCCATGCGAATATTGATTAAGGGTTACCCTGTTGGCCTGGGCGTTATTCCTCCTGAGGTAGTTGCCACATTTCCTAGCACCTATCAATTGTTACCGCACTCCATCACCGACTGGTTTGTTACGTTGGAGGGAAAACCGATAAAGCGTGATCAGTTTAGTGCTGATGAATACTGGAGACGCTTTGGGTTTTCAGTGTTCAACGATGAGATTCGCAAAGATATTCGAGGCGAGTTCACGTCTGTCGACGAGGCGGATCGCTACCTGGCTGTGCTGGAGCGCTACTTTGAAAAGCACGTAGAACGCGCTCGTCGTTTTAGCTGGTCTTTGACCGTCCCCAATCCCCAGTCCGAACTCAAATTTATATTATTCGGGGGAGACTGCTTGCCGACGCCGGCAAGGGCGGTCGTTGAGGATGTTAATGGTGAATCTGTTTTGAGATTAAAGCCGAGCGAAATAGTCAATCCCGTGGCGGGGATTGACTATGAGTTGCTAATGTCTGAACCGGGCGATGGGACGGTTACCAAAGCGTCGCTGCTGGCTCGCAGCACTTTCGACCCGAGTGTCGAGCGCCACAAGTACAGCAATTTCTCCGTAGACTACCCGGTCTTTCTTTGCGAAAAGCACGATCAGCTAACCGGTAATCTGGATTTCCAGAATAACCTGTTACATGCACTACTGAGTGTGGATCGCTAGCTTTTTAAAACATAGGGTAAAGTATTTCTCGCGACACAGCGTCTATTTTGGTCAGGGTTTCCGGATCCAGAACAAGTTCATCGGCCTTGAGGATGTCATCCATTTGATCGACCGTCGTAGCGCCCACAATGGTGGATGCCACGAAATCATGTTGTTTGCTCCACGCCGTCGCCATAGTAACAATTGACATATTTATTTCAGCGGCTATTGCCTGAAACTTTTTGGTCGCCGCGATACTGCGTTCGTTCACAAAGCGCTTAGCCATCACTTGTTGGCGTTTCTCGCCATTTAAATAAAAGGTAAAGCGCGCGCCCTCGGGTTTCTGACCGTCATTATATTTTCCACTTAGCACTCCGCCCGCCAGGGGAGAATAAGGAATGAGACTGACTTGCTCCTGGCGACAGGCCTGTGCTAGTTCGTCTTCAAACCGCCGGTTGTTGAGGCTGAAATTATTCTGGATAGTTTCGTATCGTGCCAGACCGTGCATTTCAGAAACGCCCAGGCTTTTTGTCAGACCCCATGTGGTTTCGTTGCTGCAGCCCAGGATGCGAACCTTCCCCGACTGGACTAGCTCGTCCAAGGCGCGGAGCGTATCTTCATAGCGCATATCGTGATCTGGCCAATGAGTCTGATACAAATCGATGTAGTCCGTTTGCATGCGCTTGAGGCTCGCCTCTACTGCGCGAACAATGTGATGGCGATCCAGCCCGGTTTTTCCTGCGCGTTGCACGGCTTTAATCCAGACATGACTTGGGCCCGCTACCTTGCTGGCTATGATCAGAGAGTCGCGATCTTTGGTTTTCATCCAGCGGCCCAATATTTCCTCGGTTCTTCCTGCGTACTTTAAATCCGGCGGTACCGGGTACATTTCCGCAGTGTCATAGAAATCGATTCCAGCGTCATAGGCACGATCCAGAATTTCAAAAGAGGTTTTTTCGTCTGACTGTGCGCCAAAGGTCATTGTGCCCATGCAAATGTCCGAAACGACAATGCCGCTTTGCCCCAAACGTCTGTACTTCATGTTGTTGATCTATTTTTTGAAGGTTAAAAGTTATTCCACAAGGTTACATAAATCGGCCGTCGGGGAAAGTTTTTTTACGCGAAGCATGATAAATACAATTACTGATCTCCGGCCGCAGACTGATTTCTGCGTAGGATACAAGTGCGATATTTACAATCGCCAGTTGAGAAAACACATCCTATACTTTAATCCCAGAGGTCGAAAGTGACGTAAAGTTGTATGGGTACTGATTACGCTGAAAGACGGGCTCACGAGCGGGTAAGCATTGAGAAAGCTATCTATGTAGAGATAGTGAAGCGGCACAGCCGTTCAGAGGCTGACAATAAAATAATTCGCTGTGAAACGCTGGATATATCCGTCGGTGGCTTGCGGATTTGGGTGCCGGAAACTATTCCCCAGGGCAGTATTCTCAATATCGCGGCGCCCCTTGACGATTGGACAGAGAGTCTCGAGCTGGTTGGCGAGGCGATGTGGGTGAAGCCGGCGACCGATCGAAATGGGTTCTGGGTGGGTTTGGCGCTCAAAGACTCCAGTCGCGAAGACATGGAGAAGTGGTTCAAGGTTGTGTATCGGCTAACGGGCAAGTAGCGGGATAACACAGTTTGGGCAGACGTGGATAAAAACAGTCCTAATCATTAATCTTTTATATGCGCGCAGGCGATCTATAAGCCCCCATAGTTTTAAATTCCCCAAGCAAGTTTTCTTGCTTCGCTTCGGTAATGGGCGACCATTTTTCCATGGGAACACTGATTTCGTGAATAACGCCGTTGAGTTCACTCGGGTTAACACTAAGGTCGAGTTGACCGAAATGGGCCTCCAATGCCTCTGGAAGACTTCCTCCTGCCTTGTTGAAGCATCAGATAGCCGAGCCCTGCTCTTGGGAGCCTGGGAGGGTGAAAAACAAGAGAGTTCTTCCCAGTGTTGCGGTAAGTTGTCCTCTGCAAATCATTTACGCTCAGTTGTTGTCTCGATTGATGTTGCTGTTCTGCCTTAGGGAGTCAAATAGATGATTCATTACATAGTTCGTGTTCTGCTGTCCGCTGCGGTCTTGTTCGCCACTGGCTGTTCGGTGAACCCGGTGACCGGTGAAAATCAGCTGTCCTTGATCTCAACAAGCCAGGAGCTTGCGATTGGAGAGAAAAATTACCAACCTTCACAGCAGTCTCAAGGGGGGCACTACACGGTCGATGTATCTCTGCAAGCCTATATCGCTGAAGTGGGGCACAAACTGGCGGCAGTCAGTGATGCACCCGAGCTGCCTTATGAATTTGTAGTGCTGAATAACTCGGTGCCCAATGCTTGGGCGATGCCGGGCGGCAAGATCGCCATTAATCGGGGTCTGCTGAGTTTGCTCAATGACGAATCTGAACTGGCAGCCGTTCTGGCTCACGAGGTAGTTCACGCTGCAGCTAGACACGGTGCTTCGCAGATGACACAAAGTACCTTCATAGGTTTTGGTTCTCAAATTGCTGCCATTGCCGCGCAGACTCAAGGCTATGGACAACTTGGGGGGCTGGCGGCTCAGATCGGCGGGGGAGCATGGTTGGCCAAATACGGGCGGGATGCCGAATTGGAATCCGACTATTACGGCATGGAGTATATGTCCCGTGCCGGATACTCTCCCGCGGGTGCCGTGAGGCTTCAGGCGCTGTTCGTCTCCCTGAAGGATGGCAAGCAGCAGGATTTTCTCAGTCAACTATTCGCTAGTCACCCCCCCTCCCAGGAGCGTGTAGCGGAAAATATTAAAAAGGCGGCCAAACTCCCTGCCGGTGAGAGTTATCGCGAGCGCTATCAGCGCAAAACAGCCCAGCTGCGCAAAGATGCAGCCGCCTACGAAGCCCAAGATAAAGCGATGGCTGCGTTGAAAGAGAAGCAAGGCAAGCAGGCTTTGAAATATCTGGACGAGGCAATTGCCATCCAACCCAACGACGGACAGTTCTGGGAATTGCGTGGTCATGCCTGGGAGATACTGGACAACCCTTCCAACGCTGAAAAGGCCTTTACAACCTCTATTGGTAAGTCTCCCGACTACTTCTCGCCCAAACTTTATCGAGGGTTGCTGCGTTACGAAAATGGCAACAAGTCTGGCGCTAAAGAAGATCTTAAAGCAAGCTACGCTCTGCTTCCTACTCAAGTGGCTGCCTTTCATCTAGGCGAGCTGGCAATGGCCAACGGTGACAGAAATGGCGCGCTGGCTTTTTATCGAAACGCGAGCGGAGGCAAAGGGGAGGTTAGTGGTCAGGCGCAAGCCAGGCTTGTAACTTTAGAGCTTGAGCAGATGCCCGAAAAATACGTGTTGAGTAAGCCCTATGTCGATCAAAAAGGAATGCTCGTAGTTGCGGTGAAAAACAACAGTGGTATTGCCGTCAAGGGGGTCAAGGTGCAGTTAGCGCAGCTAACGAGTCGAACAAGTGTGGGGCCGGCGCAAACATTGCGAGGTTCCTATAAGCTCGCGCCTGCACAGGAAATATCGATCAAGACCGGAGTCGGCCCTTTTGAAACTGCGGCGGCAGCCAATAATTATCGGTCTAAGGTATTCGCCGCCAGACCGGCACCGTAGAAAATTTTAGGCTACTCAAGTAGATGATTAGCAGCGTGCAAGTATCCGTCCTTCATCCACATAAAATTAATGGCTAGTGGCCTGGGTAATGGTTAGGCTAAGTCCTTCGATGTTTTGAAGAGTGCGCCATCTTGAAAATACTTTTGAGGATGTGTGGATACATCTTATTGGGTTTCCTTGCCCTGATAGCCGCCTTCGATATTTGGGCTTTTGCGACACTGGGAAGTATTACGCCGCAGGCAGACCCCTTGCGCGACCCGTCTGCAAATCGTGTGGTGATGGTTTTGGGAGCAACCGGTTCGGTGGGTGATGGATTGCTCAAGGCCGCTATGGAAGAGGATTCTGTCGAGACGGTCCATGTTGTCAGCCGGCGCTCTTCGGCGCGGATTGACGCCGGCGTGGCCTCAGGGCGCGTTCAATTGCACCTCCACAAGGACTTTACTGACTTCAGTGATTTGCAGCCTGTGCTTCGCGAAGTAAACACAGTGCTGTGGGGGTTGGGTGCGACTTCCATCGGAATGGATGATTTAACTTACACATTGATCCACGTCGATTTCCCCTTGGCGTTTACCCGGCAGTGGTTGTCCGCAAATGAGGAGGGGCCCATGTCACTTCACAATGTGACAGGTATGGGAACCGATCCCGATGGAGATGCGCATTGGGCCAGAGAAAAGGGTAGAGCTGAGCTAGAGCTGGCAGAGATGGCGCGCGGAACGCCTTTGCGCTCTTTTGCTTATCGTTCCGCTTATATTCGCCCGACTAGCGAACAATCTAATTTCTTGACCTACCTGGGGGAGGTTTTGTTGAAACCCGGGAAGCTGGTGATTACATCCATAGGGCTTGGTCAGGCAATGCTGGAGATCAGCGAGCGTATTGAGGAGCTGGAAAACGGCACAATAATTGATAATGCGGATAGCATCGCCTACCTCGATGCCATCGAGCGCTGATATGAACAACTCGCCTGAAATGATCCTTCATCATTACGAGATGTCTCCTTTTTCTGAGAAAATCCGGCTGATGTTGGGTTTTGCGGAACTACCTTGGCTGTCGCTGCAATCTCCGGAAATGCCCCCCAGACCTAATATTGATCCGCTCAGTGGGGGTTATCGTCGCATTCCCATTGCGCAAATCGGAGCTGACATATTCTGTGATACCCGCCTGATCGCTCATGAGGTGGCTGGGCTAGGCAACTTGCCTACACTGGCATTGTCAGGGTGCAGCGAGGAAGCGCAGGATTATTCTGCGCACTTAGAGACTCACATTTTTTGGGCGACGGTTTTTTCTATACCGACCGGCGCTACACTCAAGCAATTGTTTCGCACTATAGGACTGCGTGGGACTGTGAAGTTTTTGGTCGACCGCGCGGGTGTGGGTCGCGCATCCAAAATGGCAATACCCTCTGGAAAGCAAGCGGTTGAGCAATACAGCGTCCACTTGTCCGATCTTGAACAGCGTCTACAGACGGACTTCTTGTTTGGGGAGGCTCCATGTCACGCAGATTTCGCAGCCTATCATACGATGTGGTTTAAGCTCGTTGTCGCCGAGCTGGAAATGCCTAATGGCTTCCCTTCTATAGATGCTTGGTATCAACGGATGGGTAAATTTGGGCATGGCCAGCGTCGGGAAATTTCTCAGGGAGACGCTTTTGCGGCGGCGCGTGACGCCTCGCCCAGAGTGTTGGCCCCGGATCTTACTTCAGACCCGGAGATTGGCTCGCAGGTGAGTATTGCTCCGAGTGACTACGCGCTTGATGCGGTAAGTGGAGTATTGGCGGGTAGCTCCAGGCAGCGATGGATCGTGGCGCGGGAGACAGCGCAATTTGGCTGCGTCCATGTTCATTTTCCTCGTGAAGGTTTCGAGTTGACTCAGGTATAGGGTGGCTTGGCTTGTCGACATATCTCGTCGACGAAAATTCTCTTGCTGTTCAAATCCGCTGCTACACTCTTATGGGGCATTCGGGAAGTTGGCAATGCGCTATTGCAAAATCGCATAGAGGTTTTCGCAGTCTTAGTGCGATCAGGGTCTGTGCTTTGGCGCTTTAGTATCTTTGTTTTTTTGATCTAACAAGAGGCTGTTATGAGAGTAATTTACATCGCGTTGTGTGCATTATTTTTGGGTCTTTCGGCCTGTACTTCCACGGACAAGAGCGCGGCGGTCTCTGCTGGCAGTAATGCTCCGGCTCAAATCATTGCCAAGGCTCAGGCACCCTTGCTTGAGGGGATGGGCGATTTCGATCATCCCATAACCACTTCTAACCATTGGGCCCAGCGATATTTTAATCAGGGTATGACCTTGGCCTCGGGATTCAACCACGCTGAAGCTATACGAGCGTTCAAAGCGGCCCAACGCTTGGACCCCGAATGTGCGATGTGCTATTGGGGTGAGGCGCTAGCGACAGGACCCAATATTAATGTAACGAGTAAAGGGAAGGCAATTATGTCCCCCCCCGCGAGAGAATCGGCCTTTGCTGCTATTCGCATGGCGACATCTTTGGCGGGCGATACTAGCGATCGAGAGCAGGATTTAATTGCGGCGCAAAGTGCTCGATACAATGGAGATCCTGAAACCGACAGAGACCCCTTGGACGATGCCTATGCTCAGGCCATGCGTGAGCTGGCAGCAAAGTATCCGCGCGATGATGATATTCAGGCGATGTTCGCTGAAGCGCTCATGAATACCATGCCCTGGGATTACTGGCTCGATGGTGAAAATCCAAGGCCCGATACCCAAGAGGTGATTTCATCTTTGGAGAGCGTTATGCACCGTAATCCGCGGCATCCACTGAGCCTGCATCTTTATATACATGCGGTAGAAGCGTCCTCTAACCCAGGGCGCGCTGAGGTGGCCGCAGATTCGCTGGCGGATATGGTTCCAGGCTCCGGGCATTTGGTTCATATGCCATCACATATCTACTGGCGTATTGGCCGTTACTACGACGCTTCACAAGCCAATGTGCTCGCCGCAAAAGTGGACGAGAATTATATAGCCCAATGCAATGCCCAAGGTTTTTACCCGGCAATGTATTACCCGCACAATATTCATTTCCTTTGGGCGTCCGCGAGTATGGAAGGGCGTTCTGTGGTGGCGATCGAGGCAGGTCGAAAAGTAGCGGCCAACGTTCGTCTTGAGCAGATTGAGCAATTTCCCACGGTTGAGTTTTTTCAAACGGTACCCCTGCTATCCTTGGTTCGCTTCGCCCGCTGGGAAGAAATATTGAACGAGCAGCGACCACCTGAGCAGTTAAAGTTTTCCCGCGCGATTTGGCACTACGCGAGGTCAGTCGCGTTTACCCGAACCGGCAATCTTGAGGCGGCCGAAGCTGAGTTAGCTGCAATGATTCCGCTTTTGGCCAACGAATCGATTTGGTTTCTTGACGGTAACGACTATCCCGCAAGCCAAATTTTGTCGATCGCGGAATTTCTCGGAAAAGGCGAGATTGCTTTAGCCCGGGAGGATTTTTCAACCGCTATTGAACACTTTTCAAATGCTGTAGAAGGTCAGGAGACACTGCCCTATACGGAGCCTCCCTTTTGGTATTACCCTACGCGTCAATCGCTAGGTCATGCATTATTGTTAGCAGACGAATCGGCGCAGGCCGAGAGCGTTTTTCGGGACGATCTCAAGCAATACCCGCGCAATGGATGGTCCCTTTTAGGTCTGTCCTTGTCCCTGGAGGGGCAGGGCAAAAATGCGGAGGCGGCGAAGTTTCGCGACCGGTTTGAAAAAATCTGGGAGCGATCGGACGTTCAGTTAAAGAGCTCAGTGCTTTAGTTACTTTCGTTTGGGAGTCGGTATTTGCTGGGGGACTAGCGCTGGCGGATAAAACCTGGCTGCGCCGTTACCGATCTTTGAATTGCGGCGGTCGCTTTGAAAAGAAAGCCGCGGCCGCTTCCCCCGCATCTTCAGTCAGTGACAATAGAGTTTGCTGTCGATCCTCTACGGCCATTGCGGCGTCCAGGCTGTTGGCGTCTACTCCCAGGTTAATGCCGTCTTTGGTCAGCCGAAGTCCCAGAGGACTGGTTTTGAGCATGTCGTCAATAAAACCTTGCGCCACTTGTTCCAGTTGATCGTCGGGTACTACCTCGGAGACGAGATTAACGGCCAGGGCGCGAGGAGCTTTTATAAATCGACCCGTTAGCAAAAGCTCTGATGCTACTGACGTCCCGACAAGGCGAGGTAAAAAGTAGCTTGAACCCATGTCACAACCTGTCAGGCCTATTGTGATATAGGCCGCATTCATTTTGGCAGATTCTCCGGCTAACCGTATATCGGCCGCCAAGGCGAGGCTGAAACCACCGCCACAAGCCGCGCCGTGAACCAGAGCAATGATGGGTTGCGGGCAACGGCGCATCGCGCGATATATTTCTGCTATTCGCTTCTGCAGCTTGAGCACGATGTGTGGCGTCTTCTCGTTGGCAGTAAACGCATCCGGGCTAAAATCCAGGCCGGCACAAAATGCTCTGCCGTTGGCCTTCAGCACGACGACTCTCACACTATGGTCATCGGCGAGGTTTCTGAAGTAATGCACGAGCCCGTCTACGAGTTCCTCATTGAGCGCGTTGAGCTGCTCCGGGCGATTCAGCGTTACCCAATCGACGTCACCGCGTTTTTCGACTAACAGAAGCTCTTGTTTAGACATAAGCAGATCAATTCCTGAAAAATATGTTCACGAGCGTATCAGACGAATAGCCATTTTGCATCGCTAAGATCCAGTGGGCTCCAGGTTATTGTGACCTCGCGCGCAAACCGGGACATCCCCAGAGTGTGGCCTATACTCAAGCTATGATTTCTCGCAGGAAGTTCTGGGGAGTAGGTTTATGTCTGTCGATAGAAGTTTGAAGTACATTTTCTTTAGCGGAGGTGTCGCTTTACTGCTTGGCGCCTGTACTGAGGAAGCGCGCAATAAAATTAGTAGAACTACGGACAATTTTCTGGGCGAGGATTTACGGGTGTCCTATATCGATGGTGGCCAGGTCGTTAAGACCTGGACCGTCGAAGATGGGAAGATCACCAGCGGAAAAGCCGACGTTGGCGGCGCAGTGGGATACTATTACTTCTGGAGCGTCGAAACCGGTTATGTTCAAGTTCCGATTGAGAGAACAGTCATAGAGGGGATGCGGGGCGCTAAATGAGCGCTGTATCTCGAGTTATTTTAGGGAGATAGAGTTTTGGCTAATGTAAAAAATTCTGAGAAAAGCGAATTCTTCGCAGCGGTAGACGAGGGCTCCAAGAAAGCGATTTGGTGCGCCGTTGCAACTATCGATTATGATCTTACCCAGTTTGGGTCGACCGAGCCGGAAGACCCGAATTTCCTGCCGGTAAAAGTAATGCCCAGCCGTGTTGAGTTATCCGAGATGTTTGGCTCGGTTAATAAGCGGGTATGGCGGTCTTAGTGGGCAGCGTTCGGCTAAACAGGGAAAAATTATGAATACTTCGACGGTTAAGCAATTGGGCCAATGCGAATGTGGCGAGAACACATTTAAAATTACCGGTGAGCCCCTCTTTCGCGCCATTTGCCACTGCGAAATTTGCCAGGAGTTTAACGACGCTCCCTTTGCCGATATCACACTCTACCGATCGAAAGATGTTGATTTCCCCGGTGAAAACAAAATTGAATATAAAGCTTATACCAATCCGCCGATGGCGCAGCGCGGAAGGTGCACCGCCTGTCATAAACCCACCATTGAGTTTTTGAAAATTCCGGTGATGCCGGGGCTCACTATTGTGCCCAGCAAAAATCTAGCGAATGCCGACAATTTACCTGCACCTTCCCTTCATGTCTTTTATCACCGAAGGATACAGGACGCCGAGGACATTTTACCCAAATACAGTGGTTACATCAAAAGTCAGCTTGTTTTTATGGGAAAGCTAATTGGGGCTTTGATCCGCAGTTAACTCGCTGGCTATACGATCACCTGTTCGGGTGCTGGCCCATATAATCCACAGTAAAATGGCCTGTAATACTAATCTGATGCTGAGAAATGCCGTTGGTACATCCGGAAATAAACTCGGGTTCATCCACATGTGTACGTTCGCTGGCGTTACGCAAACAACTAATATCAACAGTCCATTGCCCGACCATTGCCGCAGGGCCGGAATGAGGATGCCCAGTGCTCCTAGTATCTCGAAAACTCCACTGATATAGACAAGCTCAAGGTGCCAGCCAAGCCAGGGTGGCATTATGGCTACGAAGAAGTCCGGATTGGTAAAGTGCGTAATGCCCCCACCCATGAAAAATAGAAACACTATGGCTAGTCCGAGATTTTTCCAGCTGAGCATCGTCTATTCCTGTTCGGCTAACTATTTATTGCTGTTTTTTGTCCGTCTTTATCCAGGCATACAAAGGTGATATGAGTATCAAACAGCACTTTACGATTCTCTCGCCCATAGCGTTCACCAAATACCTGGACGTTGTATGTTACCGAGGTAGTCCCTATTCGGGTTTGTTTGCATTGAAAACACAAGATTTGACCTTTTTCGATTTGATGCCGAAAAGTAACTTCGTCCAAGCCCACAGTCACAAACTTGCGTTCTGGTAAATCCAGACTGACTCGTATGTAAGCGATTTCGTCGACCCACTTGAGTAGGTTCCCTCCAAAGAGAAAACCGTAGTCGTTGAGGTGTTCGGGCAAAACAATTTTGTAGTGGTGCATGGATAAAAAGCCAATAATTCTTAGGGGACCATGCTAACAAGCTCATGCAAAAATTACGATGCTGTGCGCTGCGCATTGCGAATATAGGTCAGGCCGACGAGCATTAGCAAAAGCGTACTTGGCGCAGGAACAGTAGCGGGGCAGGGCGATACAACATCATTAAACGAAGTGCCGATGACGAGATTATCAATACAAGCACTCTCGTTCAGGGTCGAATCCGCGACTGAGCTATCGGTAGCCAGTCCGATGGAGAAATCCGAGCTTCTCGAGGCAGAAACCACATCAAGACGTGCGGCAAAGTTACTTCCAGCATCTTTAAAGTGAGCAAAAAATTCGGTGTCGGAGCCTGTGATCGCCGAGGCGTCGTTCACGCTGAAATCCAGACCGTATTAGATGTCACCAATAAGTGAAGCAAAAGAGGGACGAACATCCTCCGAGGGTGCCCCATGTTGTAGCGTGGCCGTTCCGCCGGACACCGTTAAATGACCCGCTTCGCCACTGTGAGTTTCCCAGCCCCATTGAGTACCAGGCTACCATCGGAATAATCAAAGTTATCGAATGCGATTATGCCAGCGGCTGCACGAGTCGATAGTACAACTGCGCAGCACATTTTTGGACTAAAGCTCAATATTGATTTCATTAGACACTCTTCTTGTGCGCTCTGCGTATGAGCGATATCTGCTATTCCAAACTCATCCATGAGTTCAGGTATAAGAGTAGACGGGTCAGTGTTGAACCGTTGGGAGTATATTTGGTCATTTCTGATCTGGGCGAATTTTCAACCAGCGCAACGCCCCGGAGTCTGAAGAATATAGCCACCACAAGCGCTTGCGTGATAGTCTTTAAACCACTATAAAAATGACAATAAGGCGGCAGCCGTGTGTGGAATATTTGCAGCAATGACTCGCAATGGGGTTGCTCCCCAGCGCATCGATCGGGCGCTTGCATCGCTCGACCATCGAGGTCCCGACGGCTTTGGCACCTGGACATCGGATGATCAGCGTTGGACGCTGGGGCACACGCGCTTATCTATTATCGGTTTAAACAATGGCGAGCAGCCGATGACGAGCGCCGATGGCAAAGTCCATACGGTTGTGAACGGGGAGTTTTACGGCTACCGCGAGATTCGCGAGGGCTTGCGTCATGATGGTTGTCAGTTCGCCACCGACAGCGACAGCGAAATTGCTCTTCATCTCTATCAGCAACAGGGTATGCAAGTGGCGACGCAGCTGCGTGGTGAGTTTGCAGTGATCATCGCTGACGAACGCGAAAGAGCTATGATTGCCATCAGAGACCGCTTCGGTATCAAGCCGTTGTATTACGCGGTATTCAATGGTGATGTATTTTTTGCATCGGAGATAAAAGCGTTGTTGGCTCTGGGTGTTCCCGCCGCCTGGGATTTTGAAGGTGCTCTGGGAGGAATCTCCAGACCCCATGAGCAAACTGAATTCGCAGGCATCAGCGCAGTGCCCCAGGGTTGCTACGCCATCGCCAAAGACGGTGCAGTGCGTACCTATCCCTACTGGGATTGGGAGATACCAACAGCGGATGAAATGACGTGCGATACCCGCAGCGAGGCGGAGGTTGTGGATGAGTTTCGTCAAGTACTGATGGACTCAGTGCAGCAGCGCTTAGTCGCCGATGTAGAGGTTGCTTCCTACCTGAGTGGGGGCATCGATTCCTGCGCGGTACTGGGTTTGGCGCAACAGGCCATGGATAGGCCTATCCGGGCCTTTACCCTCACCTTTGATAATCCGCTATACGATGAAGCTGCCATCGCTGAGAAGCAGGCCAAATTTGTCGGAGCGTCTTATCACCCTATCCCTATCACGGGCCGAGACATTGCCGACTCCTACGCGGATGCTATTTGGCATGCCGAAACACAAATGTTCAACGGCCACGGTGTTGCCAAGTACTTGCTGAGTAAAGCTGTGCGCGATGCGGGTATCAAAGTGGTATTCACAGGGGAGGGGGCCGATGAAATGTTGGGTGGTTACCCGTTCTTTCGGGTCGATGCGGTAAAACACAATCCTTCTTTTAGCGAGGCCGAAAAGTCCGCATTTTTTGATGAGATATTGGGAGCCAATGCGGCCAGCCGGGCGATTATGTTGCCAGAGCAGGTGAGTGGCCCCGCTGTCGAGGCCGTGCGGGGGCGGCTGGGCTGGGTGCCCACCTTTATTCATACAGCGCTATCGTCGACCGCTGGATTGACGCCCTTTTTTAGCGAAGACTATGCGGCGTACATTCAAGGGCATAGCCCAATTGTTGCGGCACTGGATCGCTTGCCCATAGCGCAGCGCCTCGCCGGGAGAGATCACTTGAATCAGGCGCTGTATCTCTTTTCCAAAACATCGCTGCCGAATTTTATTCTGGCGTATCTTGGTGACCGCATGGAGATGGCACACTCCATCGAGGGGCGCGTTCCGTTTCTCGACCATCGCCTGGCGGAGGTCGCTGCGCGCATTCCTGTCGATATGAAGGTGAAAGGTATTCGGGAAAAACACGTGTTGCGCGAAGCGACGCGAGACGTGCTAATTCCTGAAGTTTACGATCGCCAAAAACATCCATTCACCACGCCGCCAACCCAGGATAAGCACGACCCCATGTTGACTTTTTACCGTGACACATTTTCGTCACAGGCAGCGAAAGATCAACCGCTTTACGATATGAATAAAGTGAATAAAGCGCTCGATGTATTGCTCGACTGCCCACAGGATCAACGCATAGGGGTGGAGGGCGGCCTGCAACGCATTGCCAGCGTTGTGGTTATGCAGGAGAGGTTTGGGATGTCATAGCTGACGCCGTGTACCTTGAGAAGGAGAAAAGCGTTAGCTTTACAGGATCAGCGGCTTGGCTTCGATGTCGGCATCATTCATGTCAATCTCATTGTCGTAGATATTTTCCGGCAGGGGCAGGCCTTCGAGTTCTGCATCTCCGAGAGCTCCGTTCGGTTCAATACCGCAGTTCTCTACAACGGCTTGCAGTTGTCGGCAGTGCTGGGCCGCGTGCCAGGCGGTGCGTTCCAAGACACTGATCGCAGTCCGCTGCCCGTAGTATGTTTTCACGGTTGAAGGCAGTTTGTGCTCTTGTTTATTCCACCACTGGAGCAATGACAGCCTAACCTTTTCGCCAGCATGAGATATTTGATCTGCGCGGGTCATGCCCTCTGGAGCTGTTTTCAGGAAGGTTGCCATTTCGAGCGAGCCGCCTGCTGCACAATCAAGGAATCCCTGCACGACCATATAGATGTGGTATGCGAGGTCCCTGTAGGGTCTGTCTCTTCCGGGGAAATGGCCGGCAAGTTGTTGTTCCGATAGCTGTTCTACAAAGCGTGTAGCTCCGTGTAGTATCAAATCGATTCTGGTGATGAAATCCTGGGCCGACAGTTCTGATGGAGCGAGGGAAACCCCGACAAAATCGGCTACGTCCTGTAAATCCTGGCAGAAAACGGCGTTATCGCCAAGCCTGACAATCGGTACACTGCGAAAACCGATCCGGGCCAGATCGTCCAGTGCTTGCGGGTGTTCTACGACGTTGATCGACTCGAACTCAATCCCGTTCTGGTTCATGAATTCCTTGGTGCGCAGGCAGCTGGTGCAACCCGGGGCCCAGTACACCTGGAATGTGTTGGACATGACGTTATCCTGTAAGCGGGTCGGCCATCAGTTACTATC
>JBLGAR010000012.1:0-53388 GCA_047612385.1 Cryomorphaceae bacterium | reverse complement strand
CCAAAGTCCTCTAGACTTCGACCCAGAGTCTCTAACCAATGAGCTTTTCGGTATTGAAAGAGACATATCGCGCAAACTGGGTCAATTAAACCCACTGGCAACCATCATGCGCCGAACCTGCCGCGAGTACAGGCTGGTCATAAGAATGCTCGAAGCGCGAGGAACACCTGAGTTTGCCACTATTTCGGAGGAGCTGTACGGGTCTTCCTCGGATGTTTTTCATGCTGGCGACCCAAATTTAGCCGACCTGGGTACTCAAATGGAGGGAGTTCTCACCAATCTTTTACAGAATGAATCAATGATGGAGGCAGAAAAGAACATTGATGCTGCGCACGCGGTCGAGCTTCTCAATCAACGCTTTGGGCGAACATTTCCGGGGAGCGGCATTCGGGTCTTACTCGACGACAGTATGACAGCCGACGCTGCCGCTGGATCAGACTATCTAAAAATACGTTCAGATGCGCGCTTTAATGAACTCGATATAGATGTGCTCGAGGTCCACGAAGGCTGGGTCCACCTGGGAACTACGCTGAACGGCATGGCACAACCGTGGTGTACATTTCTCGGCAAGGGTCCCCCTTCCGCAACCACCACCCAGGAGGGACTGGCCGTACTAACAGAGATTCTTACTTTACGTTCCAGCCCAGCGAGATTGTATCGTCTTGTTTGCAGGGTAAGGGGTATTACACTGGCTGAAGGGGGTGCAAATTTTGTAGAGGTATTTGATTACCTGCAAGGCCGGGGGCTGTCCAAAGAAGATAGCTATGCAGTGACTGTTCGTGTATTTCGAGGGAGCACACCGACCGGAAAACCATTCACCAAAGATCTTGCCTACATGCGCGGGTTTGTCCAGACGTACAACTTTATGCGCCTGTGTATGAGCGAGGGAAAGCTGGACAATCTTCCCCTGCTGTTTTGCGGCAAGGTCACTCTCGAGGATATTAAGATCTACAGGCAGTTGGTCGCCGAAGGGGTCGTAGTGGCTCCTCAATTCTTACCCCCGTATTTAACGGATTTAAAAGGCCTCGCGACATGGATGAGTTTTTCACGGTTCATTTCGAGTCTAAACTTTGACCAACTGGGGGCCGATTACGGGCCTTTACTGTAATTGAGGGGTCAGTAACCTCCAGGCGTGTCAACTCTTGGATTTACGACGCCCGGCAAAGAAAGCCTGTAATTTGGCCGAGCTTTCTGGAGCCAGAACATCACCGGTCCAGTTCACCTGGTGGTTATACCAAGGCTCGCCCAACAAAGAGGCACTGCTGCAGATGACGCCAGACTTGGGCTCCCTCGCCGCAAACACCAGATCTGCAATACGCGCATGCACCAGCGCACCCGCACACATCGTGCAAGGCTCCAGGGTCACATAAAGTATGGCTCCGGGGAGCCGGTAGTTGCCAACCGCTTTAGCCGCATCGCGCAATGCAACGACTTCCGCATGGGCGGTGGGATCTGCACTGCCGATGACTTGATTCCAGCCCTCCCCCAATAGTTGCCCGTCACGCACCACCAATGCACCTACTGGCACCTCGCCTTCGTTACCCGCTCGATCCGCCAGTGCGAGCGCTTGACGCATCCATCGTTCATGTTCTGTGCTCAAGTAGCAATCGCTCCGCTTCAACAGTAATTATTAAAACAATCATCAGGTACATCGGAAATTTTACGCTAAATAACCCGTCCACATAGAGTATTCGAAGTCTTCCCAGAGGAAACAATACAATGATAGCCTTCCCTCCCACAATTGCTCTAAAAAAATTCGACGGCCCAGTTAAAAGGACCGGATAGAACCACATAACACAGGAGTCAACATGTCTTCAAAAAGTTATCACGCACCCCAATCGCTAGCGGAGGCCGCTATCTTACTGCGCGCTAATGAGGGCTGCCATATTCTCGCCGGCGGCACCGACCTGCTCGTGCAAATGCGCGGCGGGGCGAAGCAGGCAAACTGCATTGTCGACATCAAAGCAATCCCGGGTATGACGGATGTGTCTCTGGACGCCAGTGGCCTGACTCTAGGTGCGGCGGCCCCGGCACAGAGTGTAACCGAGCGCGATGATATCAAGGCCATTTTCCCCGGAATCGTAGAAGCCATCGATTTGATCGGCTCCACCCAAGTACAGGGTCGCTGTTCAGTGGGCGGTAATTTGTGCAATTCCTCCCCCGCCGCCGATACGGTCCCGGCGTTGATTGCCAGCTCAGCGCTATGTAATATTTCCGGCCCTGATGGCGAACGCCAGATACCGGTCGAAGCCTTTACTACCGGACCAGGCCAGAACTGCCTCGAGCCCGGCGAAATACTCACCTCACTTTTTATTCCCGCACCTGCAGCGCGCAGTGCCGATGCCTACTTGCGCTTTATCCCGCGCACCGAGATGGATATAGCCGTGGTTGGAGCCGGGGTGGCGCTGACGCTGGATGAAGATGGAACCTGCATAGCAGCGCGAGTCGCCATTGGCGCCGTAGCGCCCACGGCGCTGTTGGTACCCGAGGCTGCCAAGGCGTTGATAGGCAGCAACTTAGATGAGGCTGCTCTGGAGGCAGCTTCAGAGGCGGCAAGCGCCGCAGCCAATCCCATATCCGACAAACGCGGCAGCGCTGATTTCCGCTGCACCGTAGTGGGCGTTATGACGAAACGCGCTGCAGTTATTGCCAAAGACCGGGCCCTGCGCGCCGGCCAGGAGAGTTAAACCGATGTCTACTCATGTGAAAACAAGAATCAATAACGAACCCGTTGAGTTTCTGTGCGAACCCCACGAAACCCTATTGAATGTGCTGCGTGAAACATTGCGCCTTACTGGCACCAAAGAAGGTTGCAGTACCGGTGACTGCGGCGCCTGCTCGGTTATGCTCGATGACAGGCTTGTTTGCAGTTGCCTGGTGCTGGGTGTTGAAGCCGAGGCAAAAAACATAGGCACCGTGGAAGGGGTTGCCGGAGCAGATGGCCTCCACCCGGTTCAGCAGAAGTTACTGGAAAATGCGGGTTTGCAGTGTGGAATATGTACCCCAGGTATCGTGGTGGCAGCCAAGGCCCTACTGGAGAGAAACCCGGACCCCACTGAGGAAGAAGCACGCTACTGGCTGGCGGGTAACCTGTGCCGCTGCACGGGTTACAACAAAATCATAACGGCGGTGCTCGATGCCGCTCAAGAATTGCGGGGAGAATAGGACCATGGCTGAACAACAATACAAGTATATCGGCACCCGCTCGATCCGTCCCGACGGGGTGGACAAAGTCACCGGTAAGGCCAACTACGGTGCAGATTTTTTCATGCCCGGAATGCTGTACGGGAAGATCCTGCGCAGCCCCCATGCCCACGCCAGGATAAAATCTATCGATGTCAGTGGCGCCCTGTCCATACCCGGCGTGCTTGGGGCTACTTGCTCTGCCGACTTACCGGAAGTACCTGACGCGGCAGAAGCCGGCGGTGAGAGTGCGACAAACTTTCACGACCTGTCCTGCAACATTCTAGCGAGAGACAAAGTGCTCTATCACGGCCACGCCGTCGCTGCGGTGGCAGCAACTAGCGAGCGAATCGCCGAGGAAGCGCTGCAGGCCATCACAGTGGAATACGAGGTGCTGCCCCATGTGACAGACCTGGCCGCTGCCATGAGGCCGGATGCCCCGGTTCTCCACGATAATATGTTTACCAAGGGCCTGGAGCAGACCCCGGAGCGTGCATCCAATATTGCCAGCCAGAACACCAGCAGCCACGGAGACCTTGAGGCAGGTTTTGCAAGCGCTGAAGTGGTGGTGGAGCGAACCTACTGTGCACCCACAGCTCACCAGGGTTATATCGAACCACATGCCTGCGTAGTGAGCACCAATGCGAGCGGGCAGATAGATATCTGGTGCAGTTCACAGGGCCATTTCGTGGTCCGTGACTACACCGCGAAAGTGCTGGGCGTGGAGGCAGGTAGTATCAAAGTAACCCCTGCTGAAATCGGCGGCGGCTTCGGCGGCAAGACGACGGTATACCTGGAGCCCGTGGCAGCTGTGCTTTCAAAAAAAACCGGTCGCCCAGTGAAGATGGTTATGACCCGAGAGGAAGTGTTCCGGGCAAGCGGTCCAGCAGCGGCGAGTATTGTCAAAGTGAAGATTGGTGCCTCCCGGGATGGACGCATCACAGCCATGGACGCAGAGCTGATCATGGGCGCGGGAGCTTACGCGGGTTCACCCGTAGATTTGGGTGCCATGTGCATATTCGCGGCGTATAACTGCCCAAACCAACGCACGGTGGCTCTGGATGTGTTGACCAACACCGCAAAAACTGCAGCGTATCGGGCGCCAGGCGCCCCGAATGCTCACCTGGCGGCGGAATGCGTACTCAATGAAATTGCTGATGAAATTGGCATGGACCCTATCGACCTTCGCCTGTTGAATGCGGTGGATGAGGGCGATCGTGGTTTCTTCGGAGCTAAATTTAGAGAAATCGGTTTTAAAGAAACCTTGCGCCGAGCGAAGGAACACCCTAATTATTCTGCGCCCCTAAATGGCAGCCAGGGCCGCGGTGTCGCCGCCGGTTGCTGGTTTAATATCGGCATGCAATCCAGCGCCATCATCAACGTGCACCCCGGCGGTAAAATCTCAGTACTTGAGGGCTCACCGGATATCGGGGGTTCCCGCGCGTCGATGGCGTTGATGGCTGCGGAGACGCTGGGCATCCCCCTTGATGATGTCAAACCGCTGATAGTCGATACTGATTCTATTGGTTTCACAGATTTAACCGGCGGCAGCCGCACCACTTTTGCTACCGGCTGGGCAGTGGTCAAGGCCTGCGAAGCTATCATAGAAGAGTGCAAGAGCCGCGCCGCCGCCCTGTGGGAAGTGGATGCGGATTCAATACAGTGGGCGGACGGTCACGCCGTGGCGCCTGCCGGCGTGGACCAGCCCTCCTTATCCTTGGCTGATATCGCGGCCAGTGCAGATAAAACCGGGGGCCCCATTTCCAAGTCCGCGACGCTGACCGCCAATGGCGCCGGCCCTGCTTTCTCGGTCAACATGTGCGACGTAAATGTAGATAGAGAAACTGGTAAGGTCGATGTGCTGCGCTTTACGGCCGTGCAGGATGTAGGCAGGGCAATCCACCCAGCCTATGTTGAAGGACAAATGGAAGGTGGCGCGGTGCAGGGTCTGGGTTGGGCCTTAAACGAGGAGTATATTTTCGATGCCAACGGAGTACTGGAAAACCCCGGCTTCCTGGATTATCGCATGCCGGTTGCGTCTGACCTGCCCATGATCGAAACCGTGATGGTCGAAGTGCCCAATCCGATCCACCCCTATGGCGTGCGAGGCGTGGGTGAAACGCCCATCTGTGCACCCATGGCGGCCGTGACCACGGCGGTGAACAACGCCATCGGTGGTCGCCTGACCGTTCTACCGCTCTCCCCGCCAAAAGTACTGGCGGAAATTAAGTCACAGCGTTAAGGATGGCAACGGTCATTTTTTCTAGCGGCTTGCGCCAGCTCACCGGTGCAAGCGAGGAAGTTCACATAGAGGCCGCTAACTACCGGGCCGCTATTCGAGAGCTGCGTCAGCAATTCCCGGAGTTGACCGATTCCGTATTAGAAAAACTCGGCATCGCTATAGATGGCGTGATGATCCACTCTCCCCTGCTGGAGACCTTCGGACCCAACAGCGAACTCGTCTTCATCCCCAAAATAGCCGGCGGCTAGCAACCTAATTGGGCGCGCCTAGCGACGCTGCTGCCAATCTTCATTTGGTTGATGCGTAAAGGCGGGTTCTTCGCCTTTGAGAAGAGCAATGAGACCGGTCGTCATATTCCCCAGCGCCACTTCCAGCGCATTGCCAATTACGGTCTCATCCAGGCTGGCGTCGGCTGTCATTTTGCCAGCCCAACGAATGGTGCAATGAGTTTCGTCAACAGGCGTCACTGTTGCCACCACGACGTAGTCTTGCATGCCGATAGGTTTGCCCTGGGTAAGCTCGTAGGAGAACATTCGCTGGCCATCGTCATATGCGAGCAATCGATGCTGCACATAGCCCTGGGTTGTCAGCTTTATGTCTCGAACAGCGCCAACTCCTTCGCCGTGGACGCTGATGGTGCTTTCACTGCCGCCGGGAACCCATTTCAGCACTCGGTCAAAGTGGCGAATTTCCTCCCAGACTGTCTCGGCGCAAAGGTCGGTATCACGCTGTACTTCAATGTCTATCATGCGGGTTAGTATTCATAAGGCCTGTGCTTTTAACATGGTCGACGCCAACAGCGTCGTATCGTCGGGGTTGGCGCTAGAAACCAGCTCGACACCGAAAGCTTCGGTCAGCGCCTTGTACTCTATCCAAGAGAGCACCGCAGACACCGGCGTGCCCTTGCCTTCATCAAACACCAGGGGCCCGTAGATATTGGCGGTGTAAATTAAGTCCTCCTCCGATATTCTTTGGGTCGCATCATGGCGAGCTCCCGAAGGCTCGAAAAACCATACGCCCGGCCCATAGCCCTCCGGCGGCCCAGCGCGATAGCCAATACGCCCACTGAGAATAAAGAAATCACTGGAGCCGATATGGGTGTGCCCTGAGGCAACGCCATTGTGGCGCACCACCGCGGAAACAACGCCGTTATCTTCACTGATGCGCAAGATTTTTAAACCGATATCTGGCAGATCAGGATTCACTAGCCAGGGTACCTGTCTTGTGTCTACGAAATGTGGGTGGTTATAAACCACATCATCAGCGGCTTCACCCGGCAACGAGACGACCAATTTGCGCGCATCTTGACCCGTAATAGCCAGTGGTTCAGGGCTATTTGTCATAGCGTCTGGGCGATCCTGCATACAAGCCGACAGAGTGCTAGGCACCAGTGTCACCCCGTGCTGTCTTGCCAAGCGCATGATATCAACGCTAGTCAGGATGCTCGAAATAGCCTGCTGTTCATCTAATAAAGCCACAGCACCATAGAAATTAGCCAAAAACTCTGACTCTTCGTCAGCGCGCATCTCCGCTACCTTTGAATTTGCCGAAATATAGCCCCAGGTACCCGGCGTCAACTGACTTTCCCGGCCATCCTGGCTATAAGTAATTTGGCCGGATAACATTGTCATATCCATACCACTTAGATAGACCGCAGCCGGCATTTTTGAACCCGCATCAAGTTTCACTACAACGGAATATGAGCCTGTTTCGGCACTGGCTCTCATAGTCTTTAACGACATCCCCGGCACTTCTTGAATCGCGATCCATGGCAGCAAATTGGTATCGACACCCCCCTCTATGCCGGTGGGTTCATAATCTGGATTATGCTGTTCTGTAGCTTGACTCATAGGCTCGCTCGCTTGTTTAGATTCTCTGGTTTTACATTATTTTTTATAAAAACTTAAACTAACTTTGTAAACTTTAGGTAGTAGATGGATACTACTAAAACACCGATGCTCTCAGCACCTTATCTTTTATCGCCGGCGGTATTTGCAGTGATGATTTTGGCAATACCGCGTGCAGAGAGTATCTCTATCCAATAGCCATCGGGATCTTTCACAAATGCCAACTCTTTCATTGAACCGTCATCGGGCCGTTTGACGTACTCTACGCCTAGTTCATCGAAGCGCTCACAGGCAGCGTAAACATCCGGCACCGTGATGCCAATATGCCCAAAACCCTTAGGTTCGTCATTGCCTGAATGATAGCCGCTAAATGTCTCATCTGCTTCTGTGCCCCAGTTATGTGTCAGCTCAATGGTGCCTATTTGACTAAACACCCAAGCAACCTTGTCCGGCCCGGACCCTGGGGGTTCACCAACCAATGTATCCTTGTAAGCAAAAAAATACAGTGAAAAGTCCATTTTTTTGAAGTCGTATTGATCCAGTAAGGTCATCCCCAATACATCGCGGTAAAAAGGAATCGAAATTTTTGGATCTTTGATCCGCAGCATCGTTTGAGTCAGCTTGTAGTCTTGCGTATTGAGATCAGGATTGGTCATTGTTTAGAGCCACTTATTATTCTTATTTCAATATATGCCGCGCTACACTGTGATCTGGTAACAGAACATAAGCTTACGCAACTAGTGATTTTTCAGTGTTGCTATCAACTACTCTCGGGGCAGGTACATATTCGACCCACTCTCTTTACAGTAGCTACGAGCTGTTAAGTGGTGGTAGTAAAGGGCTGCTACTTTCCCCATTAATGTCAGCATATTGGTGAGGTTGCATGGTTGAGGCGTTAAGGATAATATCTTGATTCAAATGCTTATAGCTGCGGAGGCATTCTATGTGTGAAATATTCTTGAAAGGTGATTTAGCTTCATTCGGGAAGAAATCCCGCTCTATGCGCATTGACGGTCATGTCACCAGTGTTTGTGTAGAAGTCATTTTCTGGGACCTTTTAGACCGAATCTCCAGCGAGCAAGATATGAAATTATCGCAGTTTGTTTCAGAGCTTTATCGTGAAGCCGTTGTGAAGACCGGCGGTGAAATCAACTTGAGTTCAGTGTTACGTGTGGCCTGCGTTAACTATCTCAATCATGAGCAGGCTCAGCTGGCTAAACCAGAGCAGGTACAGCGTGCAGTCATGTCTGTGTAGCGTTTAGGTCAGCGCGATATCGTTCAAAACTCCCCCACTTAAAAACTTCCACCAGCACAGCTCCTGGCCGCAGCTGCAGCGTTAGGCAGCATTCTGCCTGTCTAACCCTATCAAAATGTATTCGGTAGTAGTCCCTTACTACCAAAACCAAATGTCACATCGCTAGGATTAATACTGGCTCGGCAGACTTCTTTATCGGCAAGTCGAATAACTCATCCGTTCGACGCTCTGATAGTCACGGCGCAGCGTCCGTATCGTTAGCGCTCCAAGCGACTCAGCCCCTGTGAAGTTGGTGGCTCCGTTACATAAAAATAATCAATGTAAAAGAATAAGGTGCATCAAAATGACAAAAAGCATACATGGTAATTTTTCTTTTCGGCTCATGGCGTTGCCCGCTGCTATCGGTCTTTTGACCGGCAGTCCCTTCATGTGCCAGGCGCAGGCGCAGGAACCCTCACTGGTACTGGAGGAAATTATCGTGACCGCGCGCAAGCGTCAGGAAAGCCTGCTCAGTATCCCCGAGACTGTTGTAGCAATATCTGGCGCAAGTATTGAGCGCCAGAACATTAAGAGCCTGAACAAGATAGGACTTACCGTACCCAACATGAACCTGTCGATGCGCGCGGATGGTTATCCTAATGTTTCAATCCGCGGGGTGGGTGCTTTCGGTTTGACTCAGGGTGTGGGTTTTTACCTGGACGATGTACAACTGTTTGGCGATGCTTCTTCGCGATTTGGTGATTTAGACCGCATAGAGGTGCTCAAGGGACCGCAGGGTGTACTTTATGGCGGCAGCAATATCGGCGGCGCGGTAAAGTATGTCAGCACCAGGCCATCAACCGAGGCGCTCTCAGGTAAGGTCAAGTTACTTGCTGGTGAGCAAAATATTGTCGATGCCGAAGGCAGCATCAATATCCCTCTCAACGATAATTGGGCAATTAGAGCTTTTGCCTTCGCCAGAAGCGACGACGGCTTTATGACCAACCCCAACAACCCTTCACCTGTTTTTGGCGTTCTTTCCAATCAGGACAGGGACGTGGGCGCCTATGAGGAGATCGGTGGACGACTGGCGATAGCTGGAGATATCACTGACAACTTGTCACTGCATGCTGCGGTGCGCTACAACGAATACGACGGCCCCGTGAACAACTGGTCTCGCGAGTTAGGCCCACCGTCGAACATGAATTACTCCAAAAAGCTCGATACCGACAGAAATCCGACGCATGAAAGAGACACGACTGGCGTTAATGTTGAACTGGTCTGGCAGTTGGACCGTTTTGATGTGACCTCGATTACTTCTTACACTGATACCGACAGCACGCGTATCACTGATGTCGATCTGACCCAATTATGGTTTGTTAATACCAAACGACCAGAAACCGTAGAGGTCATAACGCAGGAGTTTCGCTTAAGCTCTACCGGAGAAGGCAATCTGAATTGGGTTGCCGGCGTGTATGCGCGAGACTTTGAAGAAACAATGAACTCCACACAGGATTTAGGCTGGATTATCCTCGGAGCGGAAGATCCGTCTGTCCACCTAGAAGTGCCCTTCGAAACCAGACAAGAGGACAAGAGTAATCTGGCCATATTTGGCAACATCACCTACGACTGGAACGCCTGGGAGTTTGGGGCTGGCGTGCGTGTTGATCGCTGGGAAACAGAAGAGATAAATTTCAACGTGGTTGAACCAGGCAACAGCCACTCCGCATCGCGCGAAGAAACCGAAGTGTTGCCGCGCTTGTCCATTAGTCGAAATTTTGACAACGGCAGTATCGCCTACTTTACCGCCTCCCAGGGCTATGAGCCCGGCGGCTGGAATACCATTGCAGACGGAGCGCCGCCAGTATTCGATAAAAAGGGTAAAAAGACGCTCGCCGGCTTTGACCCCGAAGAAGCCACCCAGTACGAATTGGGTTGGAAAGGTGAACTTCTTGATGGCAGAGCATCCGCTACCGTTGCAATATTTTATAACGATTATGATGATCGCCAATTTGAGTTTGTTGTACCCAACCCCAGTGGTGACGGGACCTTGATTGAAGGCATCGTCAATGTGGGTGACTCAGAGCAAATGGGCATCGAATTTACCGGGGCGTTGCAAGCTCATGAGTATGTGCTTCTAACCGCGGCTGCGGGCTACATCGATTCAGAGTGGGATAGTGGCACCGTCAATCCAGATGGTGTAGACCTCAGCGGAGAGGAACCACCCAACATCGTAGGTACCAGCGCCAGCTTTACCTCCAGTTTTAACATGCCTTTAACGAACGGATTTAATCTCATAGCGGATCTGCAGATTAGCTATAACGGTGAAATGGAGGGCGGCTCGCCTGGGGGTAGCGTCACCAATCCCAGCTACACAGTAGCCGATCTACAAATCGGCATGACCAATGCCAACTGGGAATTTATGATCAATGTCGACAATATCACTGACGAAGAGTACTACACGGATTTACAGCCATTTCCGAATCTTGGCTTCGATGGACTGACCGGGTCAGGCCCAGAAGGCATCATTATCGGCACGCATGGGCATCCCCGGGTGGTTACGGCAAGCATTAGTTACGCCTTCTAATATTTTGTAGGTGACAGAAATGGTGGCGGGTCGACAGGTTTTCTGCAGACAAGCCACCATAGCCTCACCCCCTGCGTTTGAGTTACCTGGCCTGCAAGATCATCGATACAGGTATATTTTCGACACTATCAATCAGCTTTACGCAAAATCGCAGGAGTCTCCAAGCAAACCAGGCTAAACAATCTGGTCGACACAAGCTCCCTATACTTCCTATACTCTCATTTCCAAATTCTATTCAAGCAAAATTAGGCAAAAACCTGATGAGACAAGCGAATTGCTACCGTATAGCGCCAGATGAAATAAGTTGGTCGGGCACTGAGACACAGAGCATGGCCGAGCGCGAGTTGTTCACAACTGATACGGTGCAGTTGAAGGAGTGCCGGTCCGTCGCGTCCACATCATGGCCCTCCAAGGCGCGCACCTTGTACCTGCTCAGCGCGGGTGAGCTCAAGTTTGAAAATGGGCAGGTGCTTTCACAGGGCGATTTATATTGGTGCAACGTTGATGGGGAGTCTTTTGTCTCTGGCGCAAGCGGTGCAAGCTTTTACTGTATTGAACCGTTGCAAGGCATCGGCCAAGAAATCCCCTCCCAAAAAATTAGTAGTGCCGAACTACCCTGGGAACATTTTGCTGATCCAGCAGACCGACCGACGCAGCCAGTGCAGGTTCTAATGGGCGGTTCGGTGTCGGCACTACGCACCCGTTTTGATGCGACATTTATAGCCGGCGAGCACTGGCACGACTTTGATACGCTGTACTTTATCAGCGATGGGCGAATGCAGTTTGGTGATGAAGGCTGGTTTGAGCAAGGTGAGATCAGAGCCGTTCACGGCGGCCACAGCTATGGGCCGGAGCGGCCTGGAACCGATGGCGTTGAGTTTGTTTTAGTCAGCGTGGGTGGCCCGGTGGTGCTGCACTGGTCCGACCTCGAACCGCCGCCTTAGCCGCTTTTTCCGCTGAAGTCCGCCGAGGAGCCCAGTACATCGATCAAGCCCTCGTAGATACGCAATGAATACCGTTGTTAGTGTTAACAACAAGGGAGTTAGTGCTTGAAGAGTGTCAAGTTCACGCCGCTTAAAATGCCTGAGGACGTTCCAAAACTTCGCAGTGAAGTTAGAAGCTTTTTAAACCAAGAATTAGCAGACATCAAGGCTGTAGATAAGGCTAGATCCTGGAGCGGGTACAACGCGGCATTCAGCCAAAAGTTGGCTGGGCAAGGCTGGATTGGAATGATGTGGCCTAAAGACCTGGGCGGCCAAGAAGCCTCTGCGCTTCATCGCTACGTCGTCATGGAGGAATTGCTCGCCG
Source organism: Cryomorphaceae bacterium (assembly GCA_047612385.1). Classification (GTDB taxonomy): domain Bacteria; phylum Pseudomonadota; class Gammaproteobacteria; order Pseudomonadales; family Halieaceae; genus JBALVT01. The sequence continues at coordinate 40,987 of JBLGAR010000012.1, read as the reverse complement.
CTGGCGCTCCAGTAGCAGCGCACTGGATTGCCGATAGACAAAGTGGCACGCATATCATGCGCTATGCTTCGCCAGACGTGCAAAAACGTTTATTACCAGCAATCGCCAAAGGTGAAATGTATTTTTGCATTGGCATGAGCGAACCTAATTCCGGCTCCGACCTGGCCTCGATTAAGACCAAGGCAGATCGCGTAGACGGTGGATGGCTTATCAATGGTGCCAAAATTTGGACTACCTTTGCCCATCGCTCCCATATGATGATCGCGCTCGTGCGCACAACACCAAAAAGCGAGTCAAGACATGCGGGGCTCAGCCAATTTATTATCGATCTGTCCGCTGAGGGCGTAACGGTAAATCCCATTGAAGATCACCAGGGTGACAATCACTTTGGAGAAATATTTTTGGATAATGTTTTTGTCGCAGATGAAATGCTACTGGGCACTGAAGGCGACGGATGGGCTCAGGTAAACTCAGAACTTGCTCTGGAGAGGAGTGGGCCCGAACGCTATCTCAGCAGTTATCGGCTTTTCGAAGAACTGCTAAGGAGTGTAGAGGAGGACTGCGACGACCAAACAACGGCCACTATTGGCGAGATAACGGCGGATCTTTGGACCTTGCGACAAATGTCCATGTCTATTGCCGGTCAACTGGCCGATGGAAAAGATCCTTCACTTGCGGCTACGATGGTAAAGGATCTCGGTGCCTGCTTCGAACAGAACTTACCGCACACTGTGCAGGCCGGGCTCGGGGGTAGCATACCGTTAGAGCGAGACACCGACCTCAACGAGACACTAAGCTATCTACTTAAGGCAACACCCGCTTTTTCGCTTCGCGGTGGAACACGGGAAATCCTGCGGGGCATTATCGCCAAGGGATTGGGCTTGAAATGACACCACAGCAGCTTTCACTTCACGAAACAGTGGACAATGTATTTGGCGAGCTTGTGGCCAAACTTAATTCGCGCCAGCAGCCTCTGGCTTTCGACAGCGCTTGGCTAACCCTGCAGGACCTAGGTATAGACACGCTTTTTGTTTCCGAAGAAGAAGGCGGTTTTTCCGGATCTTGGCAAGATGCTAGAATCGTTTTTTATCTTGCGGGGCGACATGGTTTAGCCCTTCCCATTTGTGAAACCATCGTTGCAAAAAAACTTTTGCTGGATTTAAAACTACCGATACCAGAAGGACCACTGACGCTAGGGTTAAGCACCCCCGAAGCATCACTTGCAATCGACAGCGCCACCGAACAACAAACGTTTTCCGGTGAGCTGCTAGCAGTTCCCTGGGGGAGAAACACAAACGCGGTGGTGACGTTTTGTCACGGTACAACAACGGATTCTTTGGTCTTGTTGAAATGTAGCGACAGTCAGTTCAATGGAGGGCGTGCTAATGACGCGGGGGAACCGCGCGACAATATGCAATTTCACAACTCCAGTGTACTAGGTGCAGCCGCCCTTCCCAACGCTGGTGAGGAATTACTGAGCATAGGCGCACTCATGCGCGCCTCACAGATGTCCGGTGCACTTGATAGCGCACTGCAACTATCAGTAGAACACGTAACAAATCGTGAACAATTTGGTCGTCCGCTGGCCAAGTTTCAAGCCATCCAGCAGCAGCTCGCAGTTTTTGCTGAAGAGGCCGCCGCTGTTAACTGCGCATCCCAGGCTGCTTGTGAAGCACAAGACCATGGGAACAGTTGCTTTGAAGTGGCAGCAACAAAATTACGCAGTAATAGAGCTGTGGGAATTACCACCTCTATAGCGCATCAGGTACACGGTGCTATCGGTTTTACCAAAGAATATGATTTGCATCTCTACACACAACGGCTGTGGTCCTGGAGAGCGGAATTTGGCAACGATCGATACTGGTCAAGAAATTTAGGCAAACAGGTCCTGGCAGTTAAGGAAGAAGGGTTTTGGAACTATATGACGGCGCGCGGCGACCAATTGTCCCAACCATAAAATAGTGCTGCTGATACAACACGGTTAAAGCGAGAAGAACATGACAACAAAAGAAGTAGACCAAGTAGATCTGAGCAGCAACGCGCATATTGAATGCCCTTACAAAGTTTACAGCCGGATGCATGAGGGCAATGGGCTCGCCGTTGATCCCGAGCTTGGCGTGGCCGTGGGGGGTTATGATGACGTGGTAGCGCTCGCAAAGAATACGGTGCTCTACTCATCGAGCATTGAGGAAGATGATCGCGGTCCGCGCCACATGGGTGTCAATAGCGGGCCCGTGCAGGATGACGTCGAAGAGATCCTCAGCAACGCGCACCCCATCGTCAATGCGCTATTTACTGCAGACCCACCGGTACACACTCGTCACCGCAAGCTGATCAGCAAGGCACTGGGGCCGCGCAAGGTGCGAGAACTCGAGCCGCAGCTGCGGGCGGTCGCCAACGAGCTTATTGATGCTTTCATCGACGCCGGCCAAGTGGATTTCTTGCCAGCCTTCGCTGTCCCTTTTCCGGTCACTGTCATTTCCGACATTCTGGGTGTCGATCGCAAGGACATCTGGAAGTTTAAGCACTGGGGCGACTTGATGATCTCAGGCAATATCGATGTTCTGAGTCACCAGCGACGCCGGGAAGTTGCCCAGGCGGTGGTTGATCTGCACCAGTATTTTGTACCACGCATTGAGGAGCGCCGCTTGGCCCCCCGAGATGACCTGCTCAGCGAAATGGTCAACGCACGAGTGGACGGTGAAGCGCCTTTAACAACCGAGGAACTGCTTCCCATCATCGACCAAATTCTGTTGGCCGGTCATGAGACTACTACCAATCTCGTGTGCAACGGCCTCGTAAACTTACTCAGAAACCCTGACCTGGTTGCGCAACTTCGTGCCCAACCTGAACTCATAGAACCGATGGTAGAAGAAGTCCTGCGCTGGGACCCGCCAATTCAGTGTACCTTCCGCCGCGCAACAGCCGATTCACGGTTGCATGGAGTTGCTATACCCAAGGGGGAAATGGTGTTACCGATGTGGGGGGCCGCCAACCGAGATCCTGCAGAATTTCCCGCACCGGATATATTCGATATCACCAGGAAAAATGTTAGAAAACATATGGGGTTCGGGTACGGACCGCACTTTTGTGCAGGTGCCGAACTGGCTCGCCTGGAGGCCAGGATTGCATTTGAACTGTTGCTCGAAAGGCTAGGCGACCTGGAGCTGGATGAGGCAGCGAGCGATCTTACCCATCTGCCGAGTTTTGCATCACATGGTTATCAACGGGTTGTGCTGCGGTTTAACAAGAAGCGTTAAAGAAGTCCCCTGAGACGGGGTGGATAAGACAATGTTCCAGGCTTAAGTTAGAGGAAACTAAACATGCAAGAACTAGAGAGTATTTTACGACGACTGGATCACCTGGAGTCACAGCAATCGCTTCGGACGCTGGCTTCGGCATATGCAATTGCCTGTGATGAACACGACATACCCAGACTGGCTGATTTATTTTCCACGGATGCAGTTTTTTGCTCCCCAAACGGGTCCATGGTATCCACAGGTCGCGATGCTATTGCCGATATGTTTAGCACTATTTTGAAGACTCGAGGTCCGGGGTTTCACTGGACTCACGATGTTCACGCCAGTATCGACCCTGACAATGCCGATCGCGCCACTGGTTTGGTCTACAGTCACGCCGAAACAACCCCAAACGGAGTTGTCAGCCTGGCGGCTATGAAATACAAAGACAACTATCTACGCGAGGAAGGGGTCTGGCGCTTCAGTCGGCGTGAGATTTATTTCTTCTACTATGTGCCAGTGACTAAGTATAACGAGGGGCTGAATCAGACCGATAGAGTCTATATCGATGGCAGCTGGCACGCCGCAGATTTCCCGGAGAGTTTAGAAAGCTGGCAGCGCTTTGCGGCAGGAGAGTAGCTTTGAGTAGCGAAACGCTATCGCTCGCGGCAAGAGCACTACATCATTTTACTCAGAAGACCACTGACCAAAATGAATCAACAATGGAGATTCCTCTGTCAGCCTATCGGGACGCAGAACGATATGCCGCTGAAATAGACCGTGTGTTCAAACATCTACCGCTGGCCGCGGCACTGAGTCTGGAGCTACCTGACACGGGTAACTATCGAGCGATGACACTGATGGGCGTGCCTGTGTTGCTAATGCGCGGAGAAGACATGCAGGTCACAGCCATGCTCAATGTATGTAGGCATCGCGGTGCACGATTGTGTGCGGAAGGAGCTGGGAGCCGGCAAAAAATTACCTGTCCTTATCACGCCTGGAGCTATGATCATAAGGGTGCCCTAATCGGTCGCTATGGCGACACCACTTTTGGCGACATAGCCGAGGATCAATATGGCCTAACCCAACTTCATTGTGAGGAGAAAGCAGGCATTGTATGGGTTTGCCTAACCGCGGGGGAAGTCTTCGACATCGACACCTGGCTGGGAGACTTTGGCGATGAACTAGAGACCTTGGATCTGGCCAACTGGCACATGCACGAACAGCGAGATTTACCTGGCCCAGGCTGGAAAGTAACAATGGACGGCTACCTGGAAGCCTATCATCACCAGTTGGTACACCGCGAGACTGTGGGTCAATACACCGTAGGTAATCTTCTGGTTTTGGATACCTATGGGCCTCACCAGCGACTCACTTTTGGACGTAAGTCACTGGGTGATTTGCTTAATCAACCACAGAACCAATGGCAGCCGGAAGAGCATATTCGCCTAATTCATTCCGGGTTTCCAAATCTGTCAATATCGGGAATTCTTGGGGACCACTGTTTGGTGAGCCAAGTGTTTCCAGGGAAAACGCCCTCCACTACGATCACCCGTCAAACAATTTTAGTGGCGCAGAAGCCAAGGACCCAAGAACAGCTCGATGCCACGGAGGCCTTTAGCGCGCTGACGTTAAAGGCAGTACAGGAAGAGGACTATGGCATTGGTTTTTCGATACAGTCGGGCCTGGAGTCTGCGGCGAACGACCATTTTCTATTTGGACGCAACGAGCCGGCGGTTCAAAACTACCATCGGTGGATCGCAAAATTTATGGATTTACAGAACAATAATTGGCAGCGGCCCATTCGCAGCTCTTATGAAAAGCCCTAGACAGGAGCAGGCAATCTGCTCGCAATACACCGTTCATCCGTCCTATACTTTCGTTAAAGACGTGATCATCACCGATTCACATAACTCGGCGTCCATTTTGCTAGATGCAATGGCGGCCCCCAACCGGGAGCAACGTGTCTCCTTGAGGCAGCACTAAAATGACTAAACAATCTCTACAACCCGCCGATCTTTTCTCCAGTGCCGATTTCGGCTTTGCTCAGGCTGTCTCCGTTGAAGGTAAAAGGCTAATCTTCTGTGCCGGCCAAACCGCCTGGGACAAGGACAATAATATAATCGGGGGGGATGACCTGGGCCAACAAATGGCCAAAACCCTGGAGAACGTAGGCTTTGCAGTGGCCGCAGCCGGAGCCACCCTGGCGGATGTTTGCCGGCTCACCATTTACATTGTCGACTACAACCCCGGAATGCTAGACACCATTGCCGCAGAGCTAAACAAGGTATTTGATAAAGAGTCATTGCCGGCCAATTCCCTGATCGGAATTCAAGCACTGGCCGTCCCCGAGTTTTTAGTGGAAATTGAAGCTACGGCAGTAGTGGATCACTAGCGGCTAACGATTAGATCACCGAGCGGGCGGCACTAGAACAGGGCCTCTCCCGCCTCCAGCCCCAACAGCATGCGCCCAGCGTCTATATAGGTCATGTCGCTGAATCGGATATGCGTACCGGCGGTGTGAATATCGCGCAGATTTCTATCCATTTGATTTGGCTTGTACACGGCACTGCCGCCGGCGAGCTTGTACATTGCATCGACCGCTCTGGTCGAGCTGTCCAAGGCGTGGGTGCAAGCCAGCCTGAAGGTCGCCCGCTGGTCCCAGCTCAATACTTTATCTGCAGCGAGTGTATCCAGTACATCCCTGGTAACAGACTTCACATAAGCTCTGGCAGCACCCGTTTCGGCTTGCGCCTGCGCTAGACGCATCTGCAGGGCGGGGTCATCTCGCAGCAGCATAGGTCCGCGTCGCTTGGTGGCGGCGGCCTCCTTTAGCAGGCGTATCGAAGTACTGGCGATACCCAGAGTTATAGCGGCCAGTTGGCAAAAGGCCACAGTGGGGAAACGATAAAAGGAATTGGCCAACGGGTTGATGTTCTCTCCGACAACAAAGCTCCAATCTTGGGGAATAAATAGATCATCGAGCACATAGTCCTGGCTGCTGGTGCCGCGCAGCCCGGTGGTATCCCAGCTGCCCTTAATAATCTCACAGTCACTGGTTTTGTGAATCAACCAGCGAATTTCTGGCCCGCCATTGTCATCCGTGCACAGTTCGTCGCCTTCGAAGATCATGCAGCCACTGAGTAAATACTCGCAGTGCTCCGAGCCGCTGCCATACCGAAACCGACCCGAGACGCGATAACCGCCATCTGCTTTAACCGCCTTGCCACCGGGCATCAATGTGCCCGCGGTTCTCGTGTTGATATCTGAGCCGTAGATTGCCTGCCAGACTTGGGGTCGCAGCGCGTTGCCGAACAACAGTGGATTCGCTGAAATAATGAGAACGACCCAGGCCGTGGAGGCATCGGCAGTGGCCAGTAGCTCCAGCGCATCGAAGACAATGAGTGGGTCGATTTCCGGGCCGCCTAACTCCCGGGGTACCGCGGCCGAGAACAATCCGGCGTCGCTCAACGCCTGCATTAAGTGGGGAGGAATGATTTGCTTGCTCTCAATGTCCTCCGCAGCGGCTAATATATCCGGCAGAAGCGCCCGGGTTGCCTTGATAAGCTCGTGCTCTTCCATGCCCTTCTCCCTTGATCGTCTCTACAACTTAACTTCGCTCGATTCTGTGGATTCCCACGGTAATTATGAGATATAGCCCGTCAATTTGCCAATACCGGCTCCTATTCGAATATGAGCAGAACCTCGTCACACAGCACGCTGCTCTACGTCAAAGACAATGGGCATAGACTTAATGCCATTCACAAAGTAATCACGCACGAACGCCACCGGCTCTGAAAACTGCGGGTTTCTCAAGCGCGGAACAAACTCTTCAAACATCACCTGCATTTCCAGTCGCGACATATGTGCGCCGATACAAAAGTGCTCTCCATTGCCAAAAGCGCGATGCTGGTTGGCAAGCGACGGATTGCGCCGGAAGCGCTCTACGTCAAACAATTCCGGGCTTTCAAAAATCTCAGGATCGTGATTGATCGCCTGCCAGTTCAGCACCATCTTGTCGCCGGCTTTGAGCTGCTGGCCTTCAATTTCGATATCTTCCACCACGGTCCGTCGCATTTGCACGAATGCCGGGTTGTAGCGCAACACCTCTTCCACCGCGTAAGGTATGAGTGACGGGTCAGCTACCAGTTTTTCCAGCTGATCCGGGTTTTCAATCAACAAGCGCATACCATGCGCGATAACGGACCGGGTACTTTCATTGCCGGCTGCAATCAACATCAAAAAGAACAACTGGAATTCTTCTGGCGACAGTTTCTCATCGTTCACTTTGCCATCGAGTAAGGCACCCACAATGTCGGTTAAGGGCTCGGTTTTGTGCTTTTGCGCCAGCTCGGCGGCATAGGCATACACTTCTATCGCCGCTCCCTGGGAAGCGGCGATACCATCTTCGCCACTCATATCTTCATCTTCGGTAAAGATCATAGTGTTGGTCCACTCGAAGAATTGTTGCTTATCTTCCATGGGAATACCGCAGAGCGACAGAATAGCGATTAAAGGCAGTTCGGCAGCGACCTCGGTAACAAATTCGCACTGACCTTTTACCGCAACTTTATCGATGACCTCTCGAGCGACTTCCCGAAATCTTCTTTCATACCCCTGCACCGCTTTCGGCGTAAACGCATTGCGCACTATGCGACGGTACTTAACATGCTCCGGCGGATCCATGTTCACTAACATCAGCCGCGACAGCGCCAGCTCTTCTTCCGGCATTTCCTTGGGCAAAATAGTCTTGGCCGCACTGGAAAAAAGTAGCGGGTTTTTACAGACGTAATCTGCAATATCACGTTTCATGACTGCCCAATAGGGCACACCGGTAATAGGGTCCTGGATAAAGGCAAGACCACCGGATTGCTCTCTGACTTCAGCAAAAATTCCATGGTGACTGCCGTCTAGATAAATATCAGGGTCCAGAATGTTTTTGAACGGGCACTGCTGCATGACATAGTCCTAATGAAAAAAAGAAAAGACTTTACTGGTGGTCTCGAGGACTGGTCTCTTTCCAGGATTTTTCGTATTCCAGATCACCGGTAACCAAAACCCAAGGCTAGAAGTGTAGATAGAAATTCTCTAAATCGCTATGGAAATCAACATCCCGCCCAAACCTCTATAGATTCCAGCCAGTTCCTGTGGCATTCTTCGCCCGAATTCAAAGCGAGCATAGGTTGGGTAAAACGAGTGACATCGAACAGATCAAGCTGCACCTGAAACAGAAACTTCTCGATTTGACGGAGCGCGCAGAAGATATTGATGAAGATCTCTCCGGGTTGGCTGATGACGATTCGCAAAGCAGCCGCGGCAGAGGCAGCTGTTGGTGAAGGTCGCTTAAAAGCATTGCCCTATACTACTAAATGTATGGGTTCCGCGGTCGCCTCGCCTGACCGGCAGAACTACCGTATGTCAACTTAACTTGCGCAAGGCTAGTTAGTTTCAGGCAATCACGTTGTTTTGCTATAATGGAACATATTTTCACGTCCGTCTAAAATTCTCTTGGCAACCTGCATTTACACTAACCCAATCATAATAGGCGCACCAATCACATCGTGACCCCAATCAGTTTTGACAATAAAGTCTTTTTGGAGCAACTTCGCGCGCACGAGTCGCAGGAATTGCTCGACGGTGACGCAACGCTAGCCGACGACGGTTACGGCGCGTCTGGTTCACGGAGTAGTTTCGATGAGCGTCTATTGCTGCGGGCCTTGCATATCGTAAAGCGCGCACAACTTGCCGGTACGCTGTCCCGCGCCGCACGCATCTTCAGTCGCGCGAGGACAATCGGCCTGGCGGTGGCGATGCTTATGGGTGCCACGGGGGCGATTTACGCCGTGGATAGCGGTGCGACAGTCAATATCTATTGGCTGCTGATAGTGTTACTGGGCTTCAATTTTTTATCGATAGTGCTCTGGCTGGTGGGCATCGCTGCACACCTTGATGGCCTCGTAGGCGGCGTGTTGGCTAAACTTGTCAATGTCTTGGCCGATCAAATCCGGCACATAAAGAAAGCTACGGCTGCCCCCGACAAGGCGTGGCTAGTGAGCCACATCGGAGGGCGAGTGGGCAAATGGCAGTTGAGTACCCTGACACATCAACTCTGGCTTGCCTACCTACTCAGCGGACTCGGCATGCTGGTGCTGGTGTTTTCCGCCCGACAATTCGACTTTATCTGGGGTACCACACTGCTGCCCAATGACGCCTTTCTCAAACTTACTGCAGCACTGGGTTGGCCGCTGCAAGCTCTGGGCCTCGAAATGCCGACCGCACAGCAGGTGGCACAGACGAGGGTTGGCAGCGGTGCAGTGCTCGGTGATGCACAGCGCTACCGCTGGGCGCAATTCTTATTAGGGGCCCTGTTAATGTACGGCATCATTCCCCGAATGGCTCTGCTGGGTTGGGCTGTGGCTATGCGACGCGCAGCCAGGCAAGCTTTCGAACTTGACTATTACCTCCCCTACTACATTCGCCTGCGCCAACAGCTGATGCCTCTGGCCGGTCGCGGCGAAATCGTCGATCAGGACATCCACACCGCGAAAGCAGATAAGCCGGTGCGAACCGAAACGGCAAAACATCAACTTCCTGGGGATGCACTGTGGGCGGCTATCGAACTGGATGAGGGTCTCTCGTGGCCGCCACCGTATATCGCAAACGACCGGATTGTGGGGCAGGTCATAGACAGGTCCTCATTAGCGACTATTCTGCATCGCCTCGAAGCTGCGAGCGAGAGTACAGGTTGCACATTGGCGGTTGCGGTATCCGCGAGTCGCGCGCCTGACCGGGGCCTGCAACGCATTGTTGCCAGTCTGAATTCCGCCTGCGAGCAGTGCTGGTTAGTCCTGCTGCAGCACGGCGAAGGAGACACAACTACCGAAGCACGACTCACAGACTGGTACCGCCTGGCTCAGGCGGCGAACGTCCCCGCTGATCATGTTATCAATATGAGTACGATCTAGCGCAATGGCAAATCCCGTAAGTAGCTCAATGACTGTACTATGAAGACAGCGTCAACCAATTGTGGCACAACGCCGACCACTGTCGCGGTTGTCGGCCATACCAATACCGGCAAAACCTCCTTGATCCGGACACTGTTGCGTGATGAGCGTTTTGGAGAAATTCGCGACGCGGCCGGCACGACTCGACATGTGGAAAAATCCGCTATCTGGGTTGGTGAAGAACAGATACTGACGATATTCGACACGCCGGGTTTTGAGGATTCAAGCGCGCTATTGCAGGTACTCGACACAGTAGCTGCAGCCTCGCAACACGCCTCCTCGACGGAATTACTTCGGGATTTCGTGGAGCGCAGTTCGGACTATCCCGAGTTCGAGCAGGAAATCAAGGTACTGCGACAGACCCTGGGCAGCGATATACTGCTCTATATCATTGATGTACGCGAACCCATATTGGGTAAATATCAGGATGAGGTGGAGATACTTAGCAAAGCTGGCAAACCCATCATTCCGGTCTTCAATTTTACGGCAGACAACGGTGACGCTCTGGCGCGATGGCGTCAGCAAATGGCCGAGTTCAATTTACATGCGGCCCTGGAATTCGATACGGTTGCGTTCGAGTTCGAGGCTGAAAAGCGACTCTATCAGAAACTACAAAGTTTGCTCGAACACCGTTACGAGCCGCTGCAGCGCCTGATCGACGCTCGTCAGGAAGTCTGGCGTAGCCTGCAACTGGCCGCTGCCCAGCGGATATTCAAGCTGCTGACCGAAGTGGCCTGCTATCGCACAGAGGTCGGCGGCAGCGCAAAAGCGTCCGAGAGCGACATGGCCGCGCTGCAGGACTATGTACGCAGGTCGGAACGCCGAGCAGTGCAGGACTTGTTGGCAATATTTTCGTTCCGCAACCTTGATGCCGATTTTCAACTGCTGGCAGTGCATGATGGGCGCTGGGAGCTTGACCTGTTTGCGCCCGGAACGCTGAAGGCGTTCGGGTTAAATGCCAGTGCTTCGGCGCTTAAGGGAGCGGCCGCCGGTGCCGGTATCGATCTGATGGTCGGGGGCCTCACTCTCGGCGCAGCCACCATGCTTGGCGCGGCACTTGGCGCCGGTTTTTCAGCAGCGCGCCGTTATGGTCAGGAACTAAAAGCGGCGTGGCAGGGCAATCAATGGCTATGTGTGGATGACAATACCATCAGCCTTATCTATCTACGCCAGCGCGATGTGTTGCACACACTGACACGCCGCGGGCACGCCTCCCAGCGCAAGCTGGAACTATCGGAAGGACCCGGCGACCCACTGCCGACAGGTTGGTTGCGCACAGTGAGGACCCTGCGTCAAAATCCGCCCTGGCAGCTCAGCGCACCGGAAGAACCGGAATACCAGCAGGTGAAAAGCCAGGTTGTCGACTGGTTGTTGAATCCTGCGACCCATGCCAGTAGCGGCAAACCCTGAAATGTGACACCCAGTACCTGCAATTGCATCTATAGTGTGACTATAGGCCCCCACGTAGCAGAACCTTGGCCAAAAACAGCACGCAGGAACCCATCAAGCGCCTGCACATCGATCTCGAACGCGAGAATACGGTCCTCGCGGGCTGCGTAAAGAGCTTCCAGCGCCTCAATAAAATGGCGCGCACTTGGGAAAGATTGCAGGGCGCGGAAGACTCCTCCTCCGCCGACCAACAACGCTCCTCCACCTTGTTGCTTACCGACCACATCGTCGACCTTTCCGATATCTTGTGCTGGTATTTTTCGACGCCACCCGGAACCGGGCGCGATGGCTCCGCACGGGTTTGTGCAGTCGCTGAATGATCAGTATGCCGCTAGGCGGGGAAGGCGAGTCCTAGCCCCGTCATTCCCACTCAATAGTAGCAGGAGGCTTACTGCTCACATCGTAGGTCACGCGAGAAACGCCAGAAATCTCGTTGATAATACGACTGGATGCTCGCTCAAGAAGATCATAGGGCAGATGCGCCCAACGGGCAGTCATAAAATCTACCGTCTCTACCGCCCGCAGCGCTATGACATATTCGTAGCGCCTGGCATCGCCCACGACTCCCACCGATTTAACTGGAAGAAACACCGCGAAAGCCTGGCTGGTTTTGTGGTACCAATCCGCCGCGTGTAACTCCTCCATAAAAATCGCGTCGGCTTGGCGGAGTAAATCTGCAAACTCCTTTTTAACCTCGCCCAAAATGCGCACGCCCAACCCTGGGCCAGGGAATGGGTGACGGAACACCATGTCGTAGGGCAAACCCAGTTCAAGCCCGACCTGCCTAACCTCGTCTTTAAACAGCTCACGCAGGGGTTCTACAAGCTCAAAACTCATATCGTCTGGAAGACCGCCCACATTGTGATGTGACTTGATGACATGGGCCTTGCCACTATTGGCACCTGCAGATTCAATGACATCCGGATAAATAGTACCCTGGGCGAGCCACTTCACCTCAGTGAGTTTTTCCGCCTCACTATCAAATACATCGATAAAGGTATTGCCGATAACTTTGCGTTTTTGCTCGGGATCGGAGACCCCTTTTAGACGATCAAGAAAAAGTGCTTGCGAGTTGCTGCGTATCACTTTCACGCCCATGTTCTTGGCAAACATTTCCATCACTTGCTCGCCTTCATTTAAGCGCAACAAGCCATTATCGACGAACACACAGGTTAACTGCTCTCCAATTGCACGGTGCAAAAGAGCGGCCACTACCGAAGAGTCGACACCTCCTGAAAGTCCCAACAGTACTTTATCGCCACCGACCTGTTCCTTCACGCGTGCAATCGCGTCTTCAGCGATCTTGGCGGGGGTCCACAGGACTTCACAAGCACAAAGCTCCAGGGCAAAGTGTTCAAAAATTCGCTTGCCCTGCAAGGTGTGCGTCACTTCAGGGTGAAACTGAATGCCGTAAAAAGGTTTGTCTTTATGGGCCATGGCGGCAATCGGGCAGTTGTCCGTTTCCGCGGTCAGCTCGAAGTTATCAGGCAACTCAACGACTTTGTCGCCATGACTCATCCAGACATCGAGCAACAACTCACCCTTGTCTCCGATGTGATCGCTGATATCATGCAGCAGCCCGCCCTCCGCAACTCGTCGAATCTGAGCATAGCCAAACTCACTAGTATCCGACCCCGCTACTTTTCCGCCAAACTGTTCGGCCATAGTCTGCATGCCGTAGCAAATACCCAGCACGGGGATACCCAGTTCAAAGACGCATGCAGGCGCCCGGGGCGAATGTGCTGCGACTACCGATTCAGGCCCACCCGACAGAATTATCCCTCTAGGATTGAAGGCTCGAATATCAGCTTCGCTCACATCAAAGGCGCGAATTTCACTGTAGACCCCCGCCTCGCGAATCCTTCTAGCGATCAGTTGCGTGTACTGGGAGCCGAAATCCAGAATGAGGATTTTCTGGGCATGTATATCTATGCTCATGTGCTTTCCTGAATGAAAGAATTGCTGTGAAGATTTTTTGCAACCAAAAGAGGCCGCTGGGCCTCTCGCCAATCAACGCACCGGGTAGTTCGGCGCTTCCTTGGTGATAGATACGTCGTGAACATGGCTCTCTGACATACCTGCGGCAGTCACCTTCACGAATTCGGGACGGTTGCGCATAATTTCTATTGTCTCGCTACCTGTATAACCCATGGCAGAGCGCACTCCGCCCATCAACTGATGCACAATCGCTGAGACCGGGCCCTTGTAAGGCACACGGCCTTCGATCCCTTCGGGCACCAACTTCTCGGCACCTTTGCTGGCATCCTGAAAATAACGATCGCTGGAACCCTGAGTTTGCGACATAGCACCCATAGAACCCATACCTCGATAGGCTTTGTAGGTCCGCCCCTGATAAAGCTCCACCTCTCCCGGCGCCTCTTCTGTTCCGGCGAGCATGCTGCCCATCATTATTGAGTGCGCGCCGGCGACCAGAGCCTTGGCAACATCGCCAGAGAATCGTATGCCGCCATCTGCTATCAGCGGGATATCCGTGCCTTTGAGCGCTTCTCTAACATTGGCGATGGCTGTGATTTGTGGCACGCCTGTTCCAGTGACAATTCGCGTCGTACAAATTGAACCGGGGCCAATACCCACTTTCACGCCGTCCGCACCAGCTTCTGCTAAAGCCAAGGCTGCAGCGCCGGTTGCAATATTCCCGCCTATGACCTGCATATCAGGATAAGTAGACTTAATCATCTTGACCCGTTCAATCACATTGCGAGAATGCCCGTGTGCAGTATCTACAACGATTACATCTACCCCCGCGTAAATAAGCGCTTCAACACGATCATCGGTGTCAGGGCTGGTGCCCACTGACGCACCCACGCGCAATTGACCCGAAGAATCCTTACAGGCAAGCGGATAATTCTCAGCCTTGTCAAAATCCTTTACGGTGATCATCCCACGTAAATCAAAGTCGTCGTTCACCACAAGAATTTTTTCTATCCGATGCTTGTGGAGTAAATGCTGAACCTTTTCCGAGCTGGCGCCCTCTTTCACGGTCACCAATTGGCTTCGGGGGGTCATGATTTGAGATACCAACTTCTGAGGATCAGATTCGAAGCGGAGGTCCCGACGGGTGACAATTCCGACCAAGTCCTGCCCATCTAGCACCGGAACCCCTGATATGCCGTTGGCGCTGGTCAATTCTATCAGCTGCGCCACAGTGGCGGATTGCTGGATGGTAATAGGGTCTTTCACGACACCATTTTCAAAAATTTTGACTCGGCGCACTTGCTCGGCCTGCTCGGAAATACCCATGCTTTTATGGATGATTCCAATGCCGCCTTCCTGCGCCATGGCTATAGCGAGCTTGTATTCTGTGACCGTGTCCATAGCAGCTGATACCAAGGGGATATTCAGCGCTATCTCACGCGTCAGGCGCGACTTCAGTGAGACATCGGTCGCCACCACTTCAGAATACCCTGGCAGTAGTAATACATCATCAAATGTGAGGGCTTCCTGGGCGATCCGCAACATGTGCTCACTCTCCGACTGGTAGGATGAAGGTAAACATGCAATTATAAATCTTCCAACGTACCCACGTAAACAAAAGCTGCTCACGGAATTCGTTTTGTCAGGCCCAATTACCAGTCCAACACCACCACCTACGCTTACAGTTACCCAGCTGAACCGACAGGCCAAGTCTCTTTTAGAGGGCCATTTCGACTTTGTCTGGGTCAGTGGAGAGATTAGCAATTTTGCCGCGCCCTCTTCGGGACACTGGTACTTCACCCTGAAGGACGGCAGCGCTCAGGTACGCTGTGCCATGTTCCGCAATCGCAATCAGCGCGTGCGCTTTGAAGCGGCCAATGGAGATGCCATTCGCCTGCGCTGCAGAGTATCGCTGTATGAAGGACGCGGGGAATTTCAGCTGATAGTGGAACATATGGAGGCTGCCGGTGCGGGCGCACTTCAGGCTGCTTTCGAAGCGCTCAAAACCAAGCTGCACAGTGAAGGTTTGTTTGATTCAGATCGAAAACACGCCCTGCCCAGCCATGTGTCCCACATAGGGATCGTCACCTCTCCCACTGGGGCTGCAATCCATGACATGCTGACGGTATTGAAACGAAGATGCCCAACAATAGCAGTATCACTTCTCCCCGTAGCGGTGCAAGGTGGAGCCGCCGCCGGACAGATCAGTGCAGCAATAGAACGAGCAAATCGATGGCACATCGAAGGCAAAGTTAAGCTAGACGTCCTGATCATAGGCCGCGGCGGCGGGTCTTTGGAGGATTTATGGGCGTTTAACGAGGAGGTCGTAGCCCGTGCGATCGCGGCCAGCGACTTACCTATCGTGAGTGCAGTGGGCCATGAAGTGGATTTCAGCATTGCCGATCTAGTGGCAGATCACCGGGCGCCCACCCCGTCAGCTGCGGCGGAACTTCTCAGCCCGGATCAGCGCGAATGGGAGCAACAACTCGCGGGTTTCAGCAAGCTTTTGCAGCAGCGAATTCAGACTAAGCTCGAAACCGGGGCCACCGCATTAAACCATCTTCACAAGCGCCTAAAACATCCGGGCAGCTTGCTGCGGGAGCAATCTCAACGACTGGACGGCATTGAGCAACGCCTGATTTTTGCTCAGCAAACTGCCAATAGAACCCGTCGAAGCCAGCTGGAGATGGCCAAATCGCGATTGCGAGCGTCCTCGCCAAGCCAGCGACTAAGCTCCCACATCGCAGCAAACGAACGGATCGCCGCACGGTTAAACACGCTGGTGCTGGGAAAACTGGAATCTTCCCGGACCCGGTTGTCCCATATGGGCGCGCTGCTCGACTCTCTGAGCCCTCTGCGAACGGTAGAACGCGGTTATGCCATCGTCTCAGATCCCACTGGCAGAGTAATCACCAGGGCCGCTTCGGTTAGCAAGGGCGACATAGTGCACGCTAAACTTGCAGCGGGAGAGTTGAAGCTTTCAGTAATCGATGTTTCGACCGAGGCTGAGGTCTAAGCGCCCAGCAATGAGCTCGCCAGTGCGGCGATAATCAAAATGAATGCGAAAGATGCGGTAGCCAGTAAAACGGTCTCAACTGTGTTGTATTTCTGCGACATGAGCCCCCCTTAATCACCCAATAGTGATGCTTTCAGAATATCAGTATCGATGTGAGGAGCAGGGCTAAATTTAGGTAAGTTTTACCGGGCATCGCGGATTGACAAGATCGAACCGCCCCAGCGCTAGTACTTCGCGGGTAAGCGAGTATTAATTATAATATGGCGGCCTTCAAATCGGATGTATTCACCGATGGTCAGGTCCTTGAGGATCCGCGCAACCATCTCGCGGGAGGCGCCAACTCGGTCAGCAATATCCTGCTGCGTGAGCTTTTCGGGAATATACAGAGTGCCATCGCCGCGCTCTTCAGACAGGTCCATCAACACATTGGCCACTCGACCATAGACATCCTGCAGAGCCAGGCTTTTGACATCGGCTGTCAACTTTCGGACACGCTGCGAGAGGTTGCGGATTAGCTGCCGGGAAATATTGGGATGCTGATCCAGAATACGGTTAAAGTCTTCTTTATAAATAATACAAAAGGTCGACTTCTCAACAGTGCGCACAGAGGCAGAGCGGGTAGAGTCATCCACCAGGGCCAGCTCACCAAAGTAGTCCCCCTCTCCCTGGGTATTCATAATAAACTCTTTGCCGTTCTTGTCACTGCAGTACACTTTGACTTTGCCGCTCTCAATCACGAACAGCGAGTCTGCAGGGTCATTCTCGTGAATGACCACGGTATTTTTGGGGAACGAACGACTGGTACTACTTGCAGTGAGTACCTTCAGTTCTTCGGGTGAAAGACCTTGAAATATTTCTACTTGTTGCAGCATCTGCTTACCCAATTCGTTATAAGCCTATCCGTGTGGCTTCGAGCCCATAGTAACCCAAAGTTCTATGGAAGCGCACCATTGACTTGAAAATCGCTTGACTATCACTAACAGAACGAATGAAAACGGGATTCCCACAAAGGCGCTGGCATCGCTATACTGTCTTTGAACTACCTAACCCAGAGATAAGCATTCCTGTGAGCATCAGCCCTGAGCAATCTTCCCCCCCGTGGAGCGAAACCCTGGTGCAATCCGTCGAGGAGTTACACACTTTTTACAATAGCCGCGCCGATCAATTCGACGCCACAGCGCAAGGTGATTTTAAGCATCTGTTCGAGGCCTTACCCAGGCTACAAACTCTTTTGGAAGAAACCAGTCAGACCGATAACAACCACGATGTTATGAACGCGTTGACGGCCATTCGGGGTTATACGGAGATGCTGCGCGAAGATCTGGGTGAGCAGTTTGAAACACTGGACACGGCGTGCGGCAAACTATTGCAGGCCGTAAATGCTGCCAGTTCAGGCAACGGCTCACAGGAGGGACCTATTGCCAGCACCAACATCACCACGCTTAGCACCACCGAGCCAGGCTTCATTCTGGCTGTGGATGACCTTAAGGAAAACAGAGAGCTGGTGGCCCGACATCTGTCCAAGACCGGACATATCGTTGTGACCGCGTCAAGCGGTATCGAAGCGCTGAGAACTCTGGACCAGACAGACGTCGACGTTGTCCTGTTAGACCTGATGATGCCCGTCATGGATGGACGCGAAGTACTACGAAGAATCAAGGAACATCCGGTGTGGAGAGCGACCCCGGTTATCATTATTTCAGGTAGCCAGGACATGGACGGTATTATTGAGTGTATCGAAGCCGGCGCCGACGACTACCTACTCAAACCCTTCAATCCCGTTTTGTTGGAAGCCAGAATAAAAGCAGGCATAGAACGCAAGCGCTGGCATGATCGGGAGCAACAATACCGTGAGCAACTTGAGCGCAACGAAAAATTCATACGAGCCACCTTTGGCCGCTATCTTTCAGACGAGATTGTAACCGAAATTCTGGAACGCCCAGAAGGTCTTGAGCTAGGGGGTGACCTGAAAGAAGTCACTATCATGATGTCCGACATTCGCGGCTTCACCTCACTGTGCGAAAAACTGGCTCCCGCTCAAGTCGTGAAAATTCTCAATCGATACCTGGGTGCTATGACAGATATCATCATGGCACACAACGGCACCATCGACGAATTTATTGGGGATGCCATACTGGCCGTTTTCGGGGCTCCGCAAAAGCGCGATGATGACGCGGATCGTGCGGTAAAATGTGCGCTGGCGATGCACAGTGCAATGGAGCATATCAACGCACAAAACCGCTCCGAGGGCCTCCCTGAGATTTTCACGGGCATCGCACTGCATACTGGCGATGTCATCGCAGGTAATATTGGCTCAGAACGCAGAAGCAAGTATGGGTTTGTAGGCCACCCCATGAACCTGACCGCGAGGATTGAGGAGGTCACGGCCGCCGGCGAGACATTGGTTTCAGACAGCACACTAAGCCATCTTAAACTTGAGTACGACACTGGCGAGCGAAGGGAAATCAACGCGAAAGGCATCGATCAGGCAATCGTGGTGCACCAGATTCTGGAGCTGCGAAAATGACGACAATAGCGCCTATTTTGTTGGTCGAAGACAATGAACTGAATCGAGATATGCTCACCAGAAGGCTTAATCGCGCAGGGTTTAGCGTTATCGCTGCGGCGAATGGCCAGCAGGCATTAGAATTGATGCGCAGCGATCAACCCGCAGTTGTTTTAATGGATATGAATCTCCCTGTGAAGAATGGCTGGACGGCCTGCCGGGAGGCACGTTTGGACCACCAGATAAAACACATTCCTATTATCGCTTTAACAGCGCACGCCATGGCGGCCGATCGCCTGGATGCGCTGAAGGCCGGCTGTGATGACTACGCCACGAAACCAGTGGACTTCCCCGGGCTTCTGATCAAAATAAGGAAGCTCACCGCGTGAGCTTACGCCGTAGACTCACACTCTCTCTTTTTACAATTCTCATTCTCTTCGCCATTAACGTTGGCACTCATTTCTGGGGTAGTTACGCGCGTAGTCAGAGTATGGTGGCCTATCGCAGTTCTGTAGATGCAGGTCAGCTTTCGACCGAGGTGGAACAACTACTGGAAGACCAGCGTACCCAAACACTGGTTCTCGCCACCTTGCGTGAGAGCACCGAGGATCAGCTAGAAAGCTCTGAATTGCGTCAAGCCGAAAGAGACGTCGACAACATTATCACCAAAATTCAAAACCTGGGAGACCTCAGCCACGACGTCACGCAAACCAATTATCAGAGTCTTTGGCAGAGCAGCAGCAAGCTGCTGAACGACTGGCTGGAGTTTTACCGGAACTACAACGATCCGAGTTTTAAAATGGATATCAACGATTCCAGACCCTACAACGAAACGAGCCGGCGCCTACAGGAGTTAGAACAGCGCCAGGCCGCTATCGCCGCCAAACGCGCTGACACCATAGATCGCACCATTGCATTGACGGATCGAATTACGATTATCGGCTTTTTGGCATCGATTTTTCTAACAGCCCTACTGGGTTTTATCCTGGTGCGCTACACCAACACCGCGCTCAAGCAGTTGCAAAGAGGGACGGAACGCTTTGGTAGTGGAGATTTGAACTACCGAATCAACAACATTGATGATGACGGTGAACTCGGTGATCTGGCCGGAGCGTTCAACGACATGTCGGACAAATTGCGCAATGCAATCTATGAAGTCCAGCAGGCAAGGGATACAGCGGATGACGCTAACGCGGCAAAAAGCATCTTTTTGGCGAACGTTAGTCACGAACTTCGAACGCCTCTAAACGCCATTATCGGCTACAGCGAAATGCTGCACGATGAATTGGACGACGGTAAGGAAGTGGACAGAAACCAGTTTCAAACAGACCTGGATAAAATCGTACTTTCCGGACGACAGTTGTTGGCATTGATCAACAATATCCTGGACCTTTCCAAAATTGAAACAGGCAAAATGTCCCTCCACTGTGAGACCTTCGCGCCGGGCGAGGTACTCATAGAAGTGTGCGATTCACTAACACCCTTGTTAAGAGAGAAAAATAATACCCTACAATTATCTGATCTCAGCGGGCTGCCCATTCTCTATAACGACGTCGTCAAGTTTCGGCAAATCTTTGTCAACCTATTGAGCAACGCCATTAAATTTACCGACGGCGGCTATATAGGAGTCTATGCACTGGAAGAGGCCGAGCGGCCGGGATGGGTCAAATTTGTTGTGCAAGACACTGGCATTGGCATGAACGAAGAGCAACAATCTCGGGTGTTCGACGCCTTCGTCCAGGCAGATGCTGCCACCAGTGCAAACTACGGCGGCACAGGTTTGGGACTGGCTATTTGTAGAGACAACTGCGATTTAATGGGTGGGTCGATTAGCGTGGTCAGCGAAGCGGGGAGCGGTTCCAGTTTTACTATCGTCTTGCCTTCTGACCCAGAGCTAGCTCTCGAAGACGCTTCAAAGCCACTTCTCGCCTCTCGAGATTTGTAGCCAGAGTCTCGTTGTCCTCCTCCAGCTCGATGTTTCTTCGCTCCATCGCGAGAAAAGTTTCTAAAGATTGTCGCATCAGAAGCGTTTGTTCATGAAGTTTCAAACGATCAATGGGCCTTTTGCGGAGCTTTCTATACGACTTGCGTGCAGCATCGGTATCGTAAAACGGGCTGGAAGGAAGAATACTGATGTAGGCGATAGCGATACTGGCTTCAAGCTCTTCTTCGTCACCCTTTTCCAGGCGCAGATAGCGCTGAAAATGTTGTACCGCTTCTATATACTGACCCGCCGCCAGCGATGTAAACCCTCGTTCAAGCGGAGTGTAATCCATAATTTTCTGCTCGACGCAGTCGCCAGATTGCTCCTGAAAATTGAGTGTCAGCTCTGGGACCGGGGCCGCGTCGATGGGGTCGACTCTGGGCGGTACAGTTGTTGCACAGCCCGAGAGTAACACTGTGCATAGTACGACAATGCTGGCGACCAAAAAGCGATTTACGGGCAACGAACTATCCTTTGCAAGGCTCTGAATAACCCCAGTGTAGCACCGTAAATGTCGCCGGAACAGAATTCGGTCGTGAACCGTTTACCACCCCAAAGCTAAACCACAGTTCCTATTCGGGGCGCATATGCGGGAACAGTAAAACATCGCGAATTGAAGGCGAGTCGGTAAACAACATTACCAATCGGTCGATGCCAATACCCTCTCCCGCCGTTGGCGGCAGACCATACTCCAGTGCGCGAACATAATCGTGATCGAAATGCATTGCCTCCTCATCGCCTGCATCTTTCTCGGCAACTTGGTCTCGGAATCTCTGAGCTTGATCCTCGGCATCATTAAGCTCTGAGAAACCGTTGGCGATTTCTCGACCACCGACAAAAAACTCGAAGCGGTCAGTGACAAAGGGGTCGTCGTCATTGCGGCGCGCCAACGGCGAAACCTCTGTGGGATAGGCGGTGATAAAAGTAGGCTGATCCAACAGGTGCTCTACCGTTTTCTCAAAAATCTCGATTTGTACTTTACCCAAGCCCCAGCTACTTTTAAGCGGAATACCCAGCTCTTCGGCCAAAGATCTCGCCGCTGCATCGTCGGCCAACTGTTCAACACTAATCGTCTCGTTGAAGTGCAGTATGGACTCGACGATAGTCATTCTGGCAAAGGGCTTCGAGAAATCATAGTCGGTACCCTGATAGTGAACCGTAGTATCCCCCAGCACATCCTGAGTTATTCTCCGCAGCATATCCTCAGTGAGATTCATCAGGTCTTCGTAGTCCGCATAGGCCTGATAATATTCCAGCATAGTGAACTCAGGATTGTGGCGAGTCGACAAACCTTCGTTGCGGAAATTGCGATTGATTTCATACACTCGCTCGAAACCACCCACGACTAAACGCTTTAAATACAGCTCTGGCGCGATGCGCAAATACATATCGAGATCCAGCGCATTGTGGTGGGTTACAAATGGCTTAGCGGCCGCACCACCGGGAATAACTTGCATCATAGGTGTCTCGACTTCCATAAAATCGAGATTATTCATGTAGTCGCGAATGAAGGTAATAATTTTTGAGCGCGTCCGAAACACATTCCGGGATTCAGGATTTACTATCAGGTCAACATAGCGCTGACGATAGCGAAGTTCCTGATCGGCCAAACCGTGATATTTGTCAGGCAGAGGTCGCAAAGCTTTGGTAAGCAGACGCGGCTCTTCCATGTTGATATAAAGATCACCCTTGCCCGACTTATGCAGCGGGCCGGTAGCCGCCACGATATCGCCCAGATCCCAGCTTTTGATATCGGCCAGTGTCTCTTCAGACAAAACTTTGCGATTCACGTACAGCTGAATTTGATCACTGCCATCCTGAATCAGCAAGAAGGCCCCTCGATTACGAACCAACCGTCCCGCCACGGAAAAAATCTGGTTTTTCTGCTCCAGTGACACTTTGTCCTGGTCCCCATACTCCGATTGGAGATCACCGGCCAAGGCCGTGCGCCTGAAGTCATTGGGAAAGGCATTGCGTTTGAGTCGCAATTCGTCAAGTTTGCCCCTGCGCTCGACAATCAGCTTGTTTTCGTCGGGGGCCTGATTCTGGTCTTGCTCACTCATAGTATTCACTCTGTCACTGCCATTACAGCCCGCTTTTCAGCGATGCCTCAATAAACTGATCAATATCGCCGTCCAAAACGGCCTGGGTATTGCTGGTCTCTACATTGGTACGCAAATCTTTGATGCGCGAGGCATCCAGAACGTAGGAGCGGATCTGACTGCCCCAACCAATATCGGCTTTGCTGTCTTCCATCGCCTGGCTTTCGGCATTGCGTTTCAACGTTTCCATTTCGTAAAGTTTGGCACGCAACAGCTTCATCGCACTATCGCGGTTTTGGTGCTGAGACCGCTGGGTCTGGCACTGCACGACAATGCCTGAAGGATTGTGGGTCATTCGCACGGCGGAATCTGTTTTGTTGACGTGCTGACCGCCAGCGCCACTGGCCCGGTAGGTGTCGACACGAATATCAGCAGGATTGATTTCAATTTCTATATCGTCATCAATTTCCGGGGACACAAACACCGAAGCAAAAGACGTGTGACGCCGGCTGCCTGAATCAAAGGGCGACTTTCTTACCAGTCGATGCACGCCTGTCTCTGTGCGAAGCCAGCCGAAGGCATAATCGCCTTCAAACTGAATGGTTGCACTTTTAATCCCGGCAACATCGCCTCCGGAAACTTCTACCAAAGAGGTTTTAAACCCTTTCGAATCTCCCCAGCGCAAATACATACGCAGTAAAATTTCAGCCCAGTCCTGAGCCTCCGTTCCACCGGAACCGGACTGAATGTCGAGGAAGGCATTATTGGCGTCCATTTCGCCGTTAAACATGCGGCGAAACTCCAACTCATCCAGCAGCTTTAACAGACCGTCTATCTCGCCGGATATCTCATCGACCGTTGCCTGATCATCTTCAGATGCCGCCATTTCCAACAGATCGGAAGCATCACCGGCACCTATATCCAATTTTTCAATGGTATGGACTATGCCCTCCAGCGATGAACGTTCACGTCCAAGCGCCTGGGCACGCTCGGGGTCGTCCCAAACAGTGGGCTCGCCGAGTTCCAGTTCTACCTCAGCTAGGCGATCTTTGCGGTTGGCAAAGTCAAAGATACCCCCTAAGCACGTCGGTACGCGCCTCGATATCCTTGAGTTTTTGCACCAGGGGATTAATTTCTAGCATCTATCCAACCAAATCCATCGAAAGGCGCGCATTTTACAGTAGCGGCGGCCAGTAGGGAATCAGAACCCGTTGAGGAAATACCCCAGTATCATGACTTGCGGAACCGTGATCAAAGGTAAGTACAGCGCAATCTTCCAGGATCCGCTGGTATCTTTGATCGACATTAACTCCGTGTAGTCCGTCGCCACCCCCGCCATCAGGAAGGTAAAGCTATTGCCGGGAGCACCAGCCCTGTTCATCAAATCAGCAGCTATGGGCGTCGCGCCTTCTGAGCACACTTCAATAACCGTAGCGGCTAAAAGCGTCAGCCAAAGGCCTACAAAAGAAGCGCCAAACCAAGTGGCGAAAGCATCTTCTGGCATAAAGGCTCTGATGAGTGAAGCCAGGATTAAGCCAAAGAACGTCCAGCGAATAACAACGCGAGAACCTTCAATGCCATCTTTAATCAACTGCCCCGAGCCAGCCCAACTAAAACTGATTGAAGGTCGAAACTCCGACCACATTTGCCCCAGCGGTTGCTCCGGACCCAATGACGCTCGCCAGGGGTTGTCCGGCAAGGTGCCACCGGCGACCAATCGGTCGAAGATTAAGCCGGTGATAATGCCGATGACTAAAGACAGAGCAATGAACGACAAGGTCCAACCCACGCCGATAAGACCGAACAGAATCAAAGTGAGGGAAAAGGAATTCCAGGGACTGGCCAACAGAAAAGCCATCACCTGCCCCACGCTCGCGCCCCGCTCATAAAGCTTCATGCCCACAGCTAAAATCCCGTGGCTGCACAAATCCAACAAAACGCCCGCAAAAGTGGCGCGAAGCAAGCCATTCAAACCGGCGTTGCGACCCAAAATCCCCATCACCAGGTCTCTGGGTATTCTCGCCAGCAAACCCACGAAGAAAACACCGAGCAAGATACCCCACCACATCTGATTGAACAGTTCGAAAATGCCCGAGGTGAATACCGCCGATACACTTGTGTGTTGATGATCTCCGGCCAGCGCTCCCCAGAGATAAGCGATACCCACTACCACCAGACAACCCCAGAAAAAATAGTCGGTTCGCGCTGGCTCATCACAGCAGCTGCTCACTTCCTCACGCGGTGCGGCGCAACAACTGCCACCGGAAGTGGCGAGCTGTGCAATCGGATCTACATCTTGCTCATGACAACTGCTCACAATAACGCCCCTTCGTCCCCAGCCAGATCATCCAAAATGGCACACTCCGGCCCCTCGTCGCCGTTGCAACGCCTGGCCATATCACTCAGCACGCGCTGCATGGCTTTGAGTTTTTCAATTTTTTGCTGCAATTGGGCGGACTTTTCCAAAACCAAACCCCGTGCATGCACACTCTGACGGGCGCTGTCTTTGAGCAGGTCGAGAAGCTGACGGCTTTCTTCGAGATTAAACCCCACGTCGCGGGAACGCGCCAGGAAGCGCAACTGCCCGAGAGACTGACTATCGTAGTCCCGATAACCGTTCATACCTCGAGATGCCGGTTCAATTAGACCGATCTCTTCGTAATAGCGGATTGTTTTAGCGGTTAACCCACTTTGAAGCGCTACTTCGCTGATTCGCATTGTCTTCTCCCATATCGCATAGGGACAATATAAACCTTACAGTAGCTGGAAGGTCAAGTGTGTTTTTACAACAACCTGAGTTATGTGGCGGCGGCGAGATTCTCGACCATCAGTTGCAGTGATCGACTTCCTCGAAACTCGTTAACGTCAAGACGATAAGCCAGTTGTACCTTGCGGGTAGATTCGTTTGGCCACTGCTCCAGATCGACGTTAAAAGCGATCGCATCAATTGCGACATCGCTACCAATCGGCATTACCACCAGCTTCAGGTGCTTTTCTCCCACCAAGCGCTGATTGACCACAATGAACTCGCCATCAAACAGTGGCTCTGGAAAGTGCTGCCCCCAGGGACCCGCAAAACGTAGCTCATTGGCCAATTGCATATCAAACTGCTCATGACTGAGTTCACCATCAGATTCGATCACTGCATCGAGGTTTACATCATCCACCTGTCGACCTACTTCATCGACAAAGGCCTGTGTAAACCTCCCGTAGTCCTTCTCAGCGAGGCTCAATCCGGCGGCCATTGCGTGCCCGCCAAATTTGTTGATCAACCCTGGATGACGAGTTGCCACCGCATCGAGTACATCGCGGATATGAATGCCATTTATAGACCTGGCAGAACCCTTTATCTGCCCCGGGTCGCCGTTTGCGAAGGCGATAGTCGGCCGATGGAAACGATCCTTAATGCGCGAGGCCACGATACCAATCACACCTTGATGCCATCCGGGCTCGTAAAGTGTCATCGCTACGGGGAGCTCGCTGCCCTCCTTTATTTCTACTGCCTGAAGTGCCTGCAGCGCGTCTTGCTGCATGCCCTGTTCGATCGTGCGTCGATCCAGGTTCAATTGGTGCAGACGTGCGGCATAGGTATCTGCCGTTCGAGTGTCCTCGCACAGTAAACATTCAATGCCGATAGACATATTTTCCAGACGTCCCGCAGCATTCAACCTAGGTCCAACCGCAAACCCAAGATCTGAAGCGACCACTTGTCGAAAGTCTTTCGACGCGACACGCAGCAGCGCCAGAATTCCCGGGCGTGCTTGCCCCGCTCTTATGCGCTGTAACCCGTTGGCCACGAGTATTCGATTATTACGATCAAGAGGAACAACATCAGCGACCGTCCCCAATGCTACAAGATCCAGATAATGAGCCAAGTTCGGCTCTTGCAATCCTTGCTCTTGAAACCAGTTGCGAGTGCGAAGCTCTGCCCGCAACGCCAACATGACATAGAAAATGACGCCAACTCCAGCCAGGTTTTTACTGGGAAATTCGCAGCCGGGCTGATTGGGATTTACGATCACCTCAGCCATCGGGAGCTGTTCCCCCGCCAGGTGGTGGTCCGTCACTAAAGTGGCAATACCGCGCGCGTTTGCGGCCGCCACGCCCTCAACACTGGAAATACCGTTGTCGACGGTAACAATGAGGTCGGGATGACTATCGGCCGCCAGTTCGACAATCTCCGGGGTCAAACCATAGCCGTACTCAAACCGATTAGGCACCAGAAAATCAACGCTAGCAGCACCCATCTGCCTAAGCACAGAAACGGCCAGTGCCGTGCTCGTAGCACCATCGGCGTCGAAGTCTCCTACAATCAGTATCTTCTTTAAATCAGCCAAAGCGTCGGCCAGAAGCACTGCCGCAGCCTGGGCATTCAACAAATCAGTAGGGGGGATGAGCGACCCGAGTGTTAGGTCCAGATCCGCTTCGGTTTGAAGGCCACGAGCGCTATAGACGCGAGCGAGTAGCGGGTGGATATCGGCCTGTGCAAGTGAGCTGGCGTCAGCAGCGACTCTTCTGCGAATAGTCTTATCCATGCTGACAGCCTTCCCAAAGAGTGATCAAGCTTTAATATTGCTCGCTATAAATTCCTGGACAGCGGCCAATTCATTTGGGAGCACTTCAAAGCGTTCTTCCCGCTCAAACAAATCAGCCAAATGGGCGGGAAGCTCAGGCTTCTCAGACAACCCAGCCGCTTGAATCGCCCCGGGGAATTTCGCCGGGTGTGCGGTAGCCAACGTCACCATCGGTACATGACTAGCAACGTCCGAATCCATGGCCGCCTTCACACCGATGGCACTGTGAGGATCGAGCAGATACGCACACTGCTTCCAGGTAGCCGCAATCTGCTCGGAAGTTTCTTCGTCACTCACATGAGCACTGGAAAACAAGTCACTAACGCTGGCCATGGCCGCGTCGGAAAACGCGACATCCCCGGTTTCAAAACGACTCATCAGGTCGGCGATCTCCGCACCATCGCGATCGTACATATCAAACAACAGTCTCTCGAAATTACTCGACACGGTGATATCCATACTAGGTGACAGCGTGTGTTCAAGTGGCTGGCGTCTATAACTTCCGGTAGTCAGCACACGGTGCAATACATCGTTTCGATTGGTCGCGATAATCAGTTTCTCTATCGGCAAACCCATTTTTTGCGCTAAGTAGCCTGCGAATATGTCGCCAAAATTTCCAGTGGGAACAGAAAATGCCACCGAACGAGACGGCGCACCCAGCGCAACCCCCGCATAAAAGTAATACACAATCTGGGCCATGATTCGCGCCCAGTTGATAGAGTTAACCGCCACAAGTGACCGGTCGGCGGGCAGAAAACTCTTGTCTACGAAACTCGCTTTAACCATCGCCTGACAATCGTCAAAGTTACCCTTGACGGCGAGGTTGTGAATATTGTCTCCGGCTACGGTGGTCATTTGTCGACGCTGGACGTCGGACACACGATCGTGCGGGTGAAGAATAAATATATCGATGTTCTTGCAGCGCTTGCAGCCTTCGATCGCCGCTGAACCCGTGTCGCCAGAAGTCGCTCCCATGATGACCACTTTCTGGTGTTTTCTTTCGAGCATGTAATCGAGTAAGCGACCGAGCAACTGCAGAGCAAAGTCTTTAAAGGCAAGGGTCGGACCGTGAAACAACTCCAATACCCATTGGTTGGCAGATAACTGTACCAGCGGTGCTACTGCATCGTGGCGGAACTCGGCGTAGGTCTGCTCTATAATAGATCGCAAGTCTTCGGGCCCTATACTGTCTGCCACAAAGGGAGTCAGTATGGTTTCAGCCAGCTGCGGGTAAGTCATCGATGCCATACCGGCTATTTCTTCGGCGGTGAACGTCGGCAATGACTCAGGAACATACAAGCCGCCGTCCGAGGCCAATCCGGTGAGCAAGACCTCCTCAAAATTGAGCGCTGGCGCCTGCCCCCTGGTACTGATGTATTTCACTATGTTCTACCTTAATTTGCGTCACGTGCGTTCGACCAGCCGGGACTATCCATCCAGTGGTTCGACCCGAATGCAGGATATTCTAGCCGTAATACTCTCTAGCGCCTCGATGGCGTCTACCGCTGTCTCCAGAGCACCCTGGGCTGCGATATTCGTCAGCACGATAATCGGAACACGTGCCTGTCCTCCCGTAGGAGCCTTTTGAATCAGCGCTTCGATGCTAATGCCCTGCTCGCTCAAAATCCGGGTCACCTGGGTCATAACACCGGGCTTGTCCTGGGCTTCCATTCGTAAATACCAGGGAGTCTTCACATCGACCATGGGTATGATCGGCAAATCGGTAATGTCCGCAAGGGCCACGCCGAGGCTTGGTACGCGCGATTGCTGCCCCGCACTAAGGTCTCTCGCCAGATCAACAATGTCAGCAACCACGGCTGAGGCCGTAGGTTCAGCACCTGCACCAGCTCCGTAATAAAGCGTGGGGCCCACTGCACTGCCCTCTACCAGGACAGCGTTCTTGACGCCGTTTACGTTGGCAAGTAACCGGGTTTCGGGAATAAGCGTAGGGTGAACACGCAGCTCAACGCCGGCCTCAGATTGTCTGGCGACGCCTAGATGCTTAATTCGATAACCCAGCTCCTGAGCGTAATCTAAGTCCTGCGGAGTGAGTTTGGTAATTCCCTCGGTATACACTTTGCTAAATTGCAACGGCATGCCAAAGGCAATGGCGGCGAGGATGACCAATTTGTGGGCCGCATCGATTCCTTCGACATCAAAGGTGGGATCTGCTTCGGCATAACCAAGCGCTTGCGCTTCGGCGAGGACATCGGCGAAATCGCGACCCTTTTCTCGCATTTCACTGAGAATGAAATTGCCGGTGCCATTGATGATCCCGGCCAACCACTTGATCCGATTCCCGGCCAGCCCCTCGCGAAGCGCCTTGATGATGGGGATACCACCGGCCACTGCTGCCTCGTATCTGACAGTTACGCCCTTCTGGGCTGCCAGGGCAAAAATCTCATTGCCAAACTCGGCTATCAAGGCTTTGTTCGCGGTCACGACATGTTTCCCAGCTCGAATAGCGTCTTCGACAAGCTGGCGGGCAACGGTAGTGCCACCAATCAACTCAACGATGATATCGACGTCAGGGTCTTTCACCACATCAAAAATATCGCGACTGACCTTTATACCCGAAACATCACAACTGGGGTTATCGCGTCTTGCACCAACGTGCACAACTTCGATAGGAGCGAGCGCTCGAGCAGCGACCAAACCCGAATTCTCGGCCAGTACATTGAAGGTGCCACTTCCCACGGTGCCCAGACCGCAAATACCAATTTTTACTGATTTCAAACTAAATTCCTGCGTCTTTTTTAATATCGTATCTCACTTCGAACCCGTACTGCACTCATTACGCAAAGCCATCATGCTTCATCATACGCTTGATATTGCGTATCGCCTGGCGAGTTCGATGTTCGTTCTCGATCAAGCCAAATCGAACATAGCCCTCTCCGTACTCACCAAAACCAATTCCAGGCGATACTGCAACCTTGGCTTCCGTGAGCAATTTCTTACTGAACTCTAAAGAACCCAACTCCCGATAGCACTCGGGAAGTTCTGCCCATACAAACATCGTAGCCTTAGGGGGTTTCACTGGCCACCCCGC
Organism: Cryomorphaceae bacterium; assembly: GCA_047612385.1. Classification (GTDB taxonomy): domain Bacteria; phylum Pseudomonadota; class Gammaproteobacteria; order Pseudomonadales; family Halieaceae; genus JBALVT01. Next base: position 10,189 of record JBLGAR010000012.1, on the reverse strand, counting down.
CTCGTTCAAGCCCTTACACAATACATCTCGACGGCTTTTGTATAAGGTATTAATGTCTTTGACGCAGCTTTGATCACCCTCCAAAGCAGTGATAGCAGCTACCTGAATGGGGGTAAACATTCCGTAATCCAGATAGGACTTCATGCGCGCCAGTGCGCCCACCAGTTGAGAATTACCACAGCAAAACCCCACTCTCCAGCCCGGCATGTTATAGCTCTTTGACATGCTGAAGAACTCTACCGCTACATCTTTGGCGCCTTCGACCTGCAAGATCGACGGTGCTTCGTAACCGTCGTAGCAAAGGTCCGCATAGGCCAAATCCTGAACCACCCAAATCTCGTGTTCTTTGGCTATCGCTACAACTTTTTCAAAAAATTCCAGATCGACACAGTGAGCGGTGGGATTCGAGGGGAAATTGAGCACCAGCATCTTGGGCTTTGGGTAGCTGTTGCGTATCGCATTTTCCAACTCTCCAAAAAATGCAGTTTCGTCGGCGGTCATAGGCACATGACGAATATCAGCACCTGAAATCACAAATCCGTAAGGATGAATCGGGTAGGAAGGGTTGGGAACTAAAATCACGTCACCCGGGCCCGTAGTCGCCAACGCCAGATGCGCTAAACCCTCTTTTGAACCCAGGGTTACAATCGCTTCAGTTTCGGGATCCAAGGTTACGTCATAGCGGCGCTGATACCAATCGCAAATGGCCTTGCGCAAACGCGGAATACCCTTAGATTGAGAGTATCGGTGGGTGTCGCCTCGTTGTGCTGTCTCCACCATTTTGTCGACGATATGCGCCGGCGTCGGCTGATCGGGATTGCCCATGCCAAAGTCAATGATATCTTCCCCGGCAGCCCTCGCACTCTGCTTGAGCTCGCCAATAATATTAAAAACATAGGGGGGAAGACGCTTAATGCGCTGAAATTGATCGTCCACGAGCTGGGGTCCTGTAGCGGAAAAATACGGTGGATTGTGGGTCGCAAACACTACTAAGTCAGCCCCATGCTGTCAACGCAGCACGAGGCCATATGGGCATTTTGACGTTTTAGTTTAGACCCATCGTTGCGATCAGTTCATCTGCGGTTTGATAGCCAGGGAGCATTTGTCCCGACTCCAGAACAATGGCCGGCGTACCGCGAACACCCAACTCCTGACCGAGTTCAAACTGGCTCGCGACAGGGTTGTTGGCACAAACATTTTCAGGCACTTTCAGTTTGTTCTTCATGCGGGTTATCGCATCCTGAGGGTCGGCGCTGCACCAGGCACTGGCCAACTGACGATAACCATCTGAAGCCAGGCCTGCTCGAGGATAGGCCAAGTAGCGTACTTCCACTCCCCGGCGATTGAGTTCTGGAACTTCTTTGTGAAGCTTCTGGCAATAAAAGCAGGTGACATCCGTAAACACAGTAATGGAAGCTCGGGGCGCGGCTCCCGGAGAAAACACAATCATGTCATCGATAGCGACCTGATCTATTTTGTCTTTGCGAACGCCATCGCGACGCTGCTCAGCGAGATTAACGAAACCCGTCGGCTCGATGCGGAACATATCGCCCGCTACAAAATAATCGCCCTCGGGACTAGAATAAATCAGCGGCCCGTCAACAAATTGCACTGTATACAGACCGGGAATTTCACTTGTCTCGATGCTTTGAACTTTCATTGTTTTGGTAGCCGCCTCCAAAGTGACTTTGAGCTTGCTCGCTATAGCCGGATCAGCAGGCGAACCTGCAACAGCCGTAACCGCCAACATCCAACCAACGCATAAAAATACCGCGCTCAACAGCGCACTTTTTGGTACTTGGTAATTCATTCTTTATCCTCGGGAAATGCATGCCAAAACGGCATAATACTGAGTTATCTTCTGGGTATTGGAACGATTCACGACCCAATAGTTCCTCAACCGCGCGGGTGGTGCTCCGCGTGGAGCTCCTGCATCCTTTGCTTGGCGACGTGTGTATAGATTTGCGTCGTCGTTAAATCGCTGTGACCCAACAACATCTGCACAACTCTAAGGTCCGCGCCATGATTCAACAAATGAGTCGCAAAAGCATGACGCAACGTGTGCGGCGACAAACTTTTCTTGATCGCTGCGCGCTCCGCATAGATTTTAATACGATACCAGAAGGTCTGGCGAGTCATTTGTGTGCCGCGGCGGCTGGGAAACAGCACACCGCTGGGTATACCTTTTAGCAATTCAGACCTGGGACCGGCCAGATAGCGATTCAACCAAAGCAGTGCCTCTTCGCCCATCGGTACCAAACGCTCTTTATTGCCTTTGCCAAATACACGGACCACACCTTGATTAAGGCTGATTTGAACCACTTGCAAGCTGGTCAGTTCAGTGACGCGCAATCCGCAGGCGTACAGTAATTCGAGCATGGTGCGATCTCTAAACTCAAGCGGGATTTCCACGTCAGGCGCGCGCAGTAGCCGCTCAACATCGAGTTCAGACAGTGATTTAGGCAATGGCCTACCCAGTTTGGGGCTGTCTATATCCAGCGTCGGGTCCACTGTCAACCTGCTCTCCCGCAACGAATATTTATAAAAACCTCTCGCACAGGACATAAATCGCGCTGTAGAGCGCTGCGATTGCCCCGCTAGCAACCGCTGCCCAAGATAGGCCTGCAGGTCGCTGCGGTCCGCTCTCAAAACGGACTTCCCAAGCTCCTTCGCTAACCAGATATCATAGTGACGCAGGTCGCTTCGATAGGACGACAAGGTGTTTTCACTGAGCCCCTTTTCAATCCACATAGCATCAATGTAGCGCTCTATTTCAGGATGAGTGTCGGGGGTATTGGACATGCTTCGAAGGTATCACACATTGGCAATGTAGCGATGCCAAGTAAACAACTGGAAGGGGGATTTGGCATTTTCGCACTAAGGAAATGACGATAGTCGACAGCCAAAGGGTCACACCCAACATAAAAAAAGCGACCACTTGGGTCGCTTTTCGATCAGAACAAAGCCGAATTTAACGAGCCAGCTTTTCCTTGATACGTGCAGCACGGCCGCTAAGCTCGCGAAGATAGTACAGCTTTGCCTGGCGAACATCGCCGCGACGCTTAACGCTGAGGCTATCAACCACATGGCTGTACGTTTGGAACGTACGCTCGACGCCCACGCCATGGGAAATTTTGCGGACCGTAAACGCTGAATTCAAGCCGCGATTACGCTTGCCGATAACAACGCCTTCAAAAGCCTGGAGACGCTCGCGAGTGCCTTCAGTTACTTTAACCTGAACGACCACGGTGTCGCCGGGGGCGAAATCGGGCAGTTGTCTTTGCATCTGCTCAGCGTTTAGCTCAGAGATAATTTTGTTAGTGTTCATGGTGCACTCCTGTGTATTTCCAATCTAGCTTCACAGCTAGCGTTGTAATGATAAATCCCGTTCGCGGAGATACTCCGCCAACAAATTCTGCTCTTCGGGCGACATCACCCTGCCCTCTAACAAGTCGGGCCTGCGCTCATGCGTCCTGCCCAGTGCCTGCTTGAGGCGCCAGCGACGAATCTTTTCATGATCACCGCTTAACAATACTTCCGGCACCATAGCGCCGCTAAATTCTTCAGGCCGCGTATAGTGCGGACAATCTAACAAATCATCAGCGTAGGAGTCTTCCTGCGCTGATAATTCGTGACCTAACGCCCCGGGCAACTGCCGGGTAACCGCGTCGATCACTACCATGGCGGCAAGTTCTCCGCCGCTGAGCACGTAATCACCAATGGAGAGCTCTTCATCCACTTCGGCATCGATCAGGCGTTCATCTACCCCTTCATACCGACCCGCCACTAACACCAGTGCCTTTTCCTGCGCTAGCTCAACCGCCTTTTTGTGGTTAAACCTTGCTCCCTGCGGGGAGAGGTAGATAACTTTGGCATCCTCGCCCACCGCCTCCTTTGCAGCGGCAATCGCCTGCTGCAAAGTATCAATCTTCATCAACATGCCCGGGCCGCCGCCATAGGGTCTGTCGTCTACCGTGCGGTGCTTATCCACCGCGAAATCTCTGGGATTCATATGAGCGTAGGTCACCAACCCCTGTTTAACCGCTCTACTTGTGATCCCGTAATCAGCAACCGCGGCAAACATTTCTGGAAACAGGCTCACCAGTGCGATATGCATTGCGCTGTTCCTTCAGTTCCCAACGTATCTCTCTTCAAACTTCGAGGAACCAGTCTACCTCGATCAGGCCTGCCTTCAAATCTACCCGGGTAACAACATCATCCGGTAAATAGGGGATAAGCCTTTCTTGCTTGTCGACACTTTCTTTGCAAGCTTTTACCACTAGTACATCATTGGCGCCGGTATCTATCAGATGGTCGACAGTTCCCAGCAAAACCCGTTCTTCACTTACACTTTGGTCGAGGCACCAGACCTTTAGACCGTGCAGTTCTCGCCAATAAAAATCTCCGTCATCCAGCGTGGGCAACTGCTCAGCGCCAACTGCAATCTCTAGACCTTTATAGGTCTCCGCCAGATTGCGATCATCGACACCTTTTATATGGCCGACTAACCCCTTTCCCTGGCGTCTAATCGAATCAAACTCTACCGCTTCCAAACCCGACTTTCGTTTAAGCTGGAATTGGTCGTAAGCCAGCATATTTTCCACCGGCTCGGTGAATGAGTGGATTTTTACCCAGCCCTTAATCCCGTAACAACCGCTGATGCGGCCGATTACCAATAAATCGGGCTGCGACTCACTCATACTCCCCGCAACTTAAGCTACAGCTGGAGCCGCCGCCGCGTCTTTGACCAACTTGGCCACACGCTCGGACAGCTGCGCACCCTTGCTCTGCCAAAATTCAATGCGGTCGTTGTCCACGCGCAGGCGTTCTTCCTGGCCACGGGCAACAGGGTTAAAGAAACCCACGCGCTCTATAAAGCGACCGTCACGCGCATTGCGGCTGTCGGTAACTGTAAAGTGATAAAATGGGCGCTTTTTAGAGCCACCACGAGAAAGACGAATTGTTACCATTTTCTGTAAATTCCTAAAAATTAGCTGGGAAATGTAGCGAACTTGCCACCTCACCCACGACAAAACCCGACACCTAGGCCGGAAAGGTGGCGTATCATACGTAAAAAGCTCGAAGTTTTAAACCCTGAAGCTCTATTTATTTATAAAATTCGGTCACTTGGGTTCGCAAGCCTGGTGAGACTGACAACCCCCCAACGAACACCGCTTGGTAGCGAGGTATCGGAGCGATCTATCGAAATGGCGCGCCGCCGCCAGGGCCGCCCGGGGGCATCATCCCACCCAGACCGCGCATCATCTTCTCCATGCCGCCACCCTTCATTTTCTTCATCATCTTCTGCATCTGTTTGTGCTGCTTCAGCAGTCGATTCAGGTCCTGAACCTGGGTACCCGAACCCAGGGTAATGCGACGTTTGCGCGATCCTACAATTATCTCAGGATTGCGTCGCTCTTTGGCTGTCATGGAGTTAATCATGACCTCCATTTGGGCGAACATTTTAACGTCCACGTTTTGCTTGGCCATATTAGCCATATTCCCCATACCGGGTAGCTTATCCAACATGCCGGCTATGCCGCCCATATTATTCATTTGCTGGAGTTGATCGCGGAAGTCTTCCAGGTCAAATTTCTTGCCTTTTTTGATCTTGCGCGCCAGCTTCTCCGCTTTGTCCTTGTCTACTTTTTGCTCAGCTTCCTCAATAAGAGACAGAACGTCTCCCATACCCAGGATTCGGGAGGCAAGTCGGTCCGGGTGGAACGGGTCCAAAGCGGTGGTTTTCTCACCGACGCCCAAAAATTTAATCGGCTTACCGGTAATCGACCGAACCGATAATGCGGCACCACCGCGAGTATCGGCATCGACTTTGGTAAGAATCACCCCCGTCAGCGGTAAGGTCTCGCCAAACGCCTTTGCGGTGTTCGCTGCATCCTGCCCGGTCATGGCATCAACAACGAACAGGGTTTCAATGGGATTTACGGCAGCATGCAGATCTGCAATTTCCGCCATCATGTCCTTATCGACTGCGAGCCGGCCCGCGGTATCGATAATCACCACATCGCTAAAACGAATCTTGGCGTGAGCGATTGCAGCCCTGGCGATGTCTATTGGCTTTTGGCTGATGTCACTTGGAAAGAAATCTGCCCCCACCTCTTGTGCGAGAGTCTCCAACTGCTTGATCGCCGCAGGTCTGTAGACATCCGCGCTAACCACCGTCACTGATTTCTTCTCGCGCTCTTTCAAAAAACGAGCCAGTTTTGCAACAGAAGTGGTTTTACCGGCACCTTGTAAGCCTGCGACCAGCACGATGGCCGGGGGTTGGCTGGCGAGGTTTAGAGCCTCGTTGGAATTACCCATGACGGCTTCCAGCTCAGCCTGGACAATTTTCAGAAATACCTGGCCAGGGCTGAGGCTCTTCATGACCTCTTGACCTAGCGCCCGCTGTTTTACGGATTCTACGAAGTCTTTGACGACCGGAAGCGCCACGTCAGCTTCCAGCAGGGCCATTCGCACTTCGCGCAAGGTGTCCTGAATATTGTCTTCGGTAAGCTTCGCCTTGCCGGTAATACTGCGCAGGCTAGCCGATAGGCGATCACTGAGGCTTTCGAACATAGGGTCTCTCTACAAACTCATATTGATTAGGGTGCGAACGATCATCTCTACCCAACTTTTGACGGTGTCGAAGAGGCGTCACTATTGCTTAAAGTCAGACAAATCGGTACAAAGGAACGAAGTATACGCCAGCTGAGCCCAAGCCCGAAACCCATGCCCGCTACAATCCTTGCACTGATCGCCGCTATGCTCTATCTGAGCGCTACGGGACTGCAATTACTGCATATATCCCAGCGGCGCCGACAAATAGACAAAAAAGTGTTTGCCTTGGGCTTACTGGCGCTGTGCGCTCATTCCGGACTCGCCTGGAAAAACCTGTTCTTTGACGGCGCTCTGAACCTGGGTTTCTATAAAGTCTCGGCCCTGATTTTTTTAGTCATAAATCTCGTTTGCGTCCTCAGCTTACTCAGGCGTCCCCTTCAAAATTTACTGGTTGCCCTGTTCCCAATGTCGGCCATATCGGTGCTGGTCTCCACCTTTTCCCCCTCAGCGGTTACACAGGTCGGTGAGTATTCAGGAGGCATCCTGCTCCATATAGGCAGCTCTATTTTGGCCTATGCAATGCTCACGCTCGCCGCAATTCAAGCGGGCCTGGTCGCGGTCCAGGACCGCCATCTGAAACAAAAGCAGACCCGTGGTCTCATTCAGGTACTGCCGCCACTGCAGCTAATGGAAACGATGCTGTTTGAGCTGATCTGGGCGGGCGTGATTCTTCTAAGCGTCTCAATTATATCCGGCTTTCTTTTCGTCGATGACCTATTTGCACAACACCTGGTGCATAAAACGGTGCTTGCCATTATTGCCTGGGCATTGTTTTCAGTTCTGCTTTGGGGCCGCTATCAGCTGGGATGGCGCAGCCAAACCGCTGTGCGATTCACCTTGAGTGGGTTTGCATTGTTGATGCTGGCTTACTTCGGTTCAAAAATGGTGCTTGAGCTGGTCCTCCAGCGCGTCTAAAGCCCTAAAAATGACCTAAGCTCAATCCGCAGCTAGGCTTGCTCCCAGGTCGGTTTTTCTTCAAGATACGCTCTCTTACGAGCCACAGAGTTATCATCTAATTTGAACGAAGCACCGCTGGGTCTTTTATTCTCAGTTCTGGTAGGCCTCATCCTGTTATCCGGATTCTTTTCCAGCTCGGAAACCGGCATGATGACTCTCAACCGCTATCGACTGAAACATCTATCGAAGAACAAAAATCGAGGCGCCATGCGGGCCAGTCGTCTACTGGAGCGTCCCGACAGGCTGATTGGGTTGATCCTCATCGGCAACAATCTGGTGAATGTACTCGCCGCGGCGATAGCAACTGTCATAGCAATTCGCCTGTGGGGGGACGCCGGAATCTTCATCGCTTCACTGGCGCTCACCCTGGTTCTGCTGATATTCGCCGAAATTACGCCCAAAACTATCGCCGCGCTATACCCCGAACGCGTTGCCTTTCCTGCCAGCTGGATATTACTTCCATTGATGAAAGTTTTTTATCCTCTGGTCTGGATGATAAACGTGGTAACCAACGCATTACTGGGCATCTTCGGAATCGATCCGTCAAACCGCAGCGACGAGAGTGTTTCCAGTGACGAGCTGCGCACAATTGTCACCGATGCCGGCCAGTTAATACCCACACGTCACCGTGCAATGCTACTCAACATACTGGACCTTGAAGAGGTCTCAGTAGATGACATCATGGTGCCGCGCAATGAAGTATATGGTATTGATCTGGCGGATAGTGACGACGAGATTCTACGTCGCCTGCAGGGAAGCTCACACACTCGGCTACCGGTGTGGCATGAAGATATAAACAATATCAGCGGCGTGCTGCACATGCGCAACCTCAGCCGAATACTGGAAAAAAATGGCGTGGATCGAGCCGCTCTAGAGCGTGAAATGGATCAACCCTATTTCATTCCTGAAAGCACCCCGTTACACACTCAATTACTCAATTTCCAAAAAGATAAACATCGACTCGCCGTTGTTGTCGACGAATACGGCGAGGTTATGGGCCTGGTCGCACTGGAAGATATTCTCGAGGAAATTGTCGGAGAGTTTACCTCCAACCTGGCGGAGAGCGTGGGCAATGTGTTTCCGCAACGCGACGGCAGTTTTATTATCAGCGGAACCGTAACAGTCCGCGAGGTGAACAAATCACTGCAATGGGATTTGCCAACCGATGGGCCTAAAACCTTGAGCGGGCTTATCTTGGAGTACCTTGAATCTTTTCCAGATGCCAATGTTGGCCTGGCGATAGGCAATTATCAGCTGGAGGTTCTGGAACTGCACAGCAACGTCGTGCAAGCCGTGCGCGGGCGGGTCAAGGCTGCCGTGCCTACTTTAATAGAATAGTATTTGACGCCTGTAGTCGCTCTTTCGCTCTTTCAATAATTTGCTTTTTCTCGTCACCGCTGGCCATAAACCAATCGGTGATCTCGACCCCTGTGCGAAAGCAACCCTGGCAGATGTCTTGATCGTCCAAAACGCAGATAGAGATACAGGGCGAGCGTGGTTCGTGTTCGTTCACGGCTGCTCCTTCAGTTCCTTGGCAAAGTGTTGGCCATTGGCCACATAGTGATGTGCATTGAGTGCGAGCACCGATTGCTCTTCGGCGGTAAACGTTTTCTTGATCTTGCCAGGTGAACCCAAAACCATGCTGCCGTCGGGAACTTCCATGCCCTCTGTAACCAGAGCATTGGCACCGATCAAACAGCTCTTGCCCACAACAGCGCCATTTAACACCACCGCATTGATGCCCACCAAGGAGCCGTCACCAATGGTGCAACCGTGAATCATGGCATTGTGCCCAACCGTCACGTTTTCTCCCACGATGGTGGGAAAGCCCTGATCAGCATGTACAACAGCTCCGTCCTGAATATTGCTGTTAGCGCCTATTTCAATGCGCTCGGCATCACCGCGCAATACACAGCTAAACCACACACTGGCGCTATCATATAGCGTGACATCGCCAATAACGGCGGCATTAGGAGCGATAAAATGTCCACCACCGACCAACTTTACTTTTTTGTTTCCGAGACTGTACTTCATGGTTCTTCCCTCCAATCGCGTTTAAGATCCAGGCCCGCATCCAGGGCTACATTGGCCAACAGAGCCAAAATGCCGGCGGTTACACCCCACACTTCATCTTGGTCTACTCGATAGTGCGGGACCATTCGTATGTACCCTTCATGCTGCATACGTCTCAGCCAATAAAACTGCTCGTCGGCAAAGTGGTTCAACGGCGGTGAGAACACGCTGTCGAATTCTCCAGGATCAACAATCCAATCAAGCCCGGCAGGCACTTTAGCAATACAGGGATAAACTTCAAAGCCGGTTTTGGTTCGCATGGGCTCAAGCTGCCCCAACGGAGTCACCCATTTAGATTGAATCCCCACCTCTTCCCAGGCTTCACGCACCGCTGTAGACCAAGGCGTTGCGTCTTCGGGCTCGCGCTTGCCCCCGGGAAATGCAATTTCACCGGGGTGCAAGCGCAGATGCTGAGCGCGTCTTCCGAGCAGGACCCGAGGAGATGGCTCGTCACTCAGAGCCACCAGCACAGCCGCCTGAGCACCACTGCCTGTCCAAGGCGACATTTCCGGGCGCATGCGTTCGCTAAGATTCGCAAAGG